>NZ_AJXL01000073.1 GCF_000264055.1 Flavobacterium sp. ACAM 123 | reverse complement strand
AAAAAAAGTAGTTATTTAGGTTGGGGGTTTTAATCTATTTTTGTTAACGTTTTTGGGGAATGGAATTCATGGCGTGGTTTACTCACTAAATTTGTGATGCACGGTTTTTTATGGAATTTACATTTAGATCATCACGTGCCTGATAGAAATACGTTTTTTGAAAAAAATGATATGTTTTTCTTGATTTATGCTATTCCTTCTTGGTTGTGTATTATGCTCGGCTCTATGTTTGCAATATGGCCAATAATGTATATTGGTTTTGGTATTTTGGCATACGGAATTGCTTATTTTTTAGTTCATGAAGTATTTATTCATCAAAGGTTTAAATGGTTCAGAAATAGTGATAATGTCTATTTTCGAGCTATTCGAAGAGCACACAAAGTGCATCACAAACATATGGGGAAGGAACAAGGAGAATGTTTTGGCATGTTAATAGTACCATGGAAATACCTAAAGCAAGAACTCAAAAAAGTACATGCATAATTTTGTTTCTAAATAAGTTGTACATGTTCAGGAAACAAAATTTGTGTAATAACAATTAAAATAAATATAAATATTTTGAACGTTTGAGCAATACTTTATAATTGGACATTGTTAACAAAAGTATCGTAAAACATTTCATTTAATATCAGATCGTATATGAAAAAGGCAATAATTGTTGGTTCTGGAATAGCTGGAATTGCCTCAGCGATTCGACTTCAAAACAAAGGCTATAATGTTCAAGTCCTTGAAAAAAACTCTTATCCAGGAGGAAAACTTACGCAATTTAGCAGAGACGGTTTTAGGTTTGACGCGGGTCCTTCGCTTTTTACCATGCCCAATTTAGTGACTGAGCTTTTTGAAATTTCGGGAAAAAAGTCCACTGATTATTTCAATTTTGATCAGCTTCGAGTATTGTGTAATTACTTTTATGAAGATGGAACGCGCATTTCTGCCGACTCAGATGTAAATGTTTTCGCTGATGAAATTGGAAGAAAAACAACCGATTCTGCTGAAAAAGTAAAAAACCATCTCAAAAAAAGTAAATTCATATACGAAGCTACCGAAGAGCAGTTCCTAAATAAATCGCTACACAAACTAGATTCCTTTCTCACTTTATCTACTGCAGCTTCGATATTTAAGTTTCCTTTTTTAAATATTTTTAGTTCGATGAATCAAGTGAATCAAAAAAAATTTACTGATTCTAAAACGGTTCGATTGTTCAATAGATACGCTACTTACAATGGATCTAATCCTTATAAGGCGCCAGGTATTTTGAATATAATTCCGCACTTAGAGTTTGGTTTAGGGGCTTACTTGCCAAAAGGCGGGATGCATGAGATTACAAATAGTTTAGTAAAACTGGCAAAAGAGATTGGAGTTGACTTTCATTTTAATCAAGAAGTAACTGCAATCGAAACAGGCAATAATTTGGTAAAAAGTGTAACAACAGAATCGGGTAATTATTCAGCTGATGTTGTAGTATGCAATGCCGATATTCATACCGTATATGAGAAATTGATACCCTCAGCTAAAAAACTTAAAGAAGTAGATAAACAAGAAAGATCCAGTTCCGCGCTCATTTTTTATTGGGGAATTGACAAGGAGTTTCCTGAATTAGATGTGCACAATATTATGTTCACTGAAGATTACAAGACAGAATTTGATCATATTTTTGATTCAAAAACAATCTACGAAGACCCAACTATTTACATCAACATCACGAGCAAACATATCAAAGAAGATGCTCCTAAAGGAAAAGAAAATTGGTTTGTCATGATTAATGTACCTTCCGTTTACGGCCAAGATTGGGACAGTATGATTGCGGAAGCTAGACAAAATATTTTAAGTAAAATTTCAAGGATTTTAGGCAAAGATATTGAAAAATTGATCCTGTTTGAAGAACAATTAACGCCACAACTAATACAAGATAAAACATACTCTTTTAAAGGTTCGCTTTACGGAACATCTAGCAATAGTAGATTTGCAGCATTTTTTCGTCACAAAAACTTTTCTTCTCAATATAAAAATCTTTATTTTTGCGGGGGCAGTGTTCATCCAGGAGGAGGAATTCCGCTCGCACTTTCATCAGCAAAAATCATTGAGAAATTAATAAAATGATAAAAAACAATCTCCATAGAAAATACGATGGATTGGGCTTCTGCTTTTATTCTATTTTTTTGGGTTACTCGGAATATCTTTACCTGAATATAGAAATCTATTTTTGCCACTTTCGCCACTTAATTTGTTGCTTACTTTATTTGTGTTTTATAAAGTAAACAAAGATTTTAGCAACCGATTTTTGATTCTTTCGTTCCTTATTTTTCTCATAGGATTTTCAGTGGAGGCGATTGGAGTTGCCACAGGTATTCTTTTTGGAAGCTATGCTTATGGTGATGCATTTGGATTTAAAATTTTTGATACTCCAGTGTTAATAGGTGTCAATTGGCTGTTTTTAGCACTCAGTACCTATGGTGTTGTTCAATATTTTACTAGAAAAGCGCTTTGGCTTATCGTACTTCCTCCATTATTAATGACTGCCTTAGATTATTTAGTGGAACCTGTTGCTATGGCATTAGGATTTTGGCATTGGGAAAATGATGTGATTCCATTCCAGAATTACGTAATGTGGTTTTTGACGAGTCTTATTATTCACGGACTAATTTATCTTTTTCGTCCGAATATAAACGCTAAAATAAGCTTCGTTATTTTTTGTGTCCAACTAGTTTTTTTCGGCGTCTTAAATATTGTTTTTGCCTAAATTTATAGTGTTTACGCAGCTATAACCGCTTTGCACAAAATTTTGAGTTGCCACTTAGAAGTAAGTAAACTTCCAACTTTCACACTCTGTGTTTTTTAAATTTAAAAAGAAGTAATTAAATTTTGTAAGTCAAGTCTCGTTTTTCATTTTTAGGGAAGACAGCAGAACTGCGTAGTCTTTTTAAGGAGCGGAAAGTACTAACGAACAAATTTGTGTTAGTTGAAAGCGTTTTAGTATAATGCCGATACAATTTGAAAACAGCACAATTTAATTAGACTCAATCGAATATACAATTGGTATAATATGTGTTTAACGGGACGTTTTACTATATTTCTACGTCCAAAAGTTAGCACGTGTGAATTTTTAAAAAGATACTTGCTTGTTCAAAATGTACCTTATAGAAATCAAATAAATCTTGCTTTGTAGCTTGACTTTTCGAGAGGGGAAAAACTGATATGGAGAACTTGCATTGTACAGGCATAACGGTCCGTTTACTCGTTTTGCTTTGGGGGGTAATAGCTTGCTAATGCAGAGCAGCGCATTACGAAAATTGGTGAGCGAACGCTTCCCTAAATAAGAGTCTATCTTTTCAAAGTAGAATAGACTCTTATTTAGGGACTGTCGCAGGCCCAGATAAATCAGTATATCTTGATCTATTTAATTTATCAAGTCTGGATGACTGAGGATTAATTCTATTTTCTTGAGGATTACGGTAATTTGGTTCATCTGTGTTTCTATATTTCTAAAATAGAGACTAATATCTCTATTTGTCCAGCTTTCAGAAATTACCCTTGCTCCCAAACTAATTCTTAAAACTGCACTTTCAATATCAGTACCGTATTTTACATTGACCGCTTGGCCGATATGACATTTTTGAGCTGCAAGCCTAATAATTTCTAAAGAAGAGTCCTCAAATTGAGCCGATAAATCTGAATTTAGTAAAGTGTAAAGCTTCTTTACATTATCAATCGATAGTACTTCATTATTTTTAAGAATAAAGAAAGGGAAAATAGTACGGATATTTCTTATTCCGAATTCTTTACTGTCATAGCTATTCGTTTTTGCTTCATTACCATAAATTAGTTCGAGAAAAGAAGCTTCTTTTACAGAATCTTCAATAAAATTACAAAACATCTCAATTCCCATATTTCTGTATAAAACCGGTGTTTTGTAATAGCGGTCCATTTCAACTATCGCTGCGTTCCAGCGCATATAGGAACCGTAATTGTATCCCTCGGATAAATTATCTGAACAGAACCAAGAAGTGGGCCAATCAGAATGATTGTAATATTGGGTCAAACCTTCGGGTAACTTGCTTTTGACAGAATGAATTGATTTACTGACCCCTTTAGGTAGGAGTAATGCACCAGAATAGGGAGGACCGGTAAAGTATTTACTACCTGTTATAGTAACAATATATCCTTTATTTAAATAATTTTGTATGTCTTTAGGATCCAATCTAAGCTGCGAACCATCTACAATGATCTGCATTGATATCTTATCGAGTGTATTTACTTTTTGAATAAATGCATCGCTTGGAGCTTGGTATCCTAGTTTCGACTGGTCCATCGTATGCAATACAACATGTCTACCTAATTCATTAGTTTTCGAAATAGCATCAAAAACTTCTTTGTCTAATTGACTAGACGACTTTAATGCGCCATTCTCATCTCTAAAAGGAATTTTAATCAAATCAATATCTCTAAAACCTTTAATCTTATCCCCTTTTTTAACAGGATGGTTTAAAGCAGTTGTGTTTTCAAAATGACATCCTTTTAATGCCGAAGCTACACCGCTACCCGTTTCATCAGAAGCCACTAAAACATGTGTAATATCTTTATCGGAAATAATTTGAGTTATAGCAGCTATTTGGAGTGAAGAATCTGTTCCTGATGGCGAAAAGATTATTTCACATTCATCATTTAATTTAAAGATCCTTCGAAGGTTATTTTTTAGTAATTCAGAAAACTCAATGGTCGCGTTTTTGAAGCCATTTTTTAAGCTATTTCGTATTAGAATACTTCTTACTTTGTCTGTTTTATCAAACGCAAAATTAGAAACACTTGTTCCAGTAGATGAGGCAAAAGTAAACGCATCAGGTCTCGGAAATGGTCGACAACCATATTTATTTAATAAATCAATTTCGTCGATATTTAGTCTTAGATCACCTCCAGACATTAACAAATACTCTGTTGGTTTTGCCAGATTCTCAACGAGTGGTTTCCAAGATTCTTTAAAGACTTTACTATCAGTGTTCAACCCATGAAAAGGCTGTAGCTCGGCATATTGTGATAAAGATTCAATACTTAAGGAGGTGTCATTTTTAATTAAATCAATTAATAAATAATCAAGGTTTTCTAACTTTTCTTTATCGTCTTTAGGTAATAAGTTATAAAAAATTCGGGTTACTTCAAGCGCGGCTACATCACATAAAAAAGTATCCTTTTTTTCGCTATTCAATGCTTTATGCCACAGTTGCCATTCAATAGCATATCGTAAATAGACTAGTGCTAAAACGGGTTGACCTAATAATGATGATCCAATTATAATCGATTTGTTTGGTATAATTTTAAATACATCAGGGGCACTTGTGGAGGTAATAATATTTATGTTATTGACTTTTGGTACGGTATTGAATCTTTTTAAAACGCGAACTAGATAAGTCACATTTTCTTTTTCAAATATACTGGTTCTTTTATATTGGTTTTCAATTGGTATATTATTTGTCATAGGTCTTTTTAATTTATAACGTTCATCAGAATGAACTTCCTTGATAGGAAGGTCTTCTTGATTATTTAAGAGTTCAAATATAGTGTTTGTTCTACTATTAAAGTTCGTAAAAAATAGCTTAATAATAGTCAGAGCAGTTCAATTTGACAATTTGTATTGATATTTTAGTGTACCATGTACAGAGAACATCAAATCATGTCATTGTTCTATAAATTTGTGGCAACTTTATATACCACTAAACATAACATACGCCCTTATGTAAAGGTAGACTTATAACTGCCGACAAACATAAGTTTATACCTGAAAAAACAATTCCCGGCTAAGAAAAACTAACAAGGAAATAGGTGTGTCGTTAATGGCTATTGCTAATTATACTCGGAGGCGTAGGCGGTGCAAATTTATAATCTCCAAAATATTGATAACTTGCTTGAGTAGTATTTTTGAATAGTGAATATTTTTTTTAAGATTGCTATCACCTCTGCAAATTGCTCAGGAGCATTCGCATCGATAAAAATATTTTTCTGAGTTTGCTTTGTTTTGATTTTAAAATATAGTCCGTTTGGACCGTCTTCTTGTTTGACAAAAGTATATCTTTTTTCTAGTTTATTAAAGTCGATGTTTACAAGAAAATGAGATAATCACATTTTTTATTTTTGTCGATTATTTGATAAACATGGTGTTTTTAGTTTAAGTTCGATTATCTCTTGAATCAGTGTATCAGAACCTGTAAATCTAAAGGCGCCGGTTTGGCGTCGTTAGTAGTAGGAGGCTGTAAATTGATTTGGCTCTTTTGTATTTCAAGGTATGAATAATAAGGTTTAATTATGATCATGGAGTTCTTCATGTTTGATAATTTCGGATTTCTTTTGATATGGTCCCTAAATTGTATATTGCAATTATAAATCACCTCCCGTATTGCAGGGCCAATTTATATGAAAAGGAGTAGAATAAACGCTGATTATTAGAACAAAAAATCACTTTTAGTTGATCTGCGTCAGGGGTAGAATCTTACTACCGGAGTAGCGAGTCCACCTTTGGTAGGGTGCCCGAAAACCTTCTAGAAAAGGACGAATAGAAACAAAGAGAAACAGCCCTTTTTTAGGTATGATTGCAGGTAGAAAAAATCGCTATTTTTACTGCTTTTTGCCCTCTTAATTTTAGATTAAATTAACAATTGTGCAAATATATTAATCAACATTTTTAAGTACTTTTGTACAACATTTAAAAAATGTAATTCCTTACAAATGAACAAAAAATATTCTCCTTTTTATTTTCTACAAGATTGATGGCGCTTCTTTTCCTTTCCTTTGCAATAGCGATGGGTGTGGGGACTTTTATCGAAAGTAAATACAATACAGATACAGCTCGAATTCTAATTTATAATGCCTGGTGGTTTGAAGCTATCATGGTGTTTTTTGTAATTAACTTTATAGGAAACATTAAGAGATACCAACTTTGGAAAAAAGAAAAGTGGGCTACTTTGTTGCTCCATTTATCTTGGATCTTTATTATTTCTGGTGCGTTTGTAACTCGTTACATTAGCTATGAAGGGATGATGCCGATACGCGAAGGAGCTGCAGAAAATCAGTTTTACTCAGACAAAACTTTCCTTACCGTTTTTGTCGATGGTGATTACAAGGGTGATATGAGACGAAAAGTTTTTGAAAAACCATTATTGCTGTCACCGGCCACAAACAATAGTTTTTCTATCTCTGATGAATTTGCCGATACCTCTTTTGAAGTGGAGTTTGAAGAATTTATTATGGGGGCTAAAGAATATGTAAAAGCAGATCCTACGGGAGTTTTATACATGAAATTAGTGGAAGCAGGGGATGATGGACGAGATGAACATTTTCTTAAAGAAGGAGAAGTTCAAAATATTCACAATGTCTTATTTTCCTTAAATAAACCAACAGATGGCGCTATAAATATTGTCTCTTCTGGAGATGGCTATACAATCCAAACTCCGTTTGAAGGTAACTTTATGAGAATGGCTGATAAATTACAAGGCGAGGTAGCTAAAGACATCGTACAGCCTTTAATGATGCGTTCTCTTTATAGCATTGGAGAGAGGAGATTTGTTTTTCCAGATCCTGCTGTAAAAGGAGTGATTGCTTATGAATCTAAAAACGATTACAAAGCTAAAAATCACGAAGATGCTATAGTGCTTAAAGTTAAAGCAGACGGTAAAGAAAAAGAAGTAACTGTTATAGGGTCTAAAGGAAAAATAGGCGATGCTAAAACAGTAAAAATAGGAGACATTGACTACACTGTTTTTTACGGAAGTAAAGCGTACGAGCTGCCTTTCAAAATTAAATTGAATGACTTTATTGCGGAGAAATACCCGGGAACGGAGAAAAGTTACTCTTCTTTTGAAAGTAAAGTGACGATTCAAGATTCCTCGGAAGTATTTGATGCAAGAATTTATATGAATCATATTTTGGACTACGAAGGGTATCGTTTCTTTCAATCTTCATTTGATCCTGACGAAAAAGGAACTGTACTTTCTGTAAGCCATGATTTTTGGGGGACAGCGATTACTTATGTTGGTTATTTCATGTTATTTTTTGCTATGATGTCAATTATGTTTACAAAATACTCGCGCTTTGCTGACTTAAGAAAAAAATTAGAAGTGGTTAAAAATAAAAAATCGAAGTTACTTACCATTTTGGTCCTAATAATGAGCATGAGTAGTTTTGCTCAGAATCATAATCACGATCATGATGAAGATGGCGGCCATGCTGATCATGTAGAAAACGGAACACATGTTAGAACTGCACCAACAGAAAAACAGTTGGATTCGTTACTTAATAAGTTTAAAGTTAGTGAGGCACATGCGGAAAAGTTTGGAAGACTTGTTATTCAGGATGCTGGAGGACGAATGAAACCTATTAATACCTTTTCCTCTGAGCTATTGAGGAAAGTAAGTCATTCAAATGAATACAAGGGAATGAACCCTGATCAGGTATTTCTATCGATCTCTCAATATGCACAATTCTGGATTGAAATTCCTATAATATACATGAAGGGAGGGAACGATAGCATCCGTAAAATCATAGGAGTGGACGTGAAAGCTAAATACGCACCTTTTATTTCCTTTTTTGATGACAAGGGGAACTATAAACTGTCTCCTTATTTAGATGCAGCCTACAAAGCGGCCAATCCAAATCAGTTTGAAAAAGACTTTATTGAGACGGATAAGAAAGTAAACTTGATGGAATCAGCGCTAAGTGGAAGAATTTTGAAAATTTTTCCAATTCCTAATGATGCGAACAACAAATGGGTTTCTTCATTAGAACTAGGTGAAGCTGGGTTAAAAGGGATGGATTCGACTTATACAAAAAGTGTTTTGCCCTTGTATTTTGGTTCGTTAAATAATGCCTCCAAATCTGGTGATTATAAAAATGCTGATGACTTAGTAGAAAGTATTAATGGTTTTCAAAAGAAGTTTGGGAGTAGGGTAAGACCTACTGATGATAAAATCTCAGCCGAAATACTTTACAACAAATTTGATATTCTGCAAAAGCTACCTTATTGGTATCTTTTCGCTTCTATTTTAATGTTGGTTTTTACCATTATACAGATTTTCAAAGAAACTAAACTAATGCGTTTTTTAGTAAATTCAATGCATATAGTAATCGCAGCATTGTTCGTTTTACATACTTTTACGTTAGGAGCCCGTTGGTTCATATCTGGTCATGCACCATGGAGTAATGCGTATGAGGCAATTGTTTATGTTGCGTGGGCAACCATGTTTTTTGGTTTAGCATTTGATATCAAATCTAAATTGACAGTAGCTTCTGCGGCATTTGTCTCTGCTATTATTTTATCTGCAGCCTACATGAATTGGATTGATCCAGAAATAGCTAATTTACAGCCCGTTCTTAACTCTTATTGGTTAATGATTCACGTTGCTGTTATTGTTGCGAGTTATGGTCCATTTGCATTGGGTATGATTTTAGGATTTGTTGCTCTATTGTTAATCTTTTTTACCAATGAAAAGAACAAGGCTAAGATGGACTTGAATATTATGGAAATCACTTACATTAATGAACTGGCATTGACAGTAGGGCTAATTCTGCTTACTATTGGGAATTTTCTAGGTGGACAATGGGCTAATGAAAGTTGGGGACGTTACTGGGGATGGGATCCAAAAGAGACTTGGGCATTGATTAGCATCATGGTTTATGCATTTGTTATTCATTCCAGATTTGTACCCGCTTTGCGTGGAAAATGGATGTTTAACATAATGAGTATGTTTGCTTTTGTCGCTATTTTGTTTACTTATTATGGGGTGAATTTTCACTTAGTAGGTTTACATTCATATGCTAGTGGTGAAGCTCATTCATTGAGTTGGATTTGGTATTCATTAGGAACGATTTCTGTCATAGGGGCGATTACCTATCCAAAATATAAAAAGTATTACAAGAAATAATATTTTATATAAATGATAAAAGGTTCAACTTAGCGGTTGGACCTTTTTTTAGTTTATAATGATTGAAAACAGAAGGTTTAAAACGCAGAGAGCAATAGAATCCTTTTTTATGTTGAGTCATTTTACACTCCACGTAGAATTTATAATATAGTTATGATGCTAAGTTATTCTACCTAAAAAGAAATGTCTTTGTAAGGACAATAAAAACTATGTTGCTATGCGTTTAAAAAGAATCAGTCTAGCTATATCTCCATTTGAATTATTTCAACCGTAAATTTCAAAATTTTTACTTTGGAGTTAGTAAAATAGAGAACTGCCAAGGAGTCTATACTAAATGAAATATCGCCTTAAGCACAATAAAAACTATGTTTTTGTGTATTCAAAAAGGATAAGTCTAGCAATAGCTCCATTTGAATTATTTCTACCACAAATTCGCGAATTTTTACTTCGGAGTTATTGATATCGCGAGGTACTATGGAGTCAATCTTGAATAGGGTACCTTTATGTAAAAAAATGGGATGGTTCTTTGAGTTTTAAAAAATTACAACTACCCTGCTTTTATAACTTCTTTGACCGTTTGCTCATAATTACGAATGCTCTTTGATTTTCTTATATTTTTAGCCACCTTGTGAGGATTCGAAAAAATTACTGAAAAGTACTCCCATAGATGGTGCATTTTTAATAAAATGTGTGTGGAGCCAGATAAGGATTCGCTGTAACCTGCGTACAAGGTATCATGAAACGCGCTAAACAGTTCCATTTTATTTTTCGGGTATACTAAGCTGTTGCTTTTGATCATGCTGGGTAGAAACGGATCAGCAATTAATCCTCTGCCTATCATCCAGTGGTCTATGCTTGGGAAACGAGCTTGCATTTCGTGGAATTTCGCTACCGAAGTAATATCACCGTTGTAGTATAATTTGAGCCTCGTGTTGTCAACACAGGCTTGAAAAGCATCTAAATGTACCCCTCCTTTGTATAATTGCTTGCCAATGCGGGCGTGGATGGCAACATTCTTAATGGGGAATTTTTCTAAAACAGGAAAAACATCAAGAATTTCTTCGGTAGTATCATATCCCAAACGCATTTTCATCGAGACAATAATATCCGACTCCCCATGTACTTTTTCAAGAATACTATTGATTTTCTCCGTATTACTAATTAGACCAGAACCCATCCCGCATTTAGTTACCATTGGGTACGGACAACCTAAATTCCAGTTCAATTCTTTATATCCCAATTCTTGAACATATTTAGCTACAAAAAGAAACTCATCGGCATCGTTCGTTATAATCTGCGGAATAACTTCTAGAGCCATATTGTTCTCTGGGAGGATATCTCGCTCGTAGGAAGACTTAATAACTAATTTTCCGTTTAAACGGATATAAGGAGAGTAATAAGTATCGATGCCTCCAAAATACTTGTTTACAGCATTTCTAAAACGAAAATCGGTAAATCCTTGAAGGGGAGAAGAGAGTAGGGTATAGCTCATGAAAATTTTAATTGTGCAAATATAAGACACTTTTTATCGTAATGGTTTCCATTTATCAGATATGTTGGCCAAAGTTGATTTAAGAAAAAAACCAGACTTTCGTTTTGAAAGTCTGGCTCTAATATAAATACTATTTTATAAATCGCTATACCTTTCCTAAGGTATATAATTGTTCCATTGTAGGACTTAGACTTCCACCTGCAGGTTCTAACGTAATCCCAAAGGCTTCTGCATCACCTGTACTGTTAACAGCAAAAAGGCGTTGATCATTTTCATCAAAGTTTTCTAATAATCCAATGCTTGTTGGCGTTAAAGGACTTAATTTTAGAGACCAAACCTGATACACCATTCCTTTTGGAGGTTCTGGCAATCCCACTGCATCAACATAAACCACTTGAGTTTCTTTGTTCCAATATACTTTTGCTGAAGATTCTGGCGCTACCGCCTGTCCACCGAGAGCTACAACGGTATTCTTGACATCCCTGACAACTGCTAAACTAGTTTCATTTTGCTTATTTTTAAGTGCTAAATCATTTAGTTCTTTTTCAATTTTCAATTTTTCAATTTCTGTACTGGCAACCTGATTACTTGTTTCTTGCAATTGAGTGTATTGGAAACCAATCCCAATCATTAAAAGAATGGCAGCTGCCCATCCTATATATTGTGACCAGTTTCTGGAATTCTCCATTTCTACTACTGGAGCGTATTTTAGCTCTAATTTAGCTTTGATTTTCTCATAATTAGCCACTGAGTGGAAGGGTGAAAAACTAGAGGACAAGGCCACGATTGCTTTTTCAATGGCAATAATTTCCTCCTTGATTTCAGGATATGTATTAGCCATAATAGTAACCTCTTCATTTTCGGTTTCGCTTAGCAAACCATAAACGTAAAGTTCTAAAATTCCGGAGTTGATATATTCTTTTGTTTCCATTATACTTTCAAATAAGTTCTTAAATCATTAATACAGTTTCGATTGTGTGTTTTAACAGTACCTAAAGGGATCTCCAACTCTTCTGAAGCTTCTTGCTGGGTGTATCCTTTAAAGAACAATAAATCGATTATTTGGATACATTTTGGTTTGAGTTTTTTGACGAACTCATTTATTCCAATAGTATCCACTTTGTCTACTAATTTGTTACTGTCGTCTAAGAGATGTACGAAATTATCTGATGAAAGGTTTTTTTGACTATTGTTAAAATTTTTGGATCTCAGTTTATCTATGGAGGTATTCCTTGCGATATTGAGTATCCACGTATAGAACCGTCCTTTACTCTCATTATAAGAATCAATGTTTTTCCAAATCTTAACAAAAACTTCTTGAAGTACATCCTCAGCTTCTTCTCGATTGCTTACAAGAACATTAATAACTGAAAACAGACTTTTAGAATACATATCATAGATATGTGTAAAAGCTCTTTCGTCTTTCTTATATACTAGTACTAATAATTCTTCTTGAGTCATATTGGTTTGATTTTGTCACTACAAACTTAGCAAACTTATTTGCAATTGCATAAAATAAATTGATTGTGTGGGCTAATATTGCCATAGTTTAAAATAATTATATTTTTTTTAATTAATTAAAGTGCTGTTAGTCAATATTTTGAAATATAAATTAACTTTTTTTTAATTTTTTTAAAACCGAAACGCAAACATTCCCGTAAATGACTGTATAACCTTTTAAATTATAACAAAATGAAAAAAACAAAAATGGTATTAGGTCTTTCGTTAATGGCGATTTCAGGCTTAATCTTAGTAGCAGCGGATCACGTAGACGCTCCATCAGTAACAGGTAATGCAGCAGACATTACAGATTTGTACACCTTTCAAGGACAAGAAACTAATAATTTAGTTTTTGCAGTGAACACCCAAGGTTTGTTAAGTCCTACCGCAACAGGTGCAGCAGCATTTAATGAAAATGTGATGATTGAAATTAATATTGATAACACGGGTGATAATGTGGAAGACTTAGTTATCCAAGCAATCAAAAAGGGAGACAAAATGTATTTCTTCGGACCTTATGCTCCGGGAACAACTGGAAAATCCAGTACAATTAAAACAAGTGCTGCTTCAGGAAGCGTTGCTATTTCTAAATATGGTGCAGCAGCGGTAACTTCTACTCAAAACGGAATGAAATTTTTTGCTGGACCTAGAGACGATCCATTCTTTTTTGACTTAGGTCAATTTCAGGCAATTCTTGGAGGAACTGCTACAGCATTTAAAAATCCAGGTACAGATACTTTTGCCGGGTCAAATGTACTATCAGTAGTAGTTGAAGTTCCCAAAGCAATGTTAGGTACAGCAAGTACTTTGAATGTATGGGCAGAAACTAAGAAAAAACAATAATTAATTATTCTTTATTAAAATTAAAAATTATGAAACGAATAGTTCTCGAATTCCCAAAAAATCTAAATAAAAATATCATGATTAAAACAAATAAATTCAAAATAATTGCTATTGTCGTAGTATGCGCTATCGGTGCAGTAAGCTGTAATAATGACGACAATAATGGAGATGCAATGGTAAGTGCCGACTTCTCAGGTACTTTTGTACAGCAAGATCAAATGGCTAGACCAGCTATCAATACTGTTTTTATTGCTTCGGGACAACCTAAGGATGATTTTAATGCGGCAATACCTTCTGCAATGGGAGCAAAATACCAGCCCATTTTTGAATCTAGATTGAAGGCTTTAAATCCGGGATATACTACGAATGCTTTAGGTTTGACTGCGGCACAATTTACAGGTGTACTAGCTACTGATGTTTTAAACGTGAAAACTTCTGGAAAAACAACTTTTTTCGATGGAACAAATGTTTTAACTGGTAGAGCTTTGGCTGATGATGTTATTGATGTTGAGCTAATCTTGATCTTTGGTGGGCCAACCGGTGGTTCTAATACCGGTCTTACTTCAGATCACGTAGATGCAAATGATAAAGCGTTTACCACTTCTTTTCCTTACTTGGCAGCAGCCTGGTAATAAATTTAAATAAAAACGGAGCTCTTCAGAATTAGTGGGCTCCGTTTTTTTTTAAAAATACCGATTGCATATTAATTACATTCTAATAAAATCATTTAAATAGTACATCGGCTTTATCTCAAAACGTTTTAGACTGTAGCACAAATTCGTTTCGGATAACAAAGAAAATAACAAAACAAAACACATATATTATGAAACCTTATAAACTTATCCCCGTCCTGGTTTTTACAATCCTTTTTATTTTCGCCTGCGATACAAACAAAAAGAACCAAATTACAAAAACTTCCGACTATAATAAATACTTGCGCTTTGATGGAAATGAATCATTAGATTTTGCCAATAAGGAAATTGATTTCTGGCAAAAGAAATACGATGCAGCTCCTAATCAAAAAAGTTACTTGGGTATAATAGCATCTAAGTACGCTACCCTTTTTGAATATACCGGAAACATTAAAAATTTATACAAAACAGAAGATTTATTAGTCCAATCAAATGAAGCCAATAAGTATTCTAAAGTATCTACCATACGTTCACTAGGTAGAAATTTTATTGCACAACATCGATTTAAAGAGGCTCTAGATTTAGCAAATAAAGCTTTAGCTATTGGTGAAGGACGCAAAGAAACTCAAAAATTATTGTTTGATGTCCAAATGGAATTGGGAAACTTTGTAGAGGCTGAACGTAATTTGACTGAACTAAAAGACATGAAAGATTATGATTATCTAATTCGTTTAGCAAAATGGAATGATCATAAAGGCGATTTGAAAACCGCAATCACTTTTATGGAAAAGGCAAGAGACATTGCCGAGAAGGAAGATAATAGAACACTTAAAATATGGTCTTATTCTAATCTGGGTGATTTTTATGGTCACGCAGGCAGAATTCAAGAGTCATATGACAGTTACTTAAAAACATTAGCAATAGATCCCAATTATTCCTATGCTTTAAAAGGAATTGCTTGGATTGTATTTTCTTATGAAAGAAATACTAAAGAAGCAAAAAGAATTGTGGAAGCTATTGAGATCACACACAATACTCCTGACTTTTATTTATTAAAATGTCAGATTGCACAATTTGAAGGGAATGATGCAGCAGTGCTAGAAAACAAGAATGCTTATTTCGCTATGCTTGAGAAAAATAATTACGGAGCGATGTATAATAAATACAATACTTTGATTTATGCTGATGCAAAAGAAACAGCACCTAAAGCGTTAGAAATCGCTAAAATTGAGGTAGACCACAGACCTACTCCAGATTCATATGATTTGTTAGCTTGGTCTTATTTGAATATGGGGCAAAAGGATAAAGCATTAGAAATTGCAAAAAAGTATGTGGTAGGAAAATCATTTGAGCCAAAGGTACAATACCACTTAGCAATGATTTATAAGTCTAATAAGGAGAACCAAAAAGTAGCGCCTATAAAGGAAGAGTTACTATCCAGTGTATATGAGTTAGGACCTAATTTAGAGAAAAAAGTAAATCAACTGTAAATCTGGTGATGAAATATTTTTTTACAATAGTGCTTGCCTCTTTGGGGTTGGTATCGTACAGTCAAATCCAAAAAGGAATTGTTGTAGATGAATTTGGGAATACAATTGAGAATGCCTACGTCGTTAATACGAATTCGGAAGCGCATGCACATACGAATGAATTAGGGATGTTCAGTATTGATAAATCGATAGTCGGAAACGTTCTAAAAGTGACGGCCTTAGGGTACAAAAAAGTAAACTATACTATAGCCCACTCAGAAAATAGAATTCTGCTACAAGAGGATATCTTTAGATTAAATGAGATTGTGATCCAACAGAAACTATCGGCACTGAACGTTATTTCAAAAATAGATTTGGAAACGACTCCAGTAAATTCCTCTCAAGAAATTTTAAGGAAAGTTCCTGGACTATTTATAGGACAACACGCCGGCGGAGGAAAAGCAGAGCAAATATTCTTACGAGGGTTTGATATAGATCACGGTACTGATATCGCTATTTCTGTTGATGGAATGCCTGTAAATATGGTCTCTCATGCTCATGGACAAGGCTATGCTGATTTGCATTTTGTAATTCCAGAAACGGTAGAAAAGATAGATTTTGGAAAAGGGACGTACTATGCCAGCAAGGGGGATTTTGCAACGGCAGGGTACGTCGCCTTCCAAACGAAGGAGAAATTAGATAAGAGTAGCAGAAGCGTTGAAGTAGGCCAGTTTAATACTTTAAGGACAGTAGGTTTATTTAATCTTTTGGGAAACCAAAAAAAACAAACTGCCTACATAGCTACCGAATATATATTGACGGATGGTCCTTTTGATTCTCCACAAAATTTTAATAGGGTCAATCTGTTAGCTAAATATGCAGCAGTGCTTGATGATAATAGTAAGTTCTCATTATCCGCCTCTCGTTTTTCAAGTTCCTGGGACGCATCGGGGCAAATACCACAACGATTGGTAGATAATAGAACGATTTCTAGATTTGGATCAGTTGACGATACAGAGGGAGGGACTACCTCCAGAACAAATCTTAATGCATCGCTTAGCAAGTACATCGATGCAAATACCTTCTTGAAAGCCAATGCTTTTTATTCTAAATATGATTTTGAACTGTATTCTAATTTCACTTTTTTCTTAGAGGACCCTTTAAATGGTGACCAAATCAGACAAAAAGAAAACAGGTCTATTTACGGAATGAATGCCGAGTTAAACAAGAAAGTTAAAAGTAATGATTGGGATGCGTCATTTCAATTAGGTATAGGTTTTCGAGCTGATGCAGCCACTGATACGGAACTATCACATACCATGAACAGAAGTATAACTTTAGAAAACATCAAATTAGGGGATATTGATCAGACCAATGCGTTTACGTACTTAAATTCAGAAATAAAATTGGGTAAATTACTGATCAATCCAGCAGTACGATTAGATTATTTTAAGTTTAATTACAGAGATATGTTGGCACCAATATTTCAAACGCAATCCGAGACGGAGGTGAAAGTATCCCCAAAACTTAATTTTATCTATAGCCAAAATAATAATTTACAATTTTTTGTTAAATCAGGAATTGGGTTTCATTCGAATGATACTCGCGTTGTAGTTCAAAATAATGGAAAACAAGTTTTACCCACCGCTGTAGGAACAGAGGTAGGAACAATTTGGAAACCTTTTCCCAGGTTAATTGTCAACTCAGCGCTCTGGTATTTATATTTACAGCAGGAGTTTGTGTATGTGGGTGATGCTGGGATCATTGAGCCAAGTGGGAAAACAAAACGCATAGGGGCTGAGTTTGGATTGCGTTATCAATTGAATGATTATTTGTATTTTGATTCAGATGCTAATTATACCTATGCGAGAAGCATTGATGAACCTAATGGACAAAACTACATCCCTCTGGCACCAGATTTTACTTCTACTGGCGGATTAAGTTTTCAAAAATGGCATGGCCTCTCGGGAGGATTTCATTACCGTTATTTAAAAAGTCGTCCTGCAAATGAAGACAATTCGATAGTGGCCAAAGGCTATTTTGTAACAGACATGAATGTGAATTACGAGTATAAGTCGGTAACTTTTGGGATTTCAGTAGAGAATCTATTGAATACAAAATGGAACGAAACTCAATTTGCCACTGAATCAAGATTAAAAGAAGAAGCTAAAAGTGTGGAAGAAATTCATTTTACACCAGGGACTCCATTTTATATGAAAGTTAAGCTTACTTATAAATTTTAAGTGTCTAAAGATTTGTTTGTTTTGTTAGGAATGTCTGACGCTAATGTATTGTGGTGTCAGGCTTTTTTTATATTATACTGAAAAATTAATACAGGCTATCGGCATTATATCTGTATGCAGTAGACTAAAACACAAATTCGTTGGTTATTTTATTTAACGATTGTTGAACTAAAATAATATAGAGGAATAGATTAAAGTAATCTTGGATTGGTTATTTTTATAAAAAATAATAATGATGAAAAATCTATTGATGTTTGCGTGTAGCGCCGTACTTCTTTTCAGTTGTCAAGACAAGGCACAAAACATAAAAATAGATACTAACAAAACTGAAATAGCTATGGAAAAACAAAATATTTATCAATTCAAGGTTGAAGATTTATCAGGAAACACCTTCGATTTCTCCACTTTAAAAGGAAAGAAAGTGATGATTGTGAATACCGCTTCAAAATGTGGATTGACACCACAATACAAAGACCTCGAAGTGATTTATAAAGAATACAAAGACAATAATTTTGTGATCATTGGATTTCCAGCCAATAATTTTGGATCGCAAGAACCGGGAACTAACGAGGAGATTGCTTCTTTTTGCCAACTTAATTATGGTGTTACCTTCCCAATGATGGACAAAGTATCCGTAAAAGGAGCTGATATGTGTGCGGTTTACCAATTCTTGACCCAAAAATCTAAAAATGGATTAGAAGATTCTGATGTAGCATGGAATTTTCAAAAGTACCTGATCAATGAAAATGGAGAATTAGAAAAAGTGATATCGCCTCAAACACTTCCCACTGATGCTTCCATTATTGATTGGATTAAAGCATAGTTATAAAATCAACAAC
>NZ_AJXL01000072.1 GCF_000264055.1 Flavobacterium sp. ACAM 123 | reverse complement strand
GGCCTTGCTCCTGCAACTTACAATGTGCAAATCAGAGATAAGGAAAATCCTGCGTGCGCTATATTCTTGGGTGACCAAATAATCACTCAACCTGCTGTATTGAACGCTTCAGTTGTTGAAGATAGCCCTGTGGTATGTTTTGGACAATCTAATGGTTCTGCTACAGTAACACCTGCTGGAGGAAATGGAGGATATACTTATTCTTGGGATAAAAGCTCTTCTACTTCTGCTACAGCGAATGATTTAAATGCGGGTTTACATACCATCACTATAACAGATTCTAAAAGTTGTTCTGTAACAACTACGGTTACTATTAATCAACCAACTGTTTTATCAGCATCAGCTGTTGAAAACAGCCCTGTGGTATGTTTTGGACAATCTAATGGTTCTGCTACAGTAACACCTGCTGGAGGAAATGGAGGATATACTTATTCTTGGGATAATGGGGAAACTACTGCTACTGCTACTGCCTTAAATGTAGGGTCACACGATGTGATCGTGACTGATGCCAAAGGATGTGTGATTACTGTCTCAGTAACAATATCCCAACCTGAGGCTGTTGTAGCTTGTTCTGTAGTGCAAGACACTGCCGTAACTGCAAAAGGTCTTAGTGACGGTAAAGCGACTGTAACCCCTACGGGTGGTAACGGTGGATTCACTTTCCTTTGGGATAATAATGAAACTACTGCGCAAGCAATTGCTCTTTCTGCCGGATTACATAACGTAACAGTGACCGATTCAAAAGGCTGTACTTCTTCTTGTTCTGTAACAATTAGAGAGCCTGATGAGCTATACTGTTTAGTTGTACAAGATGACCCAGCTAAATGTTATGAAGACAACAATGGTTCCGCTACCGTAACTGCTTTTGGTGGTAATGTGGGTTACACTTATCTTTGGGATAATGGTGAAACTACGGCTCAAGCCACTGCCCTTACTGCTGGATTACACAGCGTAACAGTAACCGATAATTTAGGATATGAAACTACTTGTGAAGTGACTATTCAACAACCAACTCTATTAACAGCCTCTGCTGTTCAAGTTAGCCCTGTGGTTTGTTTTGGTGAATCTAATGGTTCAGCCACTGTAACGCCTACCGGCGGAAATGGCACATATACCTATTTATGGGATAACGGTGAAACTACGGCTACGGCTAATGCTTTAGATGAAGGTTCACACGATGTGACTGTCACTGATGTCAAAGGATGTGAGGTTACTGTCTCAATAACAATATCCCAACCTGAGGCTGTTGTAGCTTGTTCTGTAGTGCAAGACACTCCTGTAACCGCAAGCGGTCTTAGCGACGGTATAGCTACTGTAACCCCTACCGGTGGTAATGGCGAATTTACTTTCCTTTGGGATAATGGAGAAACAACTGCGCAAGCAACGGCTCTTTCTGCTGGATTACATAACGTAACAGTGACCGACTCAAAAAGATGTACTTCTTCTTGTTCTGTAACAATTACAGAGCCTAACGTGCTATCTTGTTCTATTGTTCAAAATGAGCCTGCAAAATGTTATGGAGACAACAACGGCATCGCTACAGTAACGCCTTCTGGTGGTAATGTGGGTTACTCTTATCTTTGGGATAATGGAGAAACTACTGCTCAAGCCACTGCTCTCACTGCTGGATTACATAGCGTAACAGTAACCGATAATTTAGGATATGAAACTACTTGTGAAGTATCTATCGAACAACCGCAAGCTGTTTTAAGTGCAACTGCTGTTATCATAAATAATAACAATTGTGTTGGATGTAACAATGGTTCCATAGTTCAAACTGTTACAGGAGGTACTTCGCCTTATACCTATTCTTGGTTAAGTCTTGCCATAACTAAAGATTTAAACAGTTTACCAAAAGGTACTTATTCAGTTGAAATAAAAGATGCTAACGGTTGTTCAATAACTAAAACATTTACGATTAATGAATCTGGTATCGCACTTGTAAAAAAGGGAGAATTTATTGATACCAATAATGACGGTTATGCCCAAGTTGATGAAAAAATTAATTATACCTTTTTGGTAACCAATATAGGTAATGTGCCTGTTTCAAATGTAGTTATTAGTGACCCTCTAATTACTATGGCAAACATTACTGGAAATCCAATAGCTTCACTTGCAGTGGGAGAAACAAACAATACGGTAACTGGTATTTATACATTGACACAAGCTGATGTAGATTTAGGTATAGTAATCAACTCTGCAACTGCTTTAGGAAAGGATAATGAAAATAAAGACGTAACCGATATATCTGGAACTGCAATCGACAATGATACGCCTACTGAAACACCTTTAACTCAAATATCTTCCATTGTTATTACTAAAGATGGAACCTATGTCGACACCAATAATGATGGCATAACGAACGTTGGGGATAATGTAGTATATAACTTCGTGGTGACCAATACCGGTAACGTAACACTTACTAATGTGACGGTTTCTGATCCAGTTATAACAATAACCGGAGGTCCTATAGCATTGGCTGCTGGTGCTTCTGATACTTCTACCTTCAGTGGTATTTATGCGATAACGCAAGCCGATATTGATGCAGGGGTGGTTTACAATCTTGCAATTGTTTCAGGAAACCCACCTATTGGAGAGGATCCGACATCAAATTCTTCTACTGATCCTACGCCATGTACAACCTGCCCAGTAAACCCTGAATGTCCAACTTGTACTATAACTCCTTTAATACAAAACCCTGTTCTAGAAGTTATTAAAACGGCTACAGTTACTAGCAACGGTACAACGACCGATGTCTATAGTTTTGTTGGTGATATAATCAATTATACTATAGAGGTAAAGAATTTAGGAAATGTTACAATTTACCAGATAGTCGTTACAGATCCATTAACGGGATTGAATACCACAATCGAAAGTTTAGCTCCTGGAGAATCTTATCCCGCTTTTAGTGAAAGTTACACGATTACCAAAAGCGACTTAGCGAATGATTCAGTAACAAATACTGCAAATGCAAATGGAAAATTACTCGACGGAACTCCAGTTAATGGGTCTGACACAGTAGAGGTTGAAAAAGCTTCAGTATTAGGTTGTGAAAGTGTACTCGTCCATAATGCTTTTTCTCCAAATGGGGACGGGATTAATGAATTATTTGTCATTGACGGTCTTGAGGATACCATCTGTTATCCTGAAAATACAGTTGAGATCTATAACCGTTGGGGAGTACTGGTTTTTGAAACTAGGAATTATAATAATGAAACGAATGCTTTTAACGGTTACTCAAATGGAAGAACAACAGTCAGTAGGTCATCAGGATTGCCAACAGGAACGTATTTTTATATCTTAAACTATACTTCCGTTGATCTTAATGGTGATATTCAGGCAAATCAAAAAGATGGGTATTTATACCTTACAAGATAAATCTAACTTAAACATAATTCCTGAGGGTTAGCAGCCCTCAGGTATAAAAAAGGAAACCAAATGAAGACAAGAATAATATTATTCGCTTTGCTGTTTACTGGAGTTGTAAGTTATGGTCAACAAGACGCTCAATTTACACAATACATGTACAACACAATAAATATAAATCCAGCTTATGCCGGATCGAGAGGTGCTCTAAGTATTTTTGCGTTACATCGTACCCAATGGGTTGGATTAGATGGTGCGCCAGTTACAAATGCAGTATCTGTAAATACCCCTTTTAATAACAGCAGATTAGGTCTTGGTGTATCTGTTATCAACGATAAGATAGGTCCTACGCATGAAAACACTATTTCTGCTGATCTATCCTACACCATACCGACCTCTGAAAAAGTTAAACTATCATTTGGTATTAAAGCAACGGCCAACTTATTTGATTTGGACGTTAGCCGGCTGAATCCAGTTGATAGCGATCCTAGTTTACAAAACTTTAACAATAAATTCTCTCCTAATATTGGGGCTGGTGTTTATTTGCATTCGGACAAGGCGTATGTAGGATTATCAGTACCCAATTTTATAGAAACAAATCGCTACGATGACAATGAAGTCGCTATTTTTAAAGAAAAAATAAATTACTATTTGATAGCCGGTTATATACTTGATTTGAATAACTCCATAAAATTCAAACCTGCGTTATTAACAAAAATGGTTAAAGGAGCACCACTACAAGTAGATGTTTCAGGAAACTTTATGTTTAATGAAAAATTCGTGGTTGGAATAGCCTATAGATGGAGCGCTGCTATAACTGCCATGGTAGGCTTTCAAGTATCTGAAGCCTTATATTTGGGTTACGGATATGATCTTGAAACCACTAATTTAGATAATTACAACTCCGGCTCACATGAAATTTTCTTGCGCTACGAATTATTTAAAAATAATGATAAAATAACTACTCAAAGATTTTTCTAAAAAAATAATTATTATGAGAAGAAAAATGTATTTTTTGTATGACAATAAGCCTTGTCTCATTTAAGATTTATTCACAAAATGAAAAGGTTTACATCACTGATAAAATAAATGATAAATACGCATACGTAAATGCTACAAAAACATACGAAAGAGTGGCTGAAAAAGGATATAAATCTGTAGATCTGTTTCAAAAATTGGCAAACTCCTATTATTCAAATTCCAGATTAGACAAAGCGGCCAAATGGTATGGAGAATTATTTGCCATGACTTCTGATTTAGATGCAGAATATTATTCCCGTTATGCGAAGTGTTTGATGTTTATTGACCAAAATGATCAAGCTAATGAAATAATGAAAAGATTAAAACAGAAAATAGCATTAGAAGAACTCATAAAATTGAAAAAATAATGATGAAATGACCCCGCAAATAATCCGATAAAAATTTATTATCATGAAAGGCTGCCTAATTTTATTTAATTTTATTATTTGTTTTTTCCTTTAGCAGTTTTTCCCAAAAATTAAAATTGACTGAAACTAAAATAAAAATGGAAGGTAAAAATAAAACTACTTTTAAAAATTTAAAAACAGATGTCAAACCTGTAAAGGCTGCCAACTCATACCATGTCGTAGAAAAGATAAATATGAAGTTTGGTGGTTATACTACCACTTATGAAGTTTCAGACCTAAGCCAGGTTAACACCAATGATTTGGGTCCTAACAATACGAGAGTTGTAACACCGCACTTCGGAGAAGGCGGACACCTCACAGATAACCAAATGAAAATAATTACAGATTCAATAAAACAGTCCTTTACGCCTATTGATACACGTGTAACGGAAGATTTAAATAAAAATACGGGGTATGTCTCTATTAATCCTTTAAAAACTTATGAAAGAGTAGCTGAAAAAGGATACAAATCTATAGATATGTTTCAAAAATTAGGAAATGCCTATTTCTTTAATGAAAAACTAAAGGAAGCTGTTAGATGGTATGGCGAATTATTTGCCATGACAACGGATTTAGAACCGGTCTATTATTATCGTTACGCCCAATCGCTTATATTCACTGGTGAAAATGAAAAAGGTGATGAAATGATGGATCAATTCAATGAAATGTTAAAAAAAAATACAGATAAAAAAAATTAAAATCACAACCCAACGATTCTCCTAAAAACAATTATTATGAAAAATAACATACTCTTTTATATAACTATAATAAGTGTTTTTTCATTAAACATTTATTCACAAAAAGCCAGAGTAGCCGCTGCCGATAAAAAATATGACAACTATGCTTTTGTATCTGCCATAAAAACATACGAAAGAGTGGCTGATAAAGGTTATAAATCGGCTGATATGTTCCAAAAACTGGGAAATGCCTACTATTTCAATGGGGAGCTCGAAAAAGCGGCCCAATGGTATGGCGAGTTATTTGCCATGACGTCCGAAGTGGAACCGGCTTATTATTATCGCTATGCCCAATCTTTAAGATCCATTGGCGAAAATGACAAAGCAAATCAAATTATGGAAAAATTTGATAAAATGTCAGGAAATGACAGCAGAGGGGAACTTTTTGCGAAGAACGAAAACTATATGGATGCCATCAAGGCTAATTCCGGAAGGTATAAAGTGGAAGATGCAGGAATCAATTCTCCCTATTCAGATTATGGGACTACTATGTATTCCAATAAAATAGTATTTGCATCTGCACGAGATACCGGAAGTTTAAGTCACAGAAGACATACCTGGACCGGTCAATCTTTCACAAAATTGTATGTGTCCGATGTTGGCGAGGAAATGAGTTTGGGAAGTCCAGCCAAGTTTGATAAATCCATCAACTCTAAATTTAACGAATCTACTCCGGTCTTTACTAAAGATGGAAAAACCATCTATTTCACAAGAAATAACTATCTCGAGGGGAAAAAAGGAAAAGACGGAAACGACAATACCTTAGTAAAAATATATAAAGCCACTTTAGAGAATGACAAATGGGTGAATATTACTGAACTTCCTTTCGATAGTGATAATTACAGTACAGCCCACCCTATTTTAAGCCCTGATGAAAAAACAATGTATTTTGTTTCTGATATGCCGGGAACTATAGGACTTTCTGATATATTTAAAGTACAAATAAATGACGATGGGACTTTTGGGACACCTTTAAATTTAGGACGTTTGATTAATACGGAAGGAAGAGAAACTTTTCCATTTGTAAATGATGACAACGAAATTTATTTCGCATCTGATGGCCATCCAGGTCTGGGAGGATTAGATATTTTTGTGTCTAAAATAAATGCAGACGGAACTTTTGGAAAGGTTCAAAATGTGGGTATGGATGCCAACTCTCCTAAGGATGATTTCGGGTATTGGATTGACACTAAATCCAGAAGAGGTTTTTTCTCGTCAAACAGAGATGGTGGACAAGGTTATGATGATATCTATAAATTCCTAGAAACTAAAAAGCTTCTTTGTGAACAGCAACTATATGGAAAAGTGACAGATTTAGCCACTTCTGAGATTCTTCTAGGGGCAAAAATCAGTCTGTTTGACAACAAGTTTAACCCTATGGGAACCGTTAATACAGATGATAAAGGAAACTATACTTTTTCTGTTGAATGCGGAAAAACATATAATGTAAGAGCCGAAAAAGAAGCCTATACTACCAAGGAAGAAAGTGTGACTATTGCCGACGAAGATGGAAAAACAAAACTAGATATAGCCTTAGAAAAAGAGGAATGTAAGGTCACCATCGGTGATGATTTAGGTAAATGCTTTGGCATTAAAAATATATACTTCGATTTTGATAAATCCAATATCCGTGTAGAAGCAGCTATAGATTTAGAAAAAATATTGGATGTCATGAATCAATATCCAAAAATGAAACTTGATATTCGATCCCATACTGACAGCCGTGGATCATTCAAATACAATGAGTCTTTATCAGACAGAAGAGCACAATCAACTATCGGTTGGTTAATAGAAAACGGAGTGGATAAAGGCCGTTTAACCGCTAAAGGATATGGAGAATACCAACTCATAAATAAATGTGCTGACGACGTTGAATGCACCGAAGAAGAGCATCAACTAAACAGACGAAGTGAATTTATTATCATGGAGTTATAAAAAAATAACCAGGATATCAATTGATATCCTGGTTATTTCAAACTAAACAAACTTAATTATATTTTTGCAAAAATGTTTGTATAATATTTTTTACCAGTTATAGCATTTTCTCTTATTGAAATTCCAAAATGAGTATAATTACCAACTATATTTTCTTTGTGACCTGGACTATTTAACCAAGCATTTACCGCTGCTTCAGGTGTACTATAATTATAAGCTATGTTCTCGCCTACTGTTTTTGCTCCCTGCGTTTTTATAATATTTTCAGAGCGACCTACAAAACCATCATGGTTAACTACATTATTAGTGATCATGTACTTATCGTGATCTTCTGATTGAACTGAAATATAATTAATTTTTTCTAATGCACTTAGGCCAACACTTACTCTATAGTCGTTTATTAGTTTCATTGTTTGCAATTCACTAGGACTATAAGTATAATTTACAATAACTTGTGATTTTGCTTCTACTGTAGATGCTTCAGAAGCGTCAGAAGAACAAGAATTTAAAGTGAATATAACTGCTGTTAGCAGTACTGCACGAAGTAAATTTGTTTTCATAATTTAGTAGTTTAAGTTTAAAGTAGATTGTGGGGCAAACTTCTTCAAAATTGTATTTAGTATGAGTTCTAATTCTTTTCAAACATACATACAAATCCGTTAAAACAACAAAAATAATCGACGAACTACATCATTTTATTTAAAATATAGTACTTAACTTACTTATTATCAAATAGATTGATGTAATCAATACAACTTTAAAGAAAAGAGATTAGATGATTTCTCCCAAATGAACTTCTATTAAAAAAAGGTAGATGAAATTTTATTTTAACTTTTTAATATAGGTCTCTATTCCCTCTTAGTAAATTATTTCATTAGCACATTCCCTTCTTTCTTCGTTTCCTAAATTCCCAATTAAAAACTATCTTCGCTTCCATAAGAAAAACAAGCTTGAATATTGAATAGTCAACTTGGAATTTTGAACTTGGAAAACCCTACATGAGCAACCTCTTACTTACCCCAATCGAATACCTAAAAGGCGTTGGTCCCAATCGTGGTGAATTGCTGCGTAAGGAATTGGGAATTCATAAGTATAGGGATTTGATCAATTTATACCCAAACCGGTACATTGACCGAACGCGCTATTACAAAATTAACGAGTTGCAAAATAATGCAACCGAGGTACAAATCATCGGCAAAATCATCAATATCAAAACCGTCGAATTTGCAAAAGGCAGGAAACGCCTCGTCGCCACTTTTGTAGATGATACGGGCCAGATGGAATTGGTGTGGTTTCAGGGACAAAAATGGATTCGCGAATCGCTGAAACTAAATGAAATTTCTGTTATTTTCGGGAAATGCACTTCGTTTAACGGCGCTTATAATATGGCGCATCCTGAAATTGAAGCGTTGAGCGAGCATGAGCAAAGTTTGCGTTCTGCCATGCAACCCGTGTATCCTTCGACAGAAACCTTGACCAACCGCGGAATTTCAAACCGAGTGATTAATAAATTAATGCAACAGCTGTTTCTAGAAACCCAAACGCTATTTACAGAAACTTTGCCAGACTATCTAATGCAAGAATTGCAGTTGATTCCCAAAAAATCCGCTTTATTCAACATTCATTTTCCTAAAAGCGGAGAAGCTTTGGCCAAAGCCCAATTTCGATTAAAGTTTGAAGAATTGTTCTTTATCCAGTTGCAATTAATTACCAAAAATCTGGTTCAAAAACACAAAATAAAGGGACATCCCTTTACCAAAGTTGGTGATAATTTCAATAATTTTTATCAAAACCATCTGCCTTTTGAACTCACTGGAGCACAAAAAAGGGTAATTAAAGAAATCAGAACAGACATGGGAAGCAACGCCCAAATGAACCGGCTATTACAAGGAGATGTAGGTTCCGGGAAAACGATTGTCGCTTTTATGAGCATGCTTCTGGCGCTTGATAATGGGTTCCAAGCCTGCTTAATGGCTCCAACAGAAATCTTGGCAAACCAGCATTTTATCGGGCTTTCAGAATTAGCTAATGAACTTAATATCAATATAAAAATACTGACTGGCTCAACTAAAACTTCAGCCAGGAAAATAATCCATGAAGAATTGGAAAACGGTAGTTTACACCTTTTGATTGGGACGCATGCTTTACTGGAAGATAAAGTAAAATTCCAAAATTTAGGATTGGCCGTCATTGATGAGCAGCACCGTTTTGGAGTAGAACAGCGCTCTAAATTGTGGAAAAAAAATACGATTCCACCACACGTTTTAGTGATGACCGCCACCCCTATTCCGCGAACACTGGCGATGAGTTTGTACGGTGATTTGGACATTTCAGTTATCGACGAATTACCTCCTGGACGAAAACCAATTCAAACCGTGCATCGTTTTGACAGCAACCGCTTGAAAGTATGGAAATTTATACGAGATGAAATCGTTTTAGGCCGACAAATATACATTGTCTATCCGCTAATACAAGAATCTGCAAAAATGGATTTCAAAGATTTGATGGACGGCTATGAAAGTGTTTCGCGCGACTTTCCGTTGCCAGATTATGCCATTTCTATTTTGCACGGAAAGATGAAACCGGCCGATAAAGATGCCGAAATGAAACGTTTTTCAGACGGAAAAACCAACATTATGGTCGCCACAACAGTTATTGAAGTTGGAGTAAATGTTCCTAATGCTTCGGTAATGATTATTGAAAGTGCCGAGCGCTTCGGACTGTCGCAACTGCATCAATTGCGCGGTCGTGTGGGTCGTGGTGCTGATCAGAGTTATTGCATCTTAATGACCAGTCACAAATTAAGCTCTGACAGCAAAACCCGAATGGAAACAATGGTAAGCACCAATGACGGCTTTGAAATTGCCGAAGTCGATTTGAAGCTCCGTGGTCCAGGAAACCTGATGGGTACGCAACAAAGTGGCGTACTAAACCTTCAAATTGCTGACCTTGTCCGTGACAGAGACATTTTGGCTTTAGCCAGAGAAAAAGCCATAAAAATCCTTACCGCCGACGCCACTTTGCAAAAACCAGAACACGCCACTTTGAGAGCGGTTTATATTGATCTCACTAAAAATAAAAATATCTGGAATTATATCAGTTAGGCAGTCTCTATAACTAATTTAAGTATTTGTATTACAATATATTAACTTTATTGTTTAAATCACTTTCTGCTATGTCTAACTCTTTATAAGTAAATACTGTAAAATAAATAGTGTTTAATTAGTTCTATAATTATATATTTGTATGTACAAATGTATAACAGCATTTAAATCTTTATTCAATTAGGTAGAATTAACCTAAAATAACACTTCTTTACTCAATACGTTATGAAATTAAAATACTTAATTTACACCTTATTAACTATTGGGTTTGGTGCTTTTATTACTTACAGAATACTCGAAAACAAAAGCAACTCAAACGACCCTAAAGGAAAATCTGCTTCCACCAATGCAATGAAAGTAAGCGGCATCATCGCCCACCCGCAGAGCTTTGATAATAAACTGTCCCTTTCAGGCTCTGTTGAAGCAAATGAACAAGTAGAGATTCGTTCAGAAGTTTCTGGGATCGTAGAAAGCATCAATTTTCAGGAAGGAAGTAGTGTAAGTAAAGGACAGTTGCTTTTTAAAGTAAACGACATAGAATTGAGAGCCCAACTGAGCCAAGCAAACACAAAACAAAATCTAGCATCAGAAAACGAAAGAAGAGCAAAACTTCTATTGCAAAAAGAAGCGATAAGTCAAGAAGAGTATGACGTTGCAAGAGCTGAATATGCTTCTACCAAAGCTCAAGGACAATTAATAAAAGCCCAAATCGCTAAAACTGCGATAAGAGCCCCTTTTTCAGGAAGAATAGGGTTGCGTTCCATTTCTGTGGGAACGTATATAACACCAGCAATTTTAGTAGCGAAACTGGTTAATATTGGTAAACTAAAAATTACTTTTTCCATCCCTGAAAAATATGCCCAGAGGGTCAAAATTAATACGATGATAAGATTTACAGTTACTGGATCTACTGAGGAATACAGTGCTAAAATATATGCCATAGAGCCCACAGTTGAAATTGCAACACGAACGCTGCAGGTAAGAGCTATTGCAGAAAACAAAGAAGGAAAATTACTACCAGGTACTTTCGCTAATGTTGAATTGCCTTTAAACTCCATCGAAGAAGCCATTTTAGTGCCAACACAAGCAGTTATTCCTGTGCAAAATGGAAAGAAAATCTTTATTTCTGAATTTGGAAAGGCAAAAGAAGTGATGATAGAAACGGCTACCAGAACAGATGCCTCCCTTATTGTATTATCAGGTTTAAAAGCAGGCGATACTGTTATTACAAGCGGTATTATGTCTTTGAAAAATGATGCCCCAGTAAAAGTAATCATTAAATAAATTTAAGTCTAAAAAACAATCAGAATCCGTTTGTAGCCTACTTGGATTAAACAAAAAATTACAAATTAAAATCTCAATGAGTTTATCTACATTCAGCATTAAAAGACCCGTATTCACTATTGTAATGAATTTGTCAATAGTGTTATTCGGGATTATAGGATACACCTTCCTAGGTGTTCGCGAATTTCCTTCGATTGATCCTGCACAAATTTCGATCCGTACCAATTATACGGGAGCCAATTCAGATATCATTGAATCACAAATTACGGAACCACTCGAGAAAGCGATTAACTCCATCGATGGAATCCGAAACATCACCTCCTCCAGCTCGCAAGGAAGTAGCAGCATTACTGTCGAATTTGATTTAACAAAGGATCTTGAAGAAGCGGCTAACGATGTTCGTGATAAAGTATCACAGGCCACGAGACGTTTACCACAAGATATTGACGCTCCACCAGTCGTTTCCAAAGCAGATGCCAATGGTGATGCTATTATTTCAATGACGGTGCAAAGTGATACTCGGAGCCAGCTTGAACTAAGTGACTATGCAGAGAATGTGATTTCACAACGATTAGAAACGATTCCCGGAGTTAGTGGCGTCCAAATTTGGGGGCAAAAAAGGTACGCGATGCGTTTGTGGATAGATCCGATAAAATTAGCTTCTTACGGTTGTACTGTTTCAGAGGTAAGAGCCGCTTTAAACCAACAAAATGTAGAATTACCATCCGGAAAATTAACAGGTGACAATACTGAATTAACAGTAAAAACTGTTGGGAACCTTGCTACAGCAGAAGAATTCAACAGTATTATTATTCGTTCAGACGGAGACAAAACAGTTCGCTTCAGCGATATCGGTTCAGCCGTTTTGGGACCTGAAAATATTGAAACTAAATTAAGTCAATCTGGCTTGCCACTAATTGGATTAGCTATCGTGCCGCAGCCCGGAGCTAACTATTTAGACATTTCCTCTGCATTTTATGAGCAATACGAAGCTTTAAAGAAAGATCTGCCGAAAGATATCCATTTAAATATTGCGCTTGACAATACTATTTTTGTAAAAAGATCAGTTCTTGAAGTTGCTGAAACCTTAGGGATTTCTATATTTCTTGTAATCTTGATTATATATTTATTTTTTAGAGATTGGGCGATTGCCTTCAGGCCTTTAATTGATATCCCCGTTTCGCTGATTGCGACGTTTTTTATTATGTGGTTATTTGGATTTTCTATCAATGTACTGACCTTACTGGCCATTGTATTAGCGACAGGGCTCGTCGTAGATGATGGAATCGTCGTCACAGAAAATATTTATAAAAAAGTAGAAGAAGGCATGTCCCCTATTGAGGCGGCCATCAAAGGATCTAACGAAATATTTTTTGCAGTTATATCCATTTCCATCACCCTTGCGGCAGTATTTCTTCCCGTTATTTTTCTGGAAGGATTTGTGGGACGATTATTCCGAGAATTTGGAGTCGTCATTGGTGCGGCTGTATTGATTTCTGCTTTTGTATCTCTTACATTGACCCCAATGTTGAATGCCTACCTAATGAAAGGTGGAGAACAGAAAAAATCAAAGTTTTACATTCTAAGTGAACCCTATTTTAAAAAGTTAAATAGCAATTACGCAGATGCTCTAAGCCGTTTCATGAAGAAAAAATGGTTGAGCTTCCCTATTTTAATTGCTTGTTTCGGCCTGATTTATGTCTTTTTTAATTTAATCCAAAAAGAGACCGCTCCCTATGATGACCGTAGTTCCTTAATTTTAAGGATGACTGCCCCCGAAGGTTCAAGTTATGAATATACGGATCGATTCATGCAGGAAATTTCACAATTAGTAGATGATTCCATTCCGGAAAAAAAGGTAAGCTTAGTGGTTACCTCTCCAGGTTTTGGCTCTTCTTCAGTAAACAGCGGTTTTATGAGACTTTCTCTTAAAGAGCCTGATGAAAGAAAACTGTCCCAAGATGAAATTGCAGAAAAGTTAACCAAGTGGACCAAACTATATCCAGAGGCTAAAACCTCTGTCACGCAACAGCCAACAATCGCTGTAAACAGACGTGGAGGATTACCTGTACAATACATTATTCAGGCACCTAATTTTGCCAAGTTGGAGGAAAAAATCCCTTTATTTATGGAAGAAGTAGAAAATAACTCCACCTTTTCCAACTCTGATATAAATTTAAAATTCAACAAACCGGAGATCAATGTCACTATTGATCGTGAAAAAGCAGAAAGTTTAGGAATTTCTGTAATTGATATTGCTCAAACCTTGCAACTGTCTTTAAGTGGGCAACGTTTTGGGTATTTTATGAAAAACGGGAAACAATACGAAGTCATTGGACAATTTGAACAAAAAGACCGAGCAAAACCATTAGACTTGACCTCTATGTATGTCAAAAACAACAAAGGGCAATTGATCCAAATGGATAATATTATCAGTATTGAGGAACAAAGTAAGCCACCTCAGTTGTATCATAACAACCGCTATTTGTCAGCCACCGTTTCTGCGGGTCTCGCTCCAGGTAAAAGTATAAATGACGGTATTGAAGCCATGAATGAAATTAAGGCAAAAGTGCTTGACGATACGTTTACAACTGATCTGGGTGGAGAATCTAGGGATTTTGTGGAAAGTAGTTCGAACACCTCTTTTGCTTTTGGACTTGCGTTATTATTGATATTTTTGATACTTGCAGCACAATTTGAGAGCTTTATTGATCCTTTTATTATCATTTTAACTGTCCCAATGGCTGTTGCTGGAGCCCTATTTTCTTTGTGGTTATTCGACCAAACTTGGAATATTTTCAGCCAGATTGGAACCGTTATGCTTATTGGATTAGTAACCAAAAACGGAATTTTAATCGTTGAATTTGCCAATCAATTACGCGAACAGGGAAGACCTAAACTGGAAGCTATTTTAGAAGCTTCAGAAGCGCGCCTTCGACCAATTTTAATGACAAGTCTGGCTATTTCTTTGGGGGCATTACCTATCGCTATGTCTCTTGGAGCGGCATCCACCAGTAGAATAGGAATGGGAGTGGTAATCGTGGGAGGAACAGTTTTCTCCTTGGTATTAACCTTATTTATAATTCCGGCCTTGTATTTTATGTGGTCTAAAGTCAAAAAGCACCATCCAGAGTTTGAACACATTGAAGAATATGAAAATGAAAGCAAATAAAATGAAGAATTATAAAGTACTAATCCAAAGTCTGATTTTATTTTTCTTTTGTTTAGTAACGGTGAATGCGCAGGAAGTATTAACCATTGAAGAGGCCGTAAAGATAGCGTTAGAAAATAATTATGAAATAAAGATTGCAACAAATGAGTTGACAATTGACAAAACAAATGTATCGATAGGAAACGCTGGTATTTTACCTAAAGCGACAGCGTCAATTGTTGATAATAATAGCATTATAAACCTTTCACAAATTCGTGCTGACGGAACAATCAATAGTCTAGACAATGCTAAAAATAATAGTTTGAATTATGGTGTGAATTTAGATTGGACTGTTTTTGATGGATTTAGAATGTTCGCAAAATTAGAGCAGTTGAAAGAATTGCAAAAACAAGGTGAAACAAAGCTAAAACTGACTTTAATTACAAAAATTAGCGATGTTAATGCTCTCTATTTTGACTTGGTTCAGCAACAGCAGCAATTGAAAGCCTTAGACTCCACAATTGTAATTTCCAACCAACGCTTGACTTTGGCACAAAATCGTTTTACCATAGGAAAAGCATCTAAACTAGCCGTTTTAAATGCACAAGTGGACTTAAATACGGATAAAGTTACCCTATTAAGGCAAAAGGAATTGTATGCAAATACCAAGACTTTACTGAATCAAATTCTTGCTCGCGATACAAAAACCGATTTCAAATTGGTTGATACCATTATTGTTGATCCTACTTTATCTCTTCCTGAATTAACAAGATTAGCAGAAAAGCAAAATCCACAACTAGAATCTTTGATAATAAACAAAAGAGTTGCTGAATTACAATTAAAACAAATAAAAGCTGTCAGATATCCAACGGTAAGAGTAAGCACGGGCTATACTTTCTCTGATAGCCAATCTAGTCTTGGTTTTACAACACAGTCTTCTGCAAGAGGATTAAATTATGGTTTTAGTGCCTCTCTGAATCTCTTTGATGGCTGGGCGCAAAACCGAAACGAGAAAATTGCTGGCATACAAATCGAAAATTCAAAAATACAGATCGAGCAGCAAAACTTAGCTCTAAACACTCAATTAGCTACCGCGTATCAGACTTATCTAACGAATTTAGAGTTGATTGATTTAGAAGAAAAAAATGAAGTCATTGCCAAACAAAACTTAGATATTACCTTGGATAAATTTCATATTGGAACCATAACCACGTTGGAGTTTAGGACCGCGCAGTTGAATCATGTCAATGCGAAAGTACGTTACAGCAATGCTCAATTTCAGGCAAAGTTATCAGAAATTGCGTTACGAGAATTGGCAGGTAATCTTATTTTTTAAATTTTTGTCACTTAATTACCGAGGAATCTAAATTTATTTTTAATCAATTTTATTAAAGTTGTACAAACATTTACTTAGCCCAAAGATTCAGTTAAGAACAAAAAACTTAATTTTAATTTGTCAAGCATAGCAACTCAGCATTTATCATATCAAATGATATAACTTAAGTTTTTTTTTTCAGTACATGACAAAAATTATATTTATCTGTTAGTCAGTAAAATACGAGGTAAACATTAGGAAAAGAGACCAGTATTTTGTAAATTATAAGATTATTACTACATAATTTTTATAATAAAAAACACCAGTCTCGGAAGTAAAGATAGTACATTGATCTCGGTTTTACAAAGCCATTTTAAAGGAGAAATCAGTCTGCCAGGGTCAAGTTCATTTGTTTATTTATAACGGCTTTATGCAAAATAAAGACAATTAATTATGATCGATTAGCCTCTGGATTTGACACAAAAGCGGCTAAGAGTAGTTCTTATAGGAGAATTCAAAGATTCATGAAAGAATTTGAATTCTCAATGAAATTAGTATCTACCTTGATATTTAATCTATTGCCTTTACAGAGTGGTTTAGTATTGGTTTTAGATAGGACCAATTGGAAGTTTGGTTCTCAGAATATTAACATATTGATGTTGGGAATTAGCTACAAGAACGTAGCGTTTCCATTGATGTTTAAAATGTTAGATAAGCGAGGGAATTCAGATACCCAGGAACGAATCGAGTTAATCAACAAATATATCGAATGGTTTGGAAGTGAGACTATTGATTGTTTACTGGCAGACAGAGAGTTTATTGGAAATGAATGGTTAGGTTTTTTGAACCAAAACAACATTAGGTATTACATCCGAATAAGGAATAATTTCAAAATTTATTCCTACCAAAAGCAAAAAGAAATTAAAGCTTTTTGGCTTTTTAATCATTTAAAAGTAGGAGAATTTTATCACTATCCCAAAATAGTAGAATTACATGGACAAAGGTGCTATTTATCTGGAAGCAAAACTATCGATAGAGAGGGTAAAATGGAATTTTTAATTCTTGTTTCATTTAACAAGCCAGAGCAAGCTATGGAATATTACAGACAGAGATGGCAAATCGAAACACTATTCAGAGCCTTGAAAAGTAGTGGATTTAATATTGAAGATACTCATGTGAGCGATTTACAAAGGCTCGAAAGACTTTTCTTGTTGACAATGATTGCTTTTGTTTGGTGCTACAAGATTGGGGACTATAGCGACCAGAATAGTAAACCAATAAAAATAAAAACGCATGGAAGAAAAGCAATAAGTGTATTTAAATATGGATTAGACTTCTTGTCAAAATTTCTTTTGACAGTGCCACAATCTAAATTACAGCTTATTTAGTTTTTTGTCATGTACTTGAGTTTTTTTAAATATCCATTTAGAAGTACTTATTATTACTGTTAAATAATTATTTATACCTATTATTTTTCGGCATTTAATGTAAAATGCTTTTAAAATTTATAAAAACATACACTTTATCGTTAATATATAGCTGTCAACGATTATATTATTTTAACAACGAATTATATTCTAATATTTGTCAAAATCAAAACAAAGAAAATATTTTTTATTTTAATTTTTATTAGTAAACAATAGCTCTTATTTATTTTCAACAAATCCTAAATTTATCTATCATGAAAAAAATTATTTTAACAGTTACAATGGGAATACTTCTAATGAGTTGTAGCAATGAACCTACTGCATTAGAAACAAGTACAACAGCTAAAGTTGCACCAACATCTAAAACTTTGATTATCGGAAGCACTACAATACCAGCCGCAGATTATTCATTATTTCCTTATGTAAGTTGTATTGCCAATTGTATTGCTGCAGAAAGTAGTACTTATTTCGAAAAAACAGATTCAAAAATTGTCTCTTGGGGAGGTCTTAATAATGATAAATTTTCAAAAACAATTTATATCAAATATTTTAATACTAGAACTGAATTCAAATTATTAGTTCTCAGCACAGAAAAGTTTGCTGATCTTGTAATCAATGGAGCTTCGGTAGGAGTAGGTGCTGCTGCAAATACGTGGGGAGAGTATTCTATTCCACTTGAAAGCGGCTGGAAAGCATGTGACATTAAAAGTCTTTATTTACAAGTTGTGGGAGATGGCCCACAAGGTGTATTTGATATCAATTATAGTCTCGTAGGAATGTGTGCTAGTGGTTGTGAAACTGTATTTTCAGGAAAAGCAATTTCTTGTAGTAGTTCTCGTGAAGCTGAATACACATTCACTCCTAAAGATGCTATTTCTAATTTAAAAATACAAGGTGGTCTTACTAATTTTACGGGCACAAATGCTACTGTTACTGTAACAGGTGGTACTTTAACCGTTTCGCAAAGCACTCCGGGAGGAAGCTCTAACCGCATAATCAAAGTTGAAGGAAGTGTTTCTGCATGTGAAAAAGTTACAATCAACATCAAATGGAATTCAAGTAATTCAGGTACAGTTATCACAGGTGATTGGTCCGCCAATGGAATAGGACTTACTGTTGATCCAATTTTAGGATTAGAGTGTATCCAATAAGCTACAATCCATAAATAAAAAAAGAGA
>NZ_AJXL01000071.1 GCF_000264055.1 Flavobacterium sp. ACAM 123 | reverse complement strand
AAAAATTTTTAGTTAACTACCCGGAAAATCTATGTGACCAAAAAAAAAGTATTAATTATGGAAAAATAGTGCTAAAATCGAACTTGCAAGCCAATCTGCGCAAACTTAAAAGTCTAGTAAAAATAAAATTGTAGTATCATTATCCTGAAAAAGGATTGTTTTTTTGATTTCCAATATTCTGATAATCCAAATCGTAAACCCAAAAGTGGGTATCAAATTTAATACCAACCATCATACCGATGTTTTTCAATTAACAATCTATTAACTTCTGATAGTTCGGTTATTTACGAACTAGTTGTAGTTTTGCATTAATAGCAAACACAATTATACATAATGGAAGAAGAGTTAAAGAAAAAAAAAGCGCTTTTAGTCGAAAAATTGGGTATTCATCTCGAAAGCAAAGATAATTTGGCACCCGTGGAAGCTCGAATTTTATCTTATATTATGCTCACAGGTAAGCAAGGGTCCACTTTTGAGGATTTGGTTTCTAATCTTTCTGCCAGTAAAAGTACTGTTTCGACCCACCTCAATCATTTACAAGATTTAAAAAAAGTAGAATATTTTACCAAGACTGGTGATAGAAAAAAATATTTTATTCTCAACCGTGACACTATACTGCAAGGAGTTAATTCATTAGTCAATCATTGGGAAGAGCAAAAGCAATTGCATTTAGAGATTATGGATTTTAAAATCAATGCCAATAAAGCGCTTGAGGAAGACACAAAATTCATTTTGGATTTTCACGAAGATTACATTAAATTCCTAAATGAAGCAACACAATCCATATCAAAATTAAGAACTAATATTATACAAAAAACGACAAAATTTTAACTAATGAAAAAGAATAACTTGCAACTTATAAGCTCATTTTTTCTCCTTGCACTTTTAGTAAATTGCGGAAAAAAAGAAGAAGCACCACAAGGTCCTGCTGGCCCAGCGCAATTTGAGGTCACTACAATACCTCTTAAAACTGTCACGGGTTATACATCCTACCCCGCTAGTATTGAAGGAATTATAAACAGTGAAGTTCGAGCCAAAATTTCCGGATACATCACTGATGTATTGGTAGATGAAGGGAAGCACGTTTACCGAGGGCAAGACTTATTCAAATTAGAAACTCAATTGCTTAATCAAGATGCTTCAGCTGCGAAAGCAAATGTTAATGTAGCTCAAGTTGAAGTGGATAAGTTGAAACCATTGGTAGAAAAAAATATCATCAGTAGCGTGCAATTGGAGTCCGCAAAGGCAAAACTTCAACAAGCAAGAAGTGCGTACAACAGTATTATTGCAAATATAAATTACGGTGTAATAAAAAGTCCGGTGGACGGTTATGTTGGTTTAATTAATTTGCGAAAAGGTGCTTTAGTGAGTCCAACAAGTCAAGAACCTCTAACTACGGTCTCGCAGATTAGTAAAGTGTATGCATATTTCTCTATGAACGAAAAAGACTATTTGAATTTTCTGCAAAATGCAAAAGGAAAAACGATTGAAGACAAAATTAAATTTCTTCCAAAAGTGACTTTAGTTTTAGTCAACGGTAGCGATTATGAAAAGAAAGGAACCATTGAAACAATCAACTCGCAAGTAAATGCTAAAACGGGTTCAGTCACTTTTCGTGCCGTTTTTTGATAATCCATCTCGATTACTGACTAACGGTAACAGTGGGACAATTAAAATCCCTAAGACCTATACTGATGCAATTGCGGTTCCAAAAGAATCTACGTACGAACGACAAGGCACAACATATGTTTATAAGGTGGGCAAAGACAGTATGGCCGTTTCAACTCCTATTGCTATTGTAGCAGACATAGAGAACGTGTTTGTAGTTTCAGAAGGCGTAAAAGTTGGGGACAAAATTATTGCCACAGGGCTCGCAAAATTAAGAGGCGATACCAAGATAAAACCAATAGAAGTTCCTTTTGACCGTGTGTCAAAGCCTATTAAACAAGTATTTAGATAATCAAACAACGCTAGAACACATGTTAAAAACATTTATAGAAAGACCAGTCCTCTCCACCGTTATCTCCGTCATCATAGTGATTTTGGGTGTTTTGGGACTTACAGCTTTACCCATTACGCAATACCCAGATATTGCGCCACCAACGGTAACAGTAAATGCAAATTATCCTGGGGCAAATGCAGAAACCATCTTGGAAAGTGTCATTATCCCGCTAGAAGAGCAAATTAACGGTGTGGAAGGCATGACCTATTTAACGTCAACAGCCTCCAATACAGGTGCAGCGTCCATCACCGTATTTTTTGACCAAAATGTTGATCCAGATATTGCAGCAGTAAACGTTCAAAATAGGGTTTCTAGGGCAAGTCCTTTATTACCGCAAGCCGTTTTGCAAACAGGTGTCACTACCCAAAAGCAACAAAATAGCGCCTTAATGTATATGTCGTTTTACAGCACAAACCCCGACTATAATGATACATTCATTCAGAACTATTTAAAAATTAATATTATTCCTGAATTGCAAAGGGTAAATGGCGTGGGTAATGTTAGCGTTTTTGGTGCTAAAGATTACGCTATGCGAATTTGGTTAAAACCAGAAAAATTAGCAGCTTATGGATTGATTCCTACAGATGTTACGGCCGCGCTTCAGGAGCAAAGTTTAGAAGCTGCTGCGGGTTCGTTAGGTGAAAATGCAGGAGAAGCTTTTAGTTATGTTATCAAGTACGGTGGACGATTTAAAACCGAAGAACAATACAGTAACATTATTATTAAAGCGCTCGGTAACGGACAGTTTTTAAGATTGAATGATGTAGCAAAGGTTGAACTTGGCGCACAATCCTATTCGGGTGGTGGTTCTACGATGGGAAATCCAGCAGTTAACCTAGGGATTTTTCAGACAAAAGGATCCAACGCACGAGATATTATTTTAGAAATTGAACAACGACTTGAGAAGGTCAAAGGCGATTTACCAAAGGGAATAGAGCTATTTGTTCCATACAACACCAATAATTTCCTGAATGCTTCGATAGAAAAAGTAGTAACTACACTGGCAGAAGCGTTCTTACTTGTGTTCTTAGTAGTATTTATTTTCCTTCAAGATTTCAGGTCGACCTTGATTCCGGCTATTTCGGTTCCAGTTTCGATTATAGGTACCTTTTTCTTTCTGAATTTATTTGGTTACTCTATCAATTTATTAACGCTATTTGCCTTGGTTTTAGCCATCGGTATTGTAGTAGATGATGCTATTGTGGTGGTTGAAGCCGTGCATGCTAAGATTGATGAAGGGGAACATGACCCGAAAAAAGCAACTGTTGAGGCGATGCATGATATTTCGGGAGCTATTATTTCAATTACGTTGGTTATGGCTGCGGTATTTATTCCCGTTACATTTGTTCAAGGGCCGACTGGTGTATTTTATGAGCAGTTTGGTGTCACTTTAATTGTGGCAATTGTTATCTCGGCAATCAATGCATTAACCCTAAGTCCAGCATTGTGTGCCTTGTTTTTAAAAGGACATGATGATAAACAAGGTAGTAAAAAGAAGGGATTTCTTGGACGCTTTTTTGACGGATTTAATCGAGGATTTAATGCAACAGTAAAGAAATACGGAAAATCACTCTATTTTCTATACAGAAATAAATGGATAACAGCAGTGGCTCTTTTGGCAGCAGTTGGAGCTATTTATTATTCGTCATCCGTTTTACCTACTGGATTTGTACCTGATGAAGATCGAGGAATTATCTTTTTGAATGTAGAACTTCCAGCAGGTTCATCCATTGACCGGACCCATCAAGTTAACAAAAAATTGTATGAAAAAATAACGAAGATTCCTGGGGTAAAAGGCGGTTCTGTGATTGAAGGACGAAGCTTTTTAGGAGGCGAAGGAAGTAATAACGGACTCGGATTTATTCGATTAGACGATTGGAACGAACGAATAGCGGATTCATTGTCAATAAAAAGTATTACTGGTCAGATGTTTGCAATTGCCGCCACTATACCAGAAGCCAATATCCTCTTTTTTGCACCTCCAAGTATTCCTGGTTTTGGAAGTTCTGCAGGTGTTGAGGTCAATCTTTTGGATCGCTCTGGTGGAAGTTTTTCCAAATTAGATGAAACAACGCAAGACTTTATTGCCAAGTTGACGCAGCGTCCCGAAATTCAATATGCACAATCGTCATTTAATACCAACTATCCACAATACGAAATTGAGTTGAACACGGCTTTAGCAAAAGAATTGGGCGTGCCAATTAGCAGTATCTTTTCAACATTGCAGGGGTACATAGGGGGCATTTTCGCAGCTGATTTTTCAAGATTTGGAAAACAATACCGCGTCTACGTACAAGCATTACCAGAGGATCGTGCGGAGTTAAAGGATTTGGATAAATTATATGTGCGAACTGGAACGGGAGAAATGACGCCTATAACTGCGTTTGTAACCTTAAAGAAAGTGTATGGACCGCAATCAGTAACTCGTTTTAATTTGTATAATTCAACAAAATTAACCGCTGCACCCAATCCAGGATTTAGTTCAGGTGATGCCATTAAAGCAGTAGAAGAAGTCGCTGCAACCTTACCCTCAAATTATTCGACAGCTTATTCTGGTTTGACACGAGAAGAGGTAGATGCTGGAAATCAAACAACAACAATCTTCTTACTGTCATTAGTGTTTGTCTATTTCCTATTGGCAGCTCAATATGAAAGTTATCTAATTCCTTTTTCTGTATTATTATCGCTACCATTAGGAGTATTTGGCGCTTATTTTACAACACAAATGGCAGGGTTAGAAAATAATATTTATTTCCAGATTGCATTAATTATGTTACTTGGACTTCTAGCAAAAAACGCCATTTTGATTGTGGAATTTGCCCTGCAACGAAGAAGAAACGGTGAAGATTTAGTAGATGCGGCTATTAACGGAGCTGAAGCACGTTTAAGACCTATTTTAATGACTTCATTTGCTTTTATTCTAGGTTTGACACCGCTTGTATTAGCAAATGGAGTTGGGGCGGCAGGTAACCGTTCAATTGGTACTGGAGCGGTAGGAGGTTTATTAGTAGGAACTGTTTTGGGTGTCTTTGTCATTCCAATACTATTCATCTTCTTCCAGTGGCTTCAGGAAAAAATATCAGGTGCACCCAAAAAAGAAAATCAAGAAAAAGAACTTAAAGAAGAATCAATATAATGATAGCAATTCTTAAACAACGAATCTTTAGAAATATGGCAGTGTTGATGGTTTCAGCACTTACCCTTCAAAGTTGCTTTGTAGCGAAAACCTATGAGCGACCACAAGTTAAAGAAACCGAAAATCTTTTTAGAACGGATGCCTTGCCTTCCGATAGTTTGTCTATGGCTGAGGTGTCTTGGAAGGAAATGTTCACAGATCCATATTTAGTCAAGTACATTGATGAAGGTTTAGCAAACAACATCGATATTCGCGTAGCTATACAGCAAATGCTTTCTGCGGAAGCATATGAAAAACAAGGAAAAGCGGGATATTTACCCACATTATCTGCTGGTGCAACTGCAACACATCAAGAATTAGCACGAAACAGTCAATTTGGTTCCTTTTTTAATGGAGCGATTGACCAGTATGCTGTAACCGCTGATTTGTCTTGGGAAGCGGATATTTGGGGGAAAATCAGAAGCAATAAGCGTGCTTTTGAAGCGAATTATTTGCAAAGTGTCGCAGCCCATCAAGCGGTTAAAACACGTTTAATTGCAGACATTTCGTCGACCTACTATCAATTACTTTCTTCAGATGCGCAATTGAAAATCACTAAAAAAAGCGTTGCTGTGCGAGAGACCAGCGTTACTACAATTCAAGCTTTAAAAGATGCGGGATATGTATCGCAGGTTGCCGTTGATCAAAACAGTGCATTATACAACAATGCTCGAGCGTTGCAAGTGGACATAGAAGCTGCTATTTTTAAAACTGAAAACACCTTGAGTATTTTATTAGGGAAAGAACCACAACAGTATGACCGCGGTGTACTTGACAACCAAAATTTAGATACAGAACTCAAGGTAGGAGTACCCGCTTCACTATTGCGCAACCGACCTGATGTGATTGCTGCAGAGTACAATTTGATTCAAGCTTTTGAACTTACTAATGTTGCTCAAAGTAATTTTTATCCTTCGTTGACACTTACGGCTACTGGTGGATTTCAAAGTTTGGATTTTGAAAAGTTATTCAGCGCCAATTCATTGTTTGCGACTGTTGTAGGCGGTTTAACACAACCGATATTCAAGAGAAGACAAATCAAGACCCAAAAAGAAGTTGCTCTTGCCCGACAAGAACAAGCTTTATTAATGTTTAAAAAGTCTTTATTAATAGCAGGAAAAGAAGTTTCTGATGCATTATACACGTACAAAGCTGAAACAAAAAAGTTTGAATTTCGCACGCTTGAAGTAGAAGCTTTACGAAATGCTGAAAGTAATTCTAATGAATTATTGATAAATGGCTATGCTACTTACCTCGATTTATTAACTGCTAGACAAAGTGCCTTGGGTGCCGAATTGAATGTGATTGATAGCAAACTACAACAGTTACTATCAGTAGTTACTTTATATGAAGCACTTGGCGGTGGATGGAAATAAGAGTTGAAAAAGTAGTTTAATCTTTTTGATTACTAATTACGGAAGTGAATTATAATACGTCTTGAATGAAATGGCTCCAAATCTGGTGTTTTTTCAGGTCGAGCGTTGTAATTCACTTTCGGTTTTCAGCTAAGAGTTGGACCGTTTAAATGGTTGTTTTCAACTTGAAATTTAATTTTTAGCTCCTTTTTAAATTAGTGCCGTTTTAGCTTTATAAATCTTGCAATAATAGCCTGATCTAGTCTAAAACGAATTTAGTACTTGGAAATCACTTCTAATTTTAAAAATGAAAACGCTTATTTTTAAGCAAGAACAGAAATTAGTAGATTATTCAAAGCAACTTAATCACCAAAAAATTATTTAAAAAACGGCTATTAATTAATTAATGAGTCTTAAACTTCGCAACTGGACAGTATGGAGTTTATTTTTAAGTTTTAAATGAAATTGTTTGCTGCATGAACACCTATAAAATGCTGATTAAGGAAGTCTTTGCTTATCTAATTAGAGAAATGAAGGTAAATGAATCATTGAAATAAGAGAGCGTTTGCATTAGGCATTAAGTGTTTTTTTGTAGAAACAACACTCATCCTTGCATAAATAAATCCTTAAACCACAGATGTAAGCACAAAACTTATAATCAAAGTATGTTTGTTTGTGTTTGCACAAACTGCGATTCAACACAAAAAAATGACATTAAATATTCAAAATTATCATGCACATATTTCTATTTTAGAATGTATGTTGAAGAGATCTAATAGAAATAATAAAATCAATATTGGAGATAAAATACTATTTAACTTTGAAAATTTTCAGAATATAGAAGCAGATGTTACTTCCAAAAACGGAAACGTAAATAAAATAACTTCTTACGTTTTTAGGTTTAAAGCTTTTTAATTTTCGCCCGCTCTTATGTCCATTAATAATAAGGAATCTTTAATTTAAAATTGTTATTCCAGAGCAGAGCAGGAAGTTAAAAACTTATATTCCCATTAACATAATGAATTACTATTTAATCGAATTAAATGCAGCACATTTAAACTACATGTAGTATACTGATTCATTATTTGCAATACAACCAGATCTGTATCCAATCGAAAAAAAGCCTTTTATGAACTGCTAGACAGGTAACGAAACAAAAAAAACTCCCGTATTTCTCTGGTAGTTTTTTTGTAAAAAATTATGATATGCTATCTTATAATTTATTAATAATGTACACTATCAAAATATCTCTTCCCATTCATCCACTAATTACAGGATATTTTGCTTGTAAAAGGAGATCTAAAGTCATGAAACATAGCAATACCGTTACCGTTTTCATCTAACGCACCTAGAGCTAACTACTGCCATATTACCTGTAAAATAGAAATATAATTACTAGCCAAGCGCGTTTAATGACTATTTCTTTAGCAACAGGTCTACTTTATTCATCGCTATCCTTGCTAGCTCATTGATGGTAATCAAATACGCAACAAATAGGATAAACTTCTCTCTTTTTTTACTTTATTTAGCTTCATCAGAAATACATTCTTAATCAACGCTAAAAAAATATGTTTGCTTCTATTTCTTTTTTGATAAAAAAAATAGTCAGTCGAAGAGAGAGTTATCAGACAACAGCAACTACCAAATTTCATATGACTTTTAGAATTATTCTTTAATCTTCTCTAAATCTAATAAAAAACTAAATTCCTTCGCTAATTCCTTAATGGCTTCAAACCTTCCAGATGCGCCTCCATGTCCTGCATCCATATTAGTATCTAAAAACAATAGCGTATTATTTGTTTTCAAAGTTCGCAGCTTAGCGACCCATTTAGCGGGCTCCCAATACTGCACTTGCGAATCATGCAAACCCGTTGATATATACATATTAGGATAGGCTTGAGGCTTTACATTGTCATAAGGAGAATACGATTTCATGTACTTATAATACCTTTTAACATTTGGATTTCCCCATTCATCATATTCTCCAGTTGTTAATGGAATGGTTTCGTCTAACATCGTAGTGGCGACATCTACAAAAGGAACTTGAGCAATCACACCATGATATAATTTGGGTGCCATATTTAAAATAACGCCCATCAATAATCCTCCAGCAGAACCACCTTCAGCATATAAATGTTTTGCAGAAGTATATTTTTGTTCAATTACATATTTAGAACAATCTATAAAATCCTTAAACGTATTTTTCTTTTTTAATAATTTCCCACCTTCATACCATTGTCTTCCTAAATCTTCACCTCCTCGAATGTGCGCTATAGCATACACAAAACCTCTATCTAATAAAGAAAGTCTTGTTGATGAAAAATAGGCATCCATGGAATGACCATAAGAACCATAGGCATATAACAACAATGGATTTTTTCCATCTTTTTTCAAACCTTTCTTATATACCATAGAAATAGGTATCTGGGTTCCATCTTTGGCAGTAGCCCAAACACGTTCTTCAATATAATTATCCTTATCAAAGCTACCACCAAGCACTTCCTGTTCTTTGCGGACTGTCTTTTCTTTAGTTTTCATATCGAAATCAATAATCGATGCAGGTGTCGCCATAGATTGAAACGCATATCGCAAAATATCAGTATCAAAATCAACGTTTGAAGTGGCATGAGCAGTATAGGTTTCACTTTCAAAGGGTAAATAATACTCTGCTTCTCCATTCCAAGGCATAATTCGAATTTTACACAAGCCATTACTGCGCTCAGAAACGACCAAAAAGTCTCTAAAAATATCAATATCCTCGAGCAAAACATCTTCCCTATGAGCAAGAACATCTTCCCAATTATCCATTGAAGTTTTGGACTCTAGCGTTTTCATCAGTTTGAAATTAATTGCTTTATCCTTATTGGTAACGATATAAAAGTGGTCTTCAAAATGAGATATACTGTACTCTAAGCCTCTTTTTCTTTTCTGAAAAACTTTAAACTTCCCATTTGGATTGTCTGCTAATAAAGTTCTAAATTCTGTTGTTAGCGTACTTGATGAGCATATCAAAATATATTTTTTTGATTTTTCTTTACCCACGGCTACATCAAAAGTATCATCTTTTTCAAAATAAACTACTTCATCTTCAGCTGTGTCGGTGCCTAATTTATGCTTTAAAACGGTATCGGAACGCAAAGTATTAGCATCTTGAGTAGTATAAAAAATCGTTTGATTATCATTTGCCCAAGTGGAATTTCCCGTTATATTTTCAATTTTATCACTCAATATTTCGCCTGTAATCAGATTTTTTACTTCTAAAGTATAAATTCTTCTACCGACTAAATCTATGGCGTATGAAGCAAGTTGATTGTCCTCACTGATACTCAATCCGCTTAGCTTGAAGTATTTTTTCCCTTTTGCTAATTCATTACAATCCAACATGATCTCTTCTTTTGCGGAAAGGCTTTCTTTTTTTCGAGAATAAATAGGATAATCTTTACCTGTTTCAAAACGAGTAATATAATAGTAGCCGTTATATAAATAGGGAACCGATTCATCGTCTTCCTTGATTCTGGCTTTCATTTCTTCAAATAATTCTTTTTGAAATTCCTGCGTGTGAGCAGTCATTTTTTGATAATAGTTATTTTCCTTGTGCAGATAGTCAATGACTTCAGGATTTTCTCGATCTTTTAACCAAAAATAATTATCAACTCTAATGTCCCCGAATTTTTCTAATTCTGTTGGTATAATTTTAGCAACTGGCGGCTCGATGTTTTCTATCATTTTGTGAGTTTTTCGTATTTGTAAGATGTTACAAAAATAAACAAAGCGGTTCTATAACGCATCGGTTTTTCGTCTTATTTAACATTGCTTATTCCTTCAAAATTCGTAATTTCGTTTTTCAATAATTTTTAAATTATAAAAAATGGACTTAATGGGAATGATGGGTAAACTTAAAGAAACCCAACAAAAAATGGAAGAAACTAAAAAACGCCTGGATACAGTTCTCGTTGATGAACAAAGTACAGATGGTTTATTAAAAGTGACGATAACTGCCAACAGAAAAATAACATCAGTCACTATTGCCGATGACTTACTGCAAGACAAAGAGCAATTAGAAGATTATATGATTTTAGTGATGAACAAAGCAATCGAGAAAGCGAGTAAGGTAAATGAAGCGGAACTTGATGCAGTTGCAAAAATGGATATGCCGATGATGCCAGGAATGGACGAATTATTCAAATAAAAATAAAATCAAAAATAAGATTAATGGCGCTTAGTTGCGCCATTTTTTAGTTTCCTGCAGCAGTGAACCGTAACCAACTATGGAGCGTAGTACAATCGTTGCTAATTTTAGTTATTTAACAATTAACTCAATAGGTGAAGTCAATAAAATCGGAAATAATACTGGCGCTATTACTTCTTATTCGAAATTTAATGGCTTTAATAGTAACGCTTTTTTAAATTTAAATACGGTCACTTCCAACGCAGACGATTTTTTCTTGATAGAACGTTTGTCACGAGATAAACTATTCATTTTAGATAAAAAAACAAAAACAACCCGCACAAAATCTCTAGTTTATCCCAGCGAGTTGAATGTCTCAGATCCCGCATTACTATTATTAGAATGGAATCAATCTAAAAAATTATTAGAACGAATATTAAAATCGAATAAGAATGATTCTAAATCAATATGTTATTTATTAAGCATCAGTCCAGTTACTTTCGACGTTCTGTATACCGGAATTTCGTTCAACTAAAGAAGCTCTTTTTCAACATGCACAAATAGAGCAAAATTCTACAGCTCTAGTTATAAATACAATACAGTAGAAATAAACTTAGACGGCCAAATTGCGAAAACTACATTTTTCAACACCACCAACACAGCGCTATCTTTCACAAGAGCATCAATGAAGAACAATACTGTTTTGTATGGTATAAGGTTTAAAAGCAGTTATTGTCGGAGTTACCCTTATTAAAATTGACTTATTTAACAACACTTACGCTGACCTTTTATCAGCCGAAGCTTATGGTTTAGATACTTTCTCTGGTCAAGGTTTTATTGATTCATCAAATAATCAATATGTGACTATTGCGAATTTGAATAATAAAGCAGGAATTTTGAAATATAATATTTTATCAGATTCATCAGAATTCGTAAGTATTATTGATGCATCTAATATGATTATTTTAGAAAAATTACCAAATTAAAAACTCTTTACTTTTAGTACATTAATTATTTTTGAGATGCATAATTTATTCGAATAGAAAAATAAAAGGTTTAGCATTATCAATGTGCTAAACCTTTTTATGTTTAATAAAAAACTACATTTTAAGCTTACTTAAGGTCTCTAAAACGTAAGTATGCATTACTTCCCTGTAATCAAGATGAGTCACTATTCTAAGTTTACCAGGTCCCAGAGAACTGATGGAAATATTTTTTTGCTTTAATTTCTCTATTAATGCCTGATCATTGCAATTTGGAGCCAAAGAAAAAATCAAGATATTAGTTTCAACAGGTTCTACCGCAGCAACCCAACTTGCCTTACTAAGGACGCTAGCAAGCTCTTTTGCTCTTCGGTGATCTTCCTCGAGGCGTTCGATATTATGATCTAAAGCATAAATTCCAGCAGCAGCAAGATAACCTACTTGTCTCATTCCTCCTCCTAACATTTTACGGACTCTTAAGGCTCTGGAAATGGTAGCTTTATCAGCTAATAAAACAGAACCTACTGGCGCTCCGAGCCCTTTAGAAAGACAAACGGAAATAGTGTCAAATAAGGGACCGTACAATTTTGGATCCTGTTTTTTGGCTACTAAGGCATTCCAGATTCGGGCACCATCCATGTGAAACTTTAAATTATTGGCAACGCAAACTTCTTTTATCTTTTGTAAATCTTCTATTTCATAACAAGCACCACCACCCTTATTGGTTGTATTTTCCACGCATACCAGACTGGTTAACGGACTGTTGTAAAAATCAGGATCATTGATTGCACCGGCTACTTGCTGCGCGTTAATCATACCGCGTTTGCCATCAAGTAAACAACAAGACACCCCGCTATTGAAAGAAACTCCTCCGCCTTCATAGTGATAAACATGTGCATATTTGTCCGCAATCAATTGCTCGCCTGGCTGTGTATGTACTTTTATAGCTGTTTGATTTGCCATTATTCCAGACGGAAAAAACAGACCTGCTTCCATACCGAATAGTGCTGCTGTTTTTGTTTCCAATGCTATAACCGTTGGATCTTGCCTATAGACATCATCGCCCACTTCGGCATCAAACATATACTGCAACATTTCATGTGTTGGCTTTGTTACCGTGTCGCTAATTAAATTTATTTCCATTGATTTATTTTTTATTTTAATACAGATTACGATTGAATAGTCAATACGTAAAAAATTTTCTTATTTTTGTCCCACAAAATTACATAATTTATGACAACTACCGAACAAATTAAAGGTATTGTGGAGCGCCTTGGTGCGTTGAGGAGGTATCTTTGACGTTGATGCCAAACTAATTGAAATTTCTAACGAAGAAGAAAAGACTTTTGCACCGGATTTTTGGAATAATGCAAAAGAAGCGGAACTAATTGTAAGAAATCTTCGAAATAAGAAAAAATGGATTGAAGATTACGATAAGGCGGTCACAATGACTGACGAATTGGAATTAGCCTATGAGTTTTATCGAGAAGGCGAGCTCACAGGAGAAGAACTAGAGGAACAATATTCAAACATTGCAAATCATATTGAGGCGATTGAGTTCAAGAACATGCTCTCCGATGAAGGGGATAGCTTAAGTGCTGTATTACAAATTACTTCAGGAGCAGGAGGTACCGAAAGTTGCGATTGGGCCGAGATGCTGATGCGCATGTACATGATGTGGGGTGAAAAATATGGGTACAAAATAAAAGAACTGAATTTTCAAAAAGGAGAAGCTGCCGGTATAAAAACCGTTACGCTGGAGTTTGAAGGAGATTATTCTTTTGGATACTTAAAAGGAGAGAATGGAGTACATCGCCTCGTGCGAATATCACCGTTTGACAGTAATGCTAAACGGCACACTTCTTTTGCTTCCGTATATGTATATCCATTAGTGGATGACAGTATCGAAATCGATATTAATCCTGCCGATATCGAAATCACAACGTCTAGATCCAGCGGTGCTGGTGGGCAGAACGTGAATAAGGTGGAAACCAAAGTACAGCTGTTTCACAAACCCACAGGAATTCAAATTCAGTGTTCAGAAACGCGTTCACAACAAGACAATAGACAACGTGCTATGCAAATGCTTCGTTCTCAGTTGTACGAAATTGAATTAAAAAAACAATTGGCGCAGCGTGCTGATATTGAAGCCGGAAAAATGAAAATAGAATGGGGTTCGCAAATTCGCAATTATGTGATGCAACCTTATAAATTAGTAAAAGACGTGCGTACTGGTTATGAAACCAGCAATGTCGACGGTGTGATGAATGGAGAAATCGACGAGTTCTTAAAAGCCTATTTAATGATGATGGGACAAAAAGACGAAAACGAAGACGAAGAATAAATCTATTCTTACAAAAAAATACAAATCCTACAGTAAGTAAAAGACTATACTGTAGGATTTTTTATGTTCGCACTGAAAAAAAATTAATACTGTTTTTATGCAAAAATTATTATTCCTTTAAGCTTTATTATTTTCAGTTACTTTTCACTCGCAAAAAAAAAGTATATTACACCGAAGACTCTAAGAATTATCTACCGCTGAAGGGGATAGATATTAAAGCGTGTATGATGATACTTAAGAAGGTACAACTAGAAGCACTTATTCTATTGCTGGAACAAAACGCAATTGCGATCAATTTTCTAATTTCAAAAAACGCATTTTAAACGGTACGTTTGAAAGCTGGTACAAAAATGGAAACAAAGAAAAAGAATTGTTTTACATAAAGGGAAAAATGAATGGAATTTAAAATCTCTATTATGAAAACAGTCAAATCAAGCATACCGAAAATTATAAAAACGATGAATTTATTAACGGAAAATATTTTGATGAAAACGGAAGTCATATTACTTTTTTTCCTTGTTATACAAAACCTGAATTCCCCGGACGGATAAACGAATTTTATAAATATGTTGGAAAAATTTTAAGTCCCCTAATAGTGCTAAAGGACAAATAAAAGTTGCCTATGTTGTTCAAATCGATGAGACTTTAAAAGATTGCAAAATAATCCACGGACTTAATTATAAAATATATAAGGAAGCCTTAAGAGTATTATTCAATAATACTTTGTGGATTCCCGGAAAAGTAGATGGTAAAATAGGTCGTGTTAAATTTAGCATTCCACTTACTATTAACTAAAATTCAAATAACTAGCTTTTACTATTTCACTCCTTTAATAGCAGTCACTGAAATGGAAGTAGTTTATTTTACAACCATTCGATTAAAGAAACACCGACACCAACAGTCGTTTGCAGATTGTTATAATCGATCAAGGTTTCACCATAGCCGTGGGAAATTAGTAAATAGCCTTTTAAGTTATTCCTGACTGGATAAGACCATGAAAAGGAAGCATTCCCTCTTGCTTTAGAATTAAAATTTAGATTATGACTGCCTATAAAAGAAAGAATATTACCGTTTTTAACATAAATTACGTTCACATCCCCCCTACCCACATATTCTGAAATATCTGGATTATCATCAATAGTAGCTGGCATGCGAAACCAAGGCCTTAAATAAACAGTCCAATTTTTACGTTCAAAACCTGCATGTAAAATAATTCGGTTCCAGCTCCTAGAAAAAGGATCGCTTTTCCCATTTGATTCATGATTCAAAGCGACTCCCATCATCCTGGCCTTAAATCCGAATAAATTAAACTTCACCGGAAAATTCAAGATAAGTTCGGGTTCATAGTTAACTTCTCTAAAGGGGCGGGAAAGGGTATTGTTATAAATTTGCCAATGTGACTTTTGAGTATAAGCCAACCATAAATCACCATGTCCCCAAAAAATACTTTGCAACACTTTAGTCTTAAAACTCAGTTGAAATTTAGCTTCAATATTGTTGTAATCTACTCCTGCCGGAGCGATATAATCCGGATCTATATTCCCTGATTCCGGCCTTTCATTAGGGTTGTTTGACCACCGTATAGGTAACACATACATAGGCTTGTAGGGGGTAACCAAAAAGGTACCTCTCGCCGAAGTGGTGTCCAGTTCCCATCTTTCCGTCATATCCCGAAGTTGAGTTTTACTGTTAAACAAGGCCTGAACCTGAGCATTTACCGAAAAACAAGAAAAAACAAGCAGGAAAATCGAGAAGTTAATGTGAATATTTTTCATGTTCTGGAATCATAACTTAAAATGCAAATATAGTAGCTTATCTTTTTATTCCGTTATACATTTACTTTAAAAAGTTATATAAATGCTACTTTTAATCGTGTTAAAGTATCTGCAAAGATTTGGAATTTTAAGACTAAATCACTTTATTTGAAAATTATACTACTACCAAATTTATCAGTCCCATTATGAAATCCTATACAGTCCAAGAGATCAATGAAGTCCTCAAAGGGGTATTAATTGGTAATACCGCACAGACAATTACAGCACCTGAACAACTTGGGGTCGCGAGTGATTCAGAAATTACATTTATCGGAAACAAAAAATATGAAAAACTTTGGTATTCATCTAAAGCTTGCGTTGCAGTTGTAAACGAGGATATTTCAATCGAACCTGGAGATAACAGAGCTTTCATTAAAGTCAAAAATGCAGATTTAGCGATGTCTCAGGTTTTAGAACTTTTTGCTCATCCAATGCCTGTATTTCATGTTGACATTCATCCAACGGCAGTTGTTGATGAATCAGCTACCATTGGAGCTGGGGCAAGAATAGGAGCTGGCTGTTATGTAGGACCAAACGTGAAAATTGGAGAAAACACAATCCTTTATCCTAACGTAACTATTCTAGATGAATGTACTATAGGTAAGAATACCACTCTATGGTCTGGAACCGTGGTCAGAGAGCGTTGTCACATCGGTACTGATTGCATCATACATCCCAATGCGACTGTTGGAGCAGATGGGTTTGGATTTCGCCCTTGTCCTGAAAGAGGTTTGGTCAAAATACCGCAAATAGGAAATGTAATAATAGGAAACAATGTTGAAATTGGAGCCAACTCTTGCGTGGACCGCGGTAAATTTAGTTCGACAGTATTAGGCGATGGTTGCAAAATAGACAATTTAGTCCAAATAGGCCACAACAGCAAGCTGGGACGCTTTTGTATTATGGCAGGACACAGCGGATTAGCTGGTTCTGTAACTTTGGGTGATGGAGTTATTATTGGCGGAAGCGCCTCCATAAAAGACCATGCAACACTAGGAAGTGGAGCCATCGTAGGAGCTGGATCTGGCGTAACCGGTGATGTGCCTGCCGGTAAAACTGTGCTAGGCTATCCTGCAGTTGAAGCCCGAGATGCGTTAAAACAATGGGCTATTTTAAAACGATTAGTCAACGATTCAAAAAAATAAACAAGTAGATATTATCATATTCGTAAAAAACAGGAGTTCGCTTCTGTTTTTTTGATTTTATGTCGAAAATTAATCGCGAAGGAAGTAAAATAATAAATTTTATTTCGTTCGATTTTGTATTTTAGCACAAACTATTTATAACACAATTACAACATGGATTTAAACTTCAATAAAAACGAAGATCACAATAAACTTTTATTGTCTCAATTAAAACAAAACTTTGCTAAAGTAAAATTGGGAGGAGGCGAAAAAAGAATTCAAAAATTGCATAGCGAAGGGAAAATGACCGCGCGGGAACGCATTGATTATTTATTAGATCCTAAAGCAAAGTGTATTGAAATTGGAGCTTTTGTTGGTGAAGGAATGTACGCTGATCATGGCGGGTGTCCCTCTGGAGGTGTTGTAGTAAAAATAGGGTATATTAGAGGGAAACAATGTATTGTCGTTGCTAATGATGCTACTGTAAAAGCAGGAGCTTGGTTTCCTATTACGGCCAAGAAAAATCTTCGCGCACAAGAAATTGCCATGGAAAACCGCTTGCCCATCATCTATTTAGTAGACAGTGCCGGTGTTTATTTACCATTACAAGACGAAATATTCCCAGACAAAGAACATTTTGGACGCATTTTTAGAAATAACGCACAAATGAGTAGCATGGGAATTACCCAAATTTCTGCTATAATGGGAAGCTGCGTTGCAGGAGGTGCTTATTTACCTATAATGAGTGATGAAGCAATCATTGTAGAAGCAACGGGCAGTATCTTCCTAGCAGGTAGCTATCTCGTAAAAGCAGCCATTGGAGAAAGTATTGACAATGAAACTTTAGGAGGGGCCACAACCCACTGTGAAATTTCAGGAGTGACAGATTACAAAGCCAAAGACGATAAAGACGCCTTAGACAAGATAAAAAACATAGTTGATAAAATTGGAGATTTTGATAAAGCCGGTTATAGCCGAGTGAAACCTGCGAAACCAACCTTGGACGAAAAAGAACTATACGGTGTTTTACCAAAAGCCAGAAATGAGCAATACGACATGATGGAAATCATCAATCGTCTTGTGGACAACTCAGAATTTGAACCTTATAAAGACGGTTACGGTCAAACGATTATTACTGGTTATGCTAGAATTGACGGTTGGGCAGTAGGAATTGTTGCCAACCAACGAAAAGTAGTAAAAACTAAAAATGGAGAAATGCAGTTTGGTGGTGTTATCTACTCTGATAGTGCAGACAAAGCAACCCGTTTTATTGCCAATTGCAATCAGAAAAAAATCCCCCTAGTTTTTGTTCAAGATGTTACCGGTTTTATGGTGGGTTCTAAATCAGAGCAAGGCGGAATCATAAAAGACGGTGCCAAAATGGTTAATGCCGTAAGCAACTCTGTAGTGCCAAAATTCACCGTTATCGTGGGGAATTCTTATGGTGCTGGAAATTATGCGATGTGCGGAAAAGCATATGATCCAAGATTAATATTTGCTTGGCCAAGTGCTGAATTAGCTGTTATGGGAGGTAAGCAAGCCGCAAAAGTATTGGCACAAATCGAAGCTTCTTCGTTGAAAAAAAGCGGCGAAATCGTCGATGAAGCTAAAGAGAAGGCGCTTTTTGACAAGATAAAAGCCAGATACGACGAGCAGGTTTCTCCCTATTATGCTGCTTCTAGGTTGTGGACCGATGCGATTATCGATCCTCTAGACACGCGAACTTGGATCTCTATGGGTATCGAAGCGGCAAATCACTCCCCTATAGAAAAGAAATTTAATTTGGGGGTAATTCAGGTATAATTTATTATTTGTTTTTTAGGAGCAGAAAGCCTTCGTTTTCATAACCAGATCCCTCCTGCTCTTGGCTATATCTCCCCGACCCATCCCGAAGCTTCGGGATGGGGACTGCGAGGATGCCGCTGCGATCAGGGCTAAAGAGATCGTATGTTTCATCTCGATAATGTCGAGATAGATTACTTAGAAAAAATTCCTGCTGGCGCGCATATTTTCCACACATAGGATAGCGCGGATTTTTAATCCGCGCACGCAAAGAAATTCAAGTAACACAAAAACTGCAAATAGTAAAAAGTTAGTAGTTTTGTTTTTTAATGCATTTTTAAAATATCTATAAAACACAAAATTTTGGCAGCTCAGATTTATAGAATAAATTAGAAATTGTTTTGATGTATTGTGGGCACGGATTGCAAATCCGCGCTATCGGG
>NZ_AJXL01000070.1 GCF_000264055.1 Flavobacterium sp. ACAM 123 | reverse complement strand
GATTGACAAAAAACGTTTGCCAACACTGTATGTAACTTATGCTCAAAACAGGTTTATCGGCGTGACGATAGTGAATAGTTTTATATTGAAGCCATTTAATAACTGATATAAACGAGTAGTGCGTCATTTTGCAAAACGAATGCATGCTCAAGAACTCTTTATGCTGGATGGAACAAAATAAAATTTAAAAAATACATTATGACTCAGAGCAACAACATATATAAAATTAGCGGTTAAAAGCGTGATTCAAAAGCTCAAAATTTAATTTCTGTCCATACCAGATTACTAATCAGCAGAACGATAATGCCGATGTGCGAATCGATGAACGTTTTAAAATACGAAACAGGAAGTAGTCATTCTCCTTTTTATGAAAGATAAACCGTTACACTCCTTAACAAAGTAGTATCATGGTTGATTTAGTTTTAATTTAAAGTTTTTTTCGCTTGTCATAACCTTATTTAACCCCTACTTCGATAGTTTAGTTGCTATGAAAAAAAACATCCGAAAGTGATTCTTTTTTTAATAGTGTTCAATAAATTTTCTATATTGATGCTAAAACCAAAAAGACTACTTGATAGCACAAAACCACGCTTTTTTGAGTAGATACCACGCATTATATATCCGGCAAAAATGGTTTATAATTATGATAGAAAAGATGATCGAATACCAAAACCAAGCTGAAATAAATTTCGAAAAGACAAAAAATTTTAGCACGATTTCTAATCATACCTTTGCTTTTATTCTTTTTATAGCATCAACACTTTTTGCGAGTTTAATTTTTCCTCTTAGATTATTTTTAATAAAAAAAAGTGAAGAACAATCAGGACTCCGCTATTTTGGATCTTGATGACAAGAACTTTGACAGCACTTTGAAAAAGGAAAAATTAATACCGAAAGATTTTTGGGCTGAATGGTGTGGTCCTTGCATCATGATGAGTTCCATACTTGAAAAATTCGCATCCGAAACAAAGGATATCAAAGTAACAAAAGAGAACGCTGCCATTAATAAAAAAATAATTGAAAAATACCAAATAAAGGGATTACCTCAATTTATTTTAGTTAAAAACGGAAAAGAAATTAAACGATTTGCAGGAGCAATGACCCAGGCCGCTTTAATTAAATTTTGTGATTATAAGAGTGAGTAATTATAGTTACTATTAATCGAAGAAAAAAACATAGTTTTATGTGCAAAATAAATATTCAAAACCAACTCTAATCCGGAACTACGGCCTCACTTGAAAACCAATATAGAAACTATTATTCATCATTCAAATACAAATAACTAAATTGAAAAGCTGTTGGCAACCTAATTATTACACCACAAAAAAATCGTCAGAAAAAAGGTGAAAGGAATATAAATAGTGAATTTCTGTATTACAAATGACAAGCTAGTACACCAGTTGGAAAAGCAGCAGCAGTCTTTTTTTAGCTTCTTGAATAATTGAAATAACAGATAAGTGGTGTGTATTTGATAGTTTCTGATCTAAGTTTACTAAGTTAGCAACGGCAAAAACAGAATATCTGTAACATAAACTAGTCTTCATGGGGTAGATATGTTTCTTTTAGGAATGATAGATACAATTTTAAAGTAATTTGCCGCTGCCTTTTATGAAGTTTATGCTCTTTATTAAAATAATAAATCTCCACATTATGAAAAAATTCATTATTCTTTTTTTAGTTGTAACTACGTTTTTTTCTTGTTCAAGTGACGATGTAAGACCATTTACAGATTATCAAGGAAAATGGGAACTTACGCAAATGACTGGACGTACTGCAAATTCTGAAATAACTGGCTCTGCAATGGAATGGCAAGAATTCTATTTATTGGACGCCAACGGAACGTTTATAAAATCTAGAAAGCAAAATGGAATTGTGACTGAGATTTCTGGGACCTTTAGCCTTATTAAATCTTCAAATAGTAATGCTCTGCAGCTGACGTATAAAAGTGAAAGCGAAATTATTGGAAGTTGTTTTTCAGGGTTGAAAGAAGAAATGCATTTTCAATCAGAAAAAGTATTTGTCAGCACATGGCAACAATGTGATGGACCCGGTTTAAAATATGAAAGGAAGTATTAAAATGACTAGGAAGATTGTAGATTTTTAGCTGTTTTTTCTAACTTTACTTAGAAATTGTAAGATCAATTTAGCACCATAAAAAGTACGCAATCGATTGCAAACAATTGCGGACATAAGTCTCAATTATAGTACTTCCCCGCCATACAGTGGGATAGATACTAAAGTCGTCCTATCATTGTTTTTTATGACTTAGTCTTTAGATAGCCTCCTATAAATGACGTACCTTTATGCTATATTTTTTATTAAAACTATTAAAATACACCATATGAATATTGTAATAATAGGCGGAGGATTTGCGGGTATCAACCTTGCCACAGAACTTTTAAATCAAAAAGGTATTCAGGTTACCCTTGTAGACAAGAACAATTATAATTTTTTTCCGCCGCTTATTTATCAGGTTGCCACTGCTTTTTTAGAACCGTCTAGTATTAGTTATCCTTTCCGTAAATTTTTTGCTGGCAAAAAGAATCTTCAGTTTCGTCTTGGTAAACTTCTTAAAGTCGTTCCCTCTGAAAATAAGATTATACTGCATAATGGGGAATTGAGTTACGATCATCTGGTTTTTGCCACTGGTGCCGAAACGAGCTATTTCGGAATGGAAAATGTAAAGAAAAATGCCATTCCAATGAAAACCCTCAATGATGCCATTGAAATGCGGAATACCATATTAAAAAATTTAGAAAAGGCAGCAATTTGTAAAGACATTCGAGAACGTCGTAAACTACTAACTATTGTTGTTGCCGGTGGAGGGCCAACCGGGGTAGAAGTTTCTGGGATGTATGCGGAAATGAGAAAAAGTATTTTTCAAAAAGAATACCCGGAATTAGGGACATCGGCAAGTAATATTTATTTAGTTGATGGAGGCGATGCATTATTGGCTCCGATGAGCAAAGCCTCTCAGGATGATACGTTGAAAGCACTAACTAATTTGGGAGTTGTGGTACAATTAAACACTCAGGTTGTTGACTATGTAGATGACACTGTCTTTTTATCTACTGGTGAAACTATTCAAACCAAGAATCTAATATGGGCTGCAGGTGTTTCAGCTATGATCTTTGAGGGCATTCCTGCCGAAAGTTACGGTCGCGGGAGACGAATGGCTACTGATGCCTTCAATAAGGTGAACGGATGTGAAAATATTTACGCCATTGGCGATACCTGCATTCAACTTACTGATAGCGGCTTTCCTAATGGACATCCACAAGTGGCGCAAGTCGCGATTCAGCATGGGTTGAACTTGGCAAAAAATTTCAAGTCAATCCCTAAAAATAAAGACATGGTCCCTTTTAAATATAATGATAAAGGTTCGATGGCGATTATAGGTAAAAATAAGGCAGTAGTTGATATTCCAAAACCAAAATTACATTTTAACGGCTTTTTTGCTTGGCTAATTTGGTTGTTTATTCACCTTATTTCACTAATAACGTACCGCAATAGGGTACAAACTTTCTTTAACTGGATGATTTCTTATTTCTCTCAAGATCAGTCTTTAAGAATGATAATCAGACCAGAAAAAATTAAAAAGAAAAATACCAATGTAACCAATAGTTGATTTTTCAACTTTTAAAATCATTAAGAATCTCTTTAATCAGAAATAATTTTTCTTGAACAATTTTAAAATTTAATCGCAGAGGAATATCCATTTTGCTAATCTGAAGAGGAGCTTTTTTCATAATCATGAAGCCATAAAAGTTTTCTTTTATGGCTTATCATTTTTTAAATGAGATAACTCATAATAGGTTTATTTAATAATTTTAAAATTTAATCATATAAAATCATAGTGTTTCCTGATAGGAATCGACGCGTATTTTTCTTCTATCAATACTATATCTGTTTCAATAAACTGTGATTTGGATCTAAAAGGGAAGCTTTTTTTAGAGTAACAAAAGTCTACGTTTTTATATGATAAGAAATAACGGTTGTTATAGTCTAAGCAAATCTTCAGGTTATTTATAACGGGAATGACCTCTATGTTAAAAATTTAGCCAGATAGAATCATAGTTTTGCTTTTTATAGAGAAAAAGGCACTTCCTTTTTATTAAATACCTAGCCATGTGTTTTTAAATTAAAGGATAGCTTTCTTCTTTTAAGAACAAAAAGCTACGTTTCTGTGTGGTAAAAAATAACAGTTACTTTTGGTAAAGTTAATCCTGCGCTTCTCACTTATAGGTGTTATATGTTTAAAATATAACCGTGATATCTTAATGTTTAACAATAATATTACGTTTTCCAATACTTAAAAAAACGAAGGCTGCGATGGTACTAACCGTCATAATTACCACCATGGGAACCATAGAATCTTTTACAAAAAGTCCCACAGCAAAGGAAGCAAATGCCCCCAATCCCAATTGAATTGCACCCATTAATGCCGAGGCACTACCTGCATTTTTTGTAAATGGAGCTAGTGTAAGAGCTGCAGTATTGGGATTGGAAATACCCAAGCACGCCAAGAACAGAAACAACATACCAATCGTTTGATATAGCCCCAAAAGATTGTTCATTGAAGTAATCAAAAAAGTGATACTAATAATAGACTGGACAATCAAAGCTCCGAAAATCATCTGCTCGCTACTGAATTTTCTCAGCAACAAGGAGTTCAGTTGGCTGGCACTAATAAAACTTAAAGACATAAAGGCGAAAATCCAACCATAGGTTTTGGCATCCACTTTAAAAACATCCATAAAGAGGATAGGGGAGGCGGCAACATACGTAAATAATCCAGAGAAAGCGATTGCTCCCGTAAAAGCATAAGTATAAAACTGGGGTTCTCTCATCACGCTCCAAAAATTAAGAATAATCGATTTTGGTTTCAACGAAATGGAAGTATCTGGATCGTGCGTATGTGGCAAACCAAAATGAGCGGCTAAAAGAACCGCAATTCCAATCCCCATTAAAATTAAAAATACAACATGCCAACCGTAGGCTGCTGTTACATAACCACCTATTGTAGGTGCCAACATTGGCGAAAGCCCAACGACCAGCATCAATAAAGAGAGTACTTTTGGAATTTCTTTCACGGCAAATAAATCCCGAACCATGGCAATAGCGGCGACAGTTGCTGCACAACTGCCCACAGCTTGTATGAATCGCAACCCTATAAAAGTATCGATATCAGTCACAAATGCGCAACCCAAAGACGCCAAAATATAGACTAACAACCCTATAAATAAGGGATTCTTTCTTCCAAACCGATCTAATAACGGACCGTACAACAATTGTCCTGCAGAAATCCCAATAAAATAGCTAGATAAGGTCATCGCTACTTTAGCCACGGTTGTATTTAAGTCTTGTGCAATTCCAGAAAAACCGGGTAAATACATATCTATTGAAAACGGACCAAGTGCGGTAAGGGAACCTAAAATTAGGATTAACTTGAAATATTTTAATTTGGATCTCTTTGTAGTTGTACTCAAAATTGCTTTTTTAATTTTTTGCAAAGGTAAATATTTCCAATGCAATAAGTCGGGAATACTTGTACCAAATAAGATTAACAGTGCATCTGAGGTGTTCACTACCATTTAGATGGCTGTGCCACCTAAAGCTTTAGCATGGTATTAATCTGCTTTAAATATAAAGTTAGTTGAAATGTAAAAAGGGTTTATTAATAAAACTAATACAATACTCTATTTTAAACTCAGCCATCGAAAAAAGATTGTAGATATAATAAATAATTACAAAACGAATTCTTAAAATGCAGCGTGTGTTTTAATGCTCTGTAAACAGCTAGAGAATACTAATTTTATTGAAGAAACTAAGTCTATTTTTCTAAAAGTAAAAGAGCAGTTCTCATCAATATTTGATAACTTTTATCATTTAAAGTTACTAATTCATTTATAATTATCGTAAATTAGAAGTACTAATCAAGATTTTGTCATCTGCAAACGCAAGTAATTTTGTTTGTGTAATGAATAAATGTACCTGCAACTATTTAAATTTGGAAAGTATCTGAAAATCGAATGCGATGTTCGAAAATAGTGTAGCTAAACTTTCAATAATTTCTTTGGGAACTATATTCGCGTTATCCTTGACTGTTTTGGAAGTTGTTTCGGCGCTAAATTTACTTAGCTGGGAGTTTGCTTCATATAAGTGACACGATCACTAAAAAGGAGTCAGTAAAGGGTCTAGAAACGAGCATTATATTTGCGTTGGTACCTTTGTTGTAATAAGATTTGTCTTTGGCGCAGTGGTAAGCACGATGTCAAGGGTAATATCATACTTATTTTTGGTACTTGAGATAATATTTTGCTAAACATATAAGAAGAAAATGAAAATTTAATTAATCTTAAAAAATAAAATAATATGTCACTACTAACTATTATACTCAACATACTTTTGCCACCGTTGGCAGTTTTTATGAAACACGGATTAGGCACAACATTTTTAATTAGTGTCGTTCTAACTATTATCGGCTGGATACCTGGCGTGATACACGCATTTATCGTAAACAATTAATTTGGATTTTAAATTATTTAAGCAGCAAAGAACCCTTTTTGTATTGTAGTGATAACATTTCCAGGTGGAAAGGCAAGTCCGTTGAACCGTACCAATGCTGAAAGTTTTATACATTCAGAATTCGAGCACAACAGCGACGACTCCTAAATTACTTTTTAAGTTAAAACTGAAACTGACAGTGATGTCTCTTTCGGTTTTTTATGGGTATTATTTATCAGTCATTTTATCCCTTTACTGGTGCTATCTTACTATCTACTGGAGCAACTATACATTTTCTGGCTTTAATCCGTAGAGGCTTTTCACTGCTATCGAGGCTATTCGATAGCACATTCATACAAATATACCGTTAGTAATAAGAGGTTATGGTAGAAGTATAAATTATTATCTTAGTAAAGCATTAAAAATCGTATAACTATGAAAGTACAATTTAGTTGCTTGCCCTTTGTCTTATTGTCACTTAATTGATATTATAAGACATCTTCCAGATAATCCTCTTTGGTCAATTATCAAGGAAATAAAACCTATTCCTTCATTTTTGGAAATAGTATTATGGGGTATCTAACCAGCAGAATAGTGCGCTAATGTGTCCAGATACTGTGATTAGCTGTTCATCAAATAAGATATAAAAAGCCGATAACGTATCTAAAAAAACAGCAAGTAAAGTGCTAAAACAAAGGAGAAAGTATAAAATAGTGATAAATTAAAGACGAAAAGATAGTACGTTAAAACTGTCACTTTATGTATAACACCATTATATTCAAGACAATCAGGCTAAATGTCTTAGAATAGATAGACTAAAAATTAAACCTTTAAACATAATAATATGACAAACAAATCTTTAATATCAGCGGTATTTCTATTTTTATCGTTTGCTGAATTCTCACAAACTTATATCACTAAAGTAACTATTGTTAATGTTGAAAACCAATAATTAAATCAAAACCAAACGGTTGTAATTACAGATGATAGAATATCCAATATTCAATTGAGTAAAAAAATAAAAATTCCAGCCAATGTGACTGTTATTGATGGTACAGGAAAATTTTTAGCTCTAGGTTTGACTGATGCACACATTCACTTTTCTCAAGATGGAGGTTATTACACTCGCCCAGACGCCATTGATTTACGAAAATTTGTTTCTCTTGATGAAGAAATTGCTATTACAAAAAATACGATGCAAGACAAACTAAGGCGCTGTTCATAAAACGAAAAAATTCAAAAGGTTTATTTTGCACGATGAAAAACGGTAACCAAATCAAAAAATCCTCTCCTAATACTATAATTGCTAAATACTAGTTTCCACTTAAGCCACTAATTCCTTTGAGATAGATATTTAGTAGAAAAAGTACTAAATAAATTTAAATATGGAGAAAAAGAAGATCAATAGACCCGATAGTTTAGTTTGAATCTTCAGCTAGAAACGTATCGATTCATAAATAAATAAAACCAATCGTCCTAAGAGCTAATTGAGTTTGCTGAACCTTTTCAAGCAAAAGATAGTACTCAATATGTCAAAACCAACAATTAGAAGATATAATTGTGGTAGATGAAAGTGTTAGTTTTAAAATTCTATTCCTGCAGTTTAAAATGGATCTCATATTCTTGCGACAATAAAAGGCAAATATATTAGGTTATAATTTTAATAGGAATTAGAAACAAACACATGTAAATCTGACAAATAATTTTTACACGAAAAAAATTACGATGCAGGTTTACCCGTTCTACAAACAATTGAGGATTTAGATTTTTAGTAAAAGAAAGTCCCTAAAATAAGAGCTGTTTTTTCATATTAATTATATTATATTTTGATGGATTTAGTAAGGAAGAACGTTCGTTTTCGAGTACCTTAGCGTGAGCTGAAAAGTATGGATGTACAAATATAAATTCTCGGGTTTACTGATCAGTAATTGATGTCGAAATACCATTTGTGATTCAAGATGTAGGAAAACAAGTTAGCGTCTGTGATGCTTTCACCGATGTTCTAAAATCACTGAAAAAGTTAAATATAGAAATGAAATTGTATTACAATATTAGTAGGTAAATTACAAAAAATAATAAAAAAAATAATCTTAAATTATCATGAAAGAAAACAATTTAATACAAAAAGAAAACAGCAAAGTACACCAAGAAGTCCTCGACGCCAATGAAAATTATGCTTCTAATTTTGGAGAAAAAAAAGATTTAGGAATGCCTCCCGCACGAAAATTTGCAATTCTTACTTGCATGGATGCGCGTCTTGATCCAGCAAAATATGCAGGTTTGTCAGAGGGTGATGCCCATGTGATCAGAAATGCTGGCGGACGAGCAAGCGATGACGCTATTCGCTCCTTAGTAATTTCACACAAACTTTTAGGAACAGCCGAGTGGTTTGTTATTCATCATACGGATTGTGGAATGACCTATTTTACAGATGAAATCATCCGTGGTTTACTCTCTAAAAGTCTAGCTACTGCATCAGTGGACGAAAACGGATGGAAAAATGTGAGCGAAGAAGGGGGATCTAAAGAAGCAAATAATATTTCTTTTTTAACCATTGCTGACCAAACAGAAAGTATTATTGAAGATGTATGCCGCATTAAGAATCATCCATTGGTACCTTCCAATATTCCGGTTTACGGATATATTTTTGATGTGAAGTCAGGAAAATTAATCGAAATTCCTGAAGCAACAGAACTCGGTAAAGCAACCTAAAAAATTTAAAATCCCAATATTTTTTTAAATGTTTTAATACAATAAAGCAGTTAAAAAAGAGCTCTAAACTAAATTCTAACACTACTACTACTTTTTATTTAGCACCTTATTTACCGGTTGAAGCAAAAAACCTAAACTTTAAAGTTTAGGTTTTTTTATTTGCTGAATTAAGTTATAAATCCGACCCTGTAGTTAAAGATATAATTTGCTGTTTCAGAATTACACCCTAGCTCGAACGATTATTTAATTTCGCTTTTGCAACTAAAATTCTTTCTGCGGTCATTTCTTCGAACGAAATTGATTTCAGACTATACTGCCTTTTCAGTACATTTAGATTTAGATTTTCATTTGCAACTAGTTTGCTGATGATGAACTTAATATAAAAATCAATTTGTACTGATTTGATGATTTCTTGATTCATTGCACTCGCTTTTCCATTATCGGGTGCTATTGTGAACAAATAAAATTTTTAGTTCTGTAATAATTCAATGGTCACTTCTTAAACCAACTCACTTTCTTTCGACTTTATCTTTTTCGTCCTCAACATTCCAGCGGCTCTATCATTTATAGTGACAATGGCTCCTTTATGATTTTCCCAATTATTGTATACATTTCTAAATCTCCACAACGTCGCTTTAAATCAATACTTATCGGTCGGTTTTCAATTGGTCGCATGTTGGTTATAACAACTCTTGAGCCTCTGGCACTTCCTTTTTTTATCCCTAATACCAGTTGTTCAATGGCGTAGCAATAAATACTCTTTTCTTTTTTATCTTTCCAAATATACTGATTAATCGATGCTTTTGAAACACACGATAATCTGTTTTTTAAACAAATACCCAATATTTATTCCGGTCTTAACTCTTGAACAGGTATTTTTTAATTCGCCCATAAACTTCGATAGTTACAGTATTTCTTTTAGGATTTCCTTGCTGTCGTTTTTCCTGTTTTAGGTGCGCTAAAGCACAATTACGATTTAGCTCTAAAGTAAATACTGGCTTATCCTTTTAACGACTTAAGCGACTTCGCTTTTACTGAAATTCTGTTCTAATAGTATATCTTTGTTAAAGGTTTAAATGACTTATTATTTACAAATTTGGTCAAGAACAATAAAGACAATTTATTCTGGTCGCGAGAAACATTTTTTATGTCCTTTTTTTTGAAAAAATTGTCCTATCTCTTTTCCTTAGTGTTTCATCAAGTAATTGAATTTATTAATATAAAACAATGGGGATATACGCTAAGTACATACTACCAAGTCTAATAAATATCGCTTGCGGTTTGAGTCCTTTTGTAGAGCAACGCAAGAAAATAATTCCTCTTGCTACGGGAAATGTATTGGAGATAGGTATTGGCACTGGCTTAAATTTGCCTCTTTATAATCACAAAAAAGTGATTCGTCTTACCGCAATTGATCCTTCTTTAGCTACGTGGAAGAAATGTACTGTTGATACAAAAAAGCTAGGATTCAATTTTAAATTTATAATTGCTTCTGCAGAACAACTTCCCTTTGATGAGTATAGTTTTGACACTGTAGTGGTTACCTATTCTCTTTGTACTATTCCTGATGCAAAAAAGGCTTTAGTAGAGATGAGAAGAGTCTTAAAACCAGAAGGACTTCTATTGTTTTGCGAACACGGGATAGCTCCTGATAAACGAGTTCAAAGGGTACAAGATAAGATAAATCCGATTTGGAGAGAAGTAGCAGGGGGATGCAATTTAAACAGAAACATACCGCAAATTATAGAAGAGAGTGGTTTTAAAAATATCAAATTAGAAACCATATATATTCCTGGATGGAAACCTTTAAGTTATAATTATTGGGGAACTGCTAGTAAATAAAAGCGAAGGAATTTTACGGTATAAAGTCGTTTGGTATTATTTGGAAGAAAACTTATCGGCAAAAAGAATGACAGCACGCAAGATTAACTGGAGCTTCAAGCGGATGTAAGTGTAAGTCACAAGCACACTTCTTCAGTGGTGTAACCATTTTGTTGGCATTTGCAATAAAGTATCCTCTTGCTTACTCATTTATCAACAATAGAACACCTGAAATAAATAACAGTCCTAAAATAATCTTCTTTATAAACAGATCGTCTAATTTCAAATAGACTTTTTTACCTAAAAATAAAGCAAGTATAAAAAAAGGTAACACATATAAAGAATTATAAAGTTGGTTCAGTGTAAGAAAGCCCCCAAGTGCTAAAACAGGGATTCGCATGACAGTCACCAATCCTAAAGAAGCAAACATGGTTGCTCTGAAAGTTTTTATATCATTGGTTTCATTTTGAATAAGCATCACATATATAGGACCGCCAGTAGCAAATAGTCCTGAGAAAAAACCGCCCATAAAACCAAATAGATGTTTCATTTTAGTTAGCAATGGAAGCATTTTCTTGCTTCTTAGGCTATTCAAAACAAATAGAATAATGAACATCCCTAAGGCCTTTTTAAGAATCAGCGGTTTTCCATACGTCAAGACAATAATTCCCACTACAACTCCAATGAAAGAGGATAGCGCTAATTTTTTGACTAACTCTTTATGAATATGCTCCCATTCTTTGTAAACATAAATAGGAGTGGAGATAAAATAAAAGATAGAGATATAACAGACTGCCTCTGATAACGGCATTACAAAAAGTAAAAAAGGTAGTGCTATTAGAGCTCCTGCGAAACCAATTATCGTTTGTATAAAAAAACCTGTAAAAATCCCAATTATAAGCAGTAATAGCATTGTATCCATGTTACAAAAGTACGGCTCGAACAACAGTTATTAAAATTTTTAAAACGGATAAAGCATCATTGTTCCACAATATAGATGTATTTTTAGCCAAATAAAAACTTTATTTATGGTAGATGCATTAGATTTAAAAATAATTGAGAAACTAAAAATCAACTCAAGGGTTTCATATGTGGATATTGGGAAACAAATTGGACTCTCTCCTTCATCAGTGCGAGAGCGCATCCAGAAATTAGAAGATAGCGAAGTCATTAAGGGGTATCAACTTAAACTGAACAATCAGAAATTGGGTTTTGGTTTAGAAGTTTTTATTATGTTTAAGTTGTTTAGCGGGACGCTCAAAACTTTTTGTAGTCAATTAGATGATTTTAAGGAAATCAATGAAATTCATAGAATTACAGGAACACATAATATCTTTATGAAAGTCGTTTTGGTCGATCAATTGCATCTACAACGGTTTATAGACCGCTTATTATTATTTGGAGAACCCACAACACATCTAATCTTATCAGATTTGGGCGATAATAAGTCAAACTAATTATATTTTAAATTTAACATAATAATGTTCTATTTTAATAAAGTCATTGTATTGCAGCGAGGACATAAAAAAACGGGACGGTATTTATTGAAATTAGTTCAACAAATACTGTCCCGTTTGTAAATAAAACTTATTGCTTTTTATGCTTGAATATCAACTACTTCAAGGTCAAAAGTTAGCTCTTTACCAGCCAAAGGATGGTTACCATCAATTACGATAGTTGCCTCTTTAACTTCAACGATTAACAAATTCATTTCGTTTCCGTCAGCGGATTTGGATACAAGACCCATTCCAACTTCTGGAGTAATATCCTCAGGAAGTTGACTCTTGTCTACTTCTTGAATTAGGTCATCGCGAGATTCACCGTAAGCCTCTTCTTTTGAAATAGTAATTGTTTTTTTCTCGTTTATTTTCATATCGATTAACCCTTTTTCAAACCCGGCAATCAACTTTCCTTGTCCTAAAGTAAACTCTAAAGGCTCTTTTCCTTCTGAAGTATCAAATACTTGACCATCAGATAGTTTTCCTACGTAATGTACCTTTACAGTGTTATTTTCTTTAACTTGAATCATAAAATTGTTTTTTTAATTTTAAAAATACGATTTGCGTAATTTTTACCCATTGCGTATTTAAATTTAAACTTAGATTCTCTAATGTGCCAAAACCAAGCCAAAGAACCAATAATTAGATTTAATTTAAAATAAAGACTGATTTAGCAATAAATATGTATAAAAACGATTAATAATGCAGGTATTGATGAGTATTGTTGAAATTTTTAGAGTTTGATGCTTTTAATTTGATGCCATGAAAAGCATGACAGCTCTGTCAGTAACGAGCTTTGACAGCAAATAAGCAGCGTATCAGTTGAAAGCTCCTGATGATAGGATGATAGTAGTTTGGGTAACAAAAATCAATAATTAGCGTTACGCAATTGATTATTTACCTGCCTTTTTAGTACTTTTATATTTTATGGAACAAAAACAATAGTAAAGTCTTAAAGATTGAAACAATGGCAATTAGTATAAGTATAAATCCGGCAACGGGAGAGAAGATAAGTGAGTACAAGCGAATCACAAGTAGTGAAGCATTAGAAATAATAGCAGCATCAAAAAAGGAATATCATCATTGGAAACAAAAAACATTTGAGGAACGCGCTACACTGATGTACGCATTAGCTGATGTTCTTGATGAGAATAAAGAGGAATATGCACAGCTAGCAACTAGAGAAATGGGTAAAGTGATTGGGCAGTCCCGCAAGGAGATTGAAAAATGTGCTTTGGTATGTCGATATTATGCAGAGCATTCAAGTGCATTATTAGCTGATGAAATCGTTAAAACAGAAGCGACAAAAAGTTATATTACCTTTCAACCTATTGGAGTAATCTTAGCGGTGATGCCGTGGAACTTTCCGTTTTATCAGGTGATTCGCTTCGCTATTCCAGCATTAATGGGAGGAAACACAGGAGTTTTAAAACATGCTTCCAATGTTCAAGGATGCGCTTTTGCGATTGAAGACGCTTTCCTTAAAGCAGGATTTCCTGAAGGAGTATTCCTGAATTTAAATGTGGAAGCTAAAGAAGTAAAAACACTTATAGAAGATAAAAATATTGCTGCAATCACGCTAACAGGAAGCGATCCTACTGGACGTTCCGTCGCTTCAATTGCGGGGCAAAATCTAAAGAAAACGGTAATGGAACTGGGAGGTAGTGATGCGTATATTATTCTGGATGATGTCGATTTAGAAGAAGCAACTGATTTGGCTACTTTTGGACGATTACAAAACAATGGACAAACCTGTATTGCAGCCAAAAGATTTATCGTTCATGATTCCATCTACGATGCGTTTTTGTCTTTATTTACTAAAAAAATGAAAGCCGCACAAATGGGCGACCCAACCAATGAAGACGTTTACTACGGACCGATGGCAAGGCTGGATTTAAGAGATGAATTGCACGGGCAGGTACTAAAAACAGTTGAACAAGGGGGACGTTTAGTTCTTGGGGGAGTCATTCCCGAGGGAAAAGGGGCCTACTATCCAGCAACAATATTAGTTGATTTGGAGCCAGGGATGGAAGCATTTGACAATGAATTATTTGGTCCAGCAGCCTCTGTAATGCGAGCAAAAGATGATGTTCATGCTGTTGAACTGGCGAATAATTCACAATTTGGTTTGGGCTCTGGAGTATTCACTGGAAACAGAGAACGCGGAGAAAAATTAGCTTTACTACTAGAAGCGGGAAGCAGCTTTGTCAATAAATTGGTGGTTTCTGATCCAAGGTTGCCTTTTGGCGGAATTAAAAACAGTGGTTACGGAAGAGAACTGGCTGCCTATGGAATTCGGGAGTTTGTCAATACCAAAACGATTTGGATTGCTTAACATAAAAATTAATGACCTTGTCGCCTGCGCCAGCAAGATGCTAGTAACATCATAGGCACAGATTTAAAATTCCGCTGATGTTGTGCAAAAAAAAATTAGCCATTCGAGGAATTAAACCTTCAGAAATAAACTGTCACGCTACATTGTCTATAGAACACTTTTCATACGGCAATGTAGTTGAGGATTCTAATGTGTTTTTAATACGTCTACTACCTATATAGGGTAATCGTACGCAACTTGGAAATAAAAATTAAGTAAGTCGCTGTACCTTTTGGATTTCGAGGAAAACAAATCGATCGTTTATAAGCCGCCCCTTTGATGGAGAAGTTTAAAATCCAAAAGAGTCAAAGACAAAATGGTACCCAGTTATGTAACTGTTCATTCTCTCTTACTTGATATAGGTCAAGGTGGTTACTGTTATGGTGTCATATATTTGCAGTTATTAAAAATTTAGACAAAAGAATATGAGTACACCTAATATAGCAAAAGAAGATATTATCAATGCATTTCAATTTAGACATGCTACAAAAGAGTTTGACGCTACTAAAATTATTTCAGATGAAAACATAGAATTTATTTTAGAAACAGCCCATTTATCGCCAAGTTCTTTTGGTTTTGAACCTTGGCATTTTATTGTCGTACAAGACAAAGATTTGCGCGAATTGATAAAACCAGTAGCTTGGGGAGCGCCGGCAAAATTAGATACTGCAAGCCACTTTGTATTGGGTTTGTCGATGAAAGCCCCTATGGTAAAACACGATTCAGCGTACATTGCATCCATGATGAAAGATGTAAAAAAAATGCCTGCTGATGTGATTGAAATGTATTCTAAATTCTACCGAGAATTTCAAGAGAATGACTTTGATTTAGATACGGACAAAAAATTATTCGATTGGTCATCAAAACAAAATTATATTGCTTTAGGAAATATGATGACATCAGCCGCTTTAGTAGGTATTGATAGTTGCCCTATTGAAGGATTCCATCAAGAAAAAGCAGAGGCCTTACTAAGAGAAAAGTTTGGTGTAGATACACACAAATACGGCTTGGCCTTTATGGTTGCTTTTGGGTACAGAAAAGCAGATCCAGTCAACCCTAAAACCAGAAGAAACAGAGAAGATATTATTACTTGGATGTAATTTCTTAATCTTTCAGTTTTAGTGAAAAAAGTTATGGTTCCAAAGTTTTACAACTTTGGAACCATTTTTTATATAAATAAGAAAAAAAGGAAGTAATAGGGTCTAGAGAAAATCTTCTGACAAAAAATATTAAATTATAATTTTAGGCACCATTGACTTAAATTATTAAAAACATTCGAAAAACCGTTTTTAATAAAGTTTTACTTTTAGCTTCACAATTTGCTATCTAAAATTACTCGAACTGAAGAAAATTTATAAGAGAAAACTCATTGCACGCCAGGGTTAACTTTGCAACATCAATTTTGCAATAGCAAGCTTAAATAAAAACCGCAATAAATGAATAAAGAAAATGCAACTGTTGGTTCAATTTTAGTTCAAGGCTTCAACGGCAACCCCATCGATCTAATGCTTAAATAGTGAGAAACCCCTATTGTAAACATAATCTATAATAACCAATGTTGTGACTGTACCGGACGAGCAATTCCTTAAGTATATTAATTACAGAAGGAAAATCAAGGGGTTCAAGTAGCAGGTATTTATAGCAGCTTTAATAATGCAACAGTTAGCGGAACTGTTATTAGGAGCATTTTTACAATTGATGAACTTCCATTTCCTGTTTTTCTGGATGATAGACATTTGGTTTATGACCAATTTGACTCAGCGGGAACGCCGCAATGGATTTTAATTACCAAAGAGGTTTGTTATCTCGTTCTATCTTTGGCTCTCAAGAAGAGGCACAAAATCGATTATTTTATGCACTTGAGTAACTGGAATAAAAGTATACCCAATTATTAGGGGTCTTTGTGCTAGAACGACCTGTTTTTTTAAATACCAATCAAGACATATTACTCAAGATTTACTCCTACCACTTAAGTAGAGTTAGGAAAATGGTTAAATCTATCTTAATTGATCTAAGTCAAGAATATTGGTATGACAGTGTAGTAGATTTGTACTCACTAACATTTATAAAAAATAACATGAGTATACAACATTTATTAACACCATATAACAAAAATATAAACCTTAAAAACAGAGTAGTCGTTGCACCTATGACTCGTGGTAGAGCAGATAATGAAGGCAATGTGCCAACTGATGAGCTACACGGTCTATATTACGAGCAACGTGCTTCAGCAGGTTTAATTATTACAGAGGGCTCGCAAGTATCTAAGGATGCTATAGGGTATATCAATACCGCTGGTATCCATACAGATGAGCAAGTAGAAGGTTGGAAAAAAGTAACCAAGCGTGTACATGATAAAGGGGGAAAAATATTTATTCAATTGTGGCATGTAGGACGTATGTCTCATCCCGATTTTCATAATGGAGCATTACCATTATCTGCTTCAGCTATAAATCCTAACGATAAGTCATTTACTCCAGAAGGATTTAAAGTTACTGTTACGCCAAGGGAAATGACCGTTGAAGATATTAAGACTACAGTTAAAGATTTTCAAAAAGCAGCGATAAATTCAGTAAAAGCTGGATTTGATGGAGTGGAAATACATTCTTCTAATGGCTATTTGTTTCAACAGTTCTTTAACGGAACAGCTAATCATAGAACGGATGAATATGGTGGAACTATTGAAAACAAAGCTCGTATATTTTTTGAAGTTCTAGACGCAGTTAAAGAAGTAATTCCAGAGGAAAAAATCGGAGCCCGTTTTAATCCATCATTAAATGGTCCATTTGGGACCACTATGGATGAAGAAACGATCCCAACATTTGAATACATTATCAAAAAATTAAATGATTATAACTTAGCATACATCCATCTTTCTGAACCATTTACAGATGTTTCAGCAATACCATATGCAGTTACAGAGATCGCTAAGCATTTCCGTCCTTTATATAATGGAACGTTAATGATTAACTCCGCATTTGATCAAGAAAAAGGAAATAAAGTAATTGAAGAAGGCTATGCAGATCTAGTAGCTTACGGAAAGCCTTACATTGCTAATCCAGATTTAGTAGAACGTTTTGAACGCAACTTGGAACTAGCAGAAGGAGATAACGATACGTTTTACACAGGAGGAGCAAAAGGATATACAGATTATCCAAACGCTTCTAAATAAATAGTAGTACAAAAATCATAGTAATAGTAACTTAAAAAAATAAACAGTAATGGCAACTACAACCGTAAAAGCTTATGGTGCAACAGCATCGACAGAAGATTTAAAACCTTTAGACATCGAAAGAAGAGCTGTAGGAACTGACGACGTAAAAATTGATATTACTTTTAGTGGTGTTTGTCATAGTGACATACATACAGCAAGAAATGAATGGAATGGATCAACATACCCAGTAGTACCTGGACATGAAATTATTGGTCGCGTGGTAGAGTTAGGAACTGGTGTTACTACGCACAAAGTAGGTGATTTAGTAGGGGTGGGTTGTATGGTCGACTCTTGTCAAACTTGTTCACCATGCGAGCAAGATCTAGAGCAGTTTTGCGAAAATGGAGCAACATTTACTTACAACAGTCCAGACAAACATCTTGAAGGCAAACAAACTTACGGTGGTTATTCAACATCAGTAGTTGTTAATGAAAAATTTGTATTGCGAATTCCAGAAAATTTAGATGAAGCAGCAACTGCACCGCTTTTGTGTGCAGGAGTAACTACTTGGTCTCCATTACGTCATTGGAACGTAAAAAAAGGAGATAAAGTAGGAGTAGTTGGTTTAGGAGGATTAGGACATATGGGTGTTAAGTTTGCAAATGCATTAGGTGCACATGTGGTTATGATTACAACATCGCCAGAAAAAGGAAAAGATGCTAAACGTTTAGGTGCTCATGAAGTTTTAATCTCTAAAGATGAAGACGACATGAAAAAACACCAAAATAGTTTCGATTTCATTTTAAATACTATTCCTGTAGGTCATGAGATGGACCCTTATTTAGGATTACTTAAAATTGATTCAACAATGGTTTTAGTTGGTGCAGTAGAACCATTAAAGCCATTTCATGGAGGAAATATCATTGCGGGACGTAAGCGTATTGCCGGTTCTTTAATTGGAGGTATTAAAGAAACTCAAGAGATGTTAGATTTCTGTGGAGAACATAATATTACGAGTGATATCGAACTTATCAATATGCAAGATATTAATACCGCTTATGATCGTATTACAAGCAATGATGTTAATTACAGATTTGTAATCGACATGAAATCGCTTAAATAAGAATAATTTTTTTATAGTATATTTAAAAAACAGCATCTAAATTAATTTTAGTATGCTGTTTTTGTTTGTAGCAACTTACCGAATTCATTAGTAAAAAGAC
>NZ_AJXL01000069.1 GCF_000264055.1 Flavobacterium sp. ACAM 123 | reverse complement strand
TTTTTTTTTGCTACTTTGATTTTGTTGCTTTTTAGACCCTACGTATTAAACTAACAATGAATAATAAGACTACCGCCCCTAATACAGCGGTAACTACACTTGCTACGCTAAAACCTCCCACAACGGCACCAGAAATGCCCAGTTGGGAGCCAAGCCAGCCCCCTAAAAAACTTCCGATAACACCAACAATTATGTTACCAATAATACCGAAACCACCCCCGCTAATAACTAGACCGGCTAACCATCCTGCGACTACCCCTAAAAGCAACCACACTAAAAGACTTTCTCCTGACATATTTAAATAATTTAAAGGTTTAAACAATAGTTAAAGTTAATTAAAAAAGCGTTTGATTTTTACTTATTATGAAAATATTCTCGTCCGCTACTCAACCATTAAGACCTAAAACACAACATAACAGAGTCGTAAACACTGTTTTCAGACCTGAAAAAAAAACACACTTCCGAATCCATTCTAAAAAAGTAGCAAATTAGCGTTCTATAATAAAATTTTCCAAGCTCTTTTTCTAGTTGCATCCCTATCGTAGTAATTGATTTTTTTTTTGTCTGCTGCTTTTTTATTCGTTTTAACCTAGTAATCAAATGTCAAAACTAAATTACCTTGTGATGGTATAGGTGGAAAGACGGCAATTAATCAAATGCTACATCGTGCTGATCAGACCCAAAGGAATAATCCGAATGTAGATGCGCGATTTCTTCCTTTTGAGAAACAACCCGAAGGCTTTACGGCAAACACAACTACAGCCTTTCACTTTTAGTGCCAGAGGCGGCAGACCAACAACCTGCTCTAGAAGGAATATGATGACTACAAATATAAAAACAGCTATAATTGTTGAATACTTTACAGCTTTCATAGCTTGTATGTTATACCGCTTGTATATTTACCAGAGTCCAGCTACATCGTACTATTTTCATACTATATCGGCAGTATACCAAAATGATTTGGACTCAAACATAAATTGGTTCGGTATTAGAAGCGTTGAAAAATAATCAAAGAGATAAAGAACATAATATGGAGATTCTTGCGATGCTCGGGCCCCTAAAGTATGGTGGCTGCGCTAAAAATTTAACAATTATGATTCTGTTTTTTTACTTAAAAAACAAACTTTAAAAAAAATGTAAGTTATTTAAGTAGTTATACTTAAAAATTATTCTATTGTTTTTATATCGAAAAATTTTCCCCTATCTTTCAATATCTTTTACACTATGGAAATATTTCATTAGCTCCTCCAACTCGATGCAAGTAGAGGTCTCTTTCTTTTTGCGATGTATTTACTGGAGGAGTCTTTAAAAAATCTTTCTGGAAAGAGTTTTAAACTTTTTTTACAACGCATTACAAAGAATGCAATTGGAGTCTTTACATTAGGTGCGATAGTAACCAGTATTCCACAGAGCAGTTCTATGATTTCCTTTATGGTCTAGTCTTTTATGAATACAAGTGTATTTACCACGAGGACTGCAATGGCTATTATCTTAGGGGCAAATCTGGGAACGACACTTGACAGCTGGATGTTAGCAACGCTGGGATTTAATATGGATATAGAAGTAGTTTCCTATCCTGCTGTTTGTTTAGGAGGCCTTATCCTTATCTTGTTTGGAAATGGGAAAACCTATCGATACATTTCTTATTTTCTTTTCGGATTTAGTTTATTATTTATTGGACTGTCGTTTATGAAAACATCCACAGAGTCGAAGGTAAAAGTTTTTGATTTTTCGCATTATACTTCCATCTCATTAGCTGTTTTTTTACTCATTGGTTTTATTATCAATGATTTTGTTCAATCCGGTTCTGTGACAATGGCACTTACGCTTAGTGCGCTTCATGTTGGAGAAATATCCTTGCCTATCGCGGCTGCCATTATATTGGGCTCACAAACTGGAACTACCATTAAAACAATGCTCGGTGGGGTAGGCGGCAATACTTGAAAAAAGCGAATCGTGTTGGGAAATTTTCTTTTCAATGTTTTCGTCACCCTCTTTGCTTTCCTTCTTTTAAGCCCCATACTATTTCTGATTACTGACTTATTTTATGTCAGTGATCCTCTCGCTGGCTTGGTTCTGTTCTCCACGATCATCAACTTGGGTTCCTTTATCATCTTGTAACCCCTATTACATAAGTTCACCCATTTTCTAGAACGTTTTTTCAAGAAATCCGATGGAGCAATGACTGCTTTTATTGGACATGCTACCATAGCTGAGCGTCTGCCTGAGATTTATTTAAAAGGAAAAAAGACTATTGTACTCACAATTCCATGCTTTTCAATTTAGAGCTGTTTAAAATTTACACCCAATACATCCGTGAAAATTCCAATTATGCACAAATCCAAAAGGAAAACAAATTTTTTATAAAAACAGTAGAAGAAAAGTATGATTTTCTAAAGCAGCTGCAGGGTGCGCTTCAAGTTTTTTATTTAAAACTAAGTCCTAAATTAGAATCATAACAGTATTATCATCTCAACCCGTTAATTGCTGCTGTACGCAACGCTCTACACGCTGTAAAAAGCATTAAGTGTACAGGTGCGAATATTGTTAACTCAAGAAATTCGTCCAAAGACATCAAGTACAATTTTTTTATTCACAGCGAGCAAGAGACGGAAGCACTATACCAGCAGCTCAATGCACTGATGACCCAAGAAATACCTGCTAGTATTGAAAACCTGGAGCAGCGGTTTAGTGTAATAGAAGACAACTATACTTCAGCATTAAACAACTTCTATGTAGAGGCACAAAATGCCTCATTAGAAAAAATCGATATCACCACGATTATCAATTTTATTTAGGAACTTTTTACGTATTACAAGGCGATGCTAATGGCAGTAAAAGATTTTTTATTGCATGAGAAAGAGGCTCAGGAATTCAATGGACTTCGAGTGTATAGAAAGTAAAAAAGAAAAAGGTCCATGACGCGCTACCGATCCTCTTGAATTACAACTTTTAAAGATATCTTCCATTTGTCATGATTCTCATCCAATAATTTTACAATTTAAACTTTCTTATTTATAAAGGAGTATCGATATAATTTTTCATCTTTGTGGTTAATTTGATTTAGAATTACGGTAGATCCTGACTTTTTTGGTTTATAAAAACAGTACCATTTGAAAGAATATTTAAAAAAAGGTTTGAAAATTTTCCAATGGACAGTAGGAACAATCATCGTATTATTCCTGTTGCTGCTGCTGCTTATCCAAATCCCTTATGTGCAAAATTTTGCAAAGGACAAAGCAGTGCTTTATATACAGGATAAAATCAAAACGAAGGTTGTTATCGCTAAAATTGATATTGGATTTCCCAAACAAATAATAGTAGAAGGGGTATATTTTGAAGGGATAAAAAAAGACACACTTTTGCGCGCTAATAAACTCACCGTTGACATCAGTATGTTTCAATTATTCAATAATAAAATTGAAATCAACTCCGTCAATTTTCAGGGAGTTACAGCAAATATAAATAGAGATTCGACTTCTGTATTTAACTTTGATTATATTATCAAAGCATTCTCTTCCCCTACTAATCAAAATCCAGACACAGACCCGATGACATTTTCGCTAGAAAACCTCAATCTGGACAAGATAAACTTGAGATATACCGATGCCTTTTCAAAAAATAAGCTTTCTATCCAACTGAATCACCTTGAAACCCGCATCAAAACTTTTGATTTAGAGAAGATGGATTTCGAAGTGCCCAAGATCAAGATTAAGGGATTAAACCTTAAATACAAACAAGGTATTACAGCAAATGATAATGAGGATAACAGCAGTCCTCAAACCAGATATAAACTTCAGTTAGGCGAAATTGATTTATCGCAAATTGTAGTAGATTATCAGGATGAAGCTAGTAAATTAAGTACTACTTTTTATTTAAAAAAGGGACTAACTAAATTTGACAATACCGATTTTTACAATCATTTTTTTTTGATTGATGTCCTCAATGTATCGGATGCAAATGGAAAAGTTACTTTTCGTAAATCAGGAAAAAACACGACGAAAAAAGAATCGGCTGCAAGTGCTAGCAGAGACTGGGATTTTAAGGTCAGAGAATCCAATATCAAACGCGTTGCTTTTAATTATGATAATCACAATGCTGCTGCGATACCAAAAGGCTTTGATTACAACCATTTAAAAGTACAGTCGCTAAGCTTTGATGCCCAGGACATCCATTACAATTCCGTAAGCACCTCTGGTAAAATAAATGCTTTTAAAGCAAAAGAACAAAGTGGTCTGAACGTTCAAGCGTTTACAGCTGATTTTTTCTACGGAAAAACGAATTCTTTTTTTAAAAATTTGTACCTAAAAACACCCCAGACCTTAGTAAAAGACGAACTCCTGATAGGCTACCCATCAATTGCGGCCATTAGTGATCATTTAGAAGAATTAAGTATAAATGCTACTTTAAAGAAAAGTAATATAGGGTTTAAAGATATTTTGCTTTTTGCTCCTGATTTAGCCAATACGGTGCCTTTTAAGAACAATCCAAATGCTATACTTCAGGTTAACGGCAAGATCTTTGGCAAGTTAGGCGAAATCGAGATTCCAAGTATACAACTCAGCGGTATCGGCAATACAAAAATTGTAGGCAGCGGAATCATTACCGGTTTACCAGATACTGAAAAAGCCTATTTTGATTTTGACATAAAGGAACTTGTATCCACCGCCAAGGATGTCAATGACTTCTTGCCAAAAGAAACTATCCCAAATTCCATCAATTTACCGGAATCGTTTAATGCCACAGGAACCTTCAAAGGGACCATCGATAACTTCACCACTGATCTGGTTTTGGAGAGTAGTTTTGGTCCTGCAAAAATCAAAGCATTATTTGATCAAAGAATAAAAAACAAAGAAAAATATGATATCAAAACGGAACTGGAAAATTTCGATTTGGGAAAACTGATTAAGAACAATTCTATTGGAAAAATTAGTGGAAACGCCACGATCAAGGGATCCGGATTAGACCCAAAAACAGCTGATATCACCATAAAAGGAACCATAGGGAAAATCTATTATAATAAATACAACTATAAAAATCTCGATCTTAGGGGAACCGTTAGCAACAGCCTGTTTCAAGCCACCGCTGATAGTAAAGATCCTAATTTAACCTTTGACTTAGTGAGCAGCGGTAGTTTTAAAGACAAATACCCTACCGGGAAAATAAAGTTGAATATTGATGTTGCCGACTTGGATAAACTGAATTTACATGCCGGTCCCATGAAAATTAGAGGGATCTTAGATGCGGATATTCAATCAGTCGACCTCGATTATCTTAATGGAAAATTCAATTTTACCCAACTTACCATTGCCGATGAAAAAGAGCAATTTGTTATTGATTCTATTACCATGATTGCTACTGCAGTTGCAGACAAAAACACGCTGTTTTTTAAGTCCCCATTTTTAAATGCCGAAATAGAAGGGAAATACAAGTTGACTACAATAGCTGACGCCATCACTAACTCATTTTCTACTTATTACGCGGCTAGCCCATCTCGTAAACAAGCTGTTGCCGAAAAGCAACAACTGCGATTTAAAGTTGCCATTTCAGATAGCCCAATTTTAGTGAAATTTATTCCTGAACTAAAGAGTCTTGAACCTATTTCCTTCTCCGGCCGCTACAACACGGTCAATGATTCGATTGTCTTAAATGCAGCAATCCCAAAATTAGTTTACGGCGACAATACAATTACAAACGCGGTACTTAAAGTAGATACAAAGGACAACGCTTTAGTGTACAATCTTGTGGTGGATGATATTCAAAACAGTCAATTCCAGTTGCCTTATACTTCCATTACCGGAAAAGTACAAGACCATACTGCTGCTTATACCTTGCAGTTAAAAGATCTAAAAGATAAAGAAAGATACCTGCTCTCTGGAACACTAAAATCTTCGGCGGGAAATAATGAACTTCGCCTTGATCCAACGAAACTGTTACTTAATTATGAGTCCTGGAAAATGGCTTCGGATAACTTTGTTCGTTTTGGAAAAAAGGGAATCTATGCCAATAATTTTGAATTAAGTAAAGAGCAAAGCAGCATTAGGATACAGTCACAGTCCGAGCAACCCAATGCTGCTATAGCGATTGACTTCAACGATTTTAAGATAGAAACGATCAGCAATATCGCGATAAAAGGCGACTTAGAAATAAGAGGGAACATCAATGGTAATGCTGTTGTAAAGAACTGGAATCAATCGGCGATTTTCACTGCTGATTTGGTTGTGGATCAATTTGCTTTCAAGAAAGATACAATCGGCACCGTTACCCTCCATGTCGATACTAAAGTGGCTAACACCTACAATACTCGCGTTTCGATAACGGGACAGGATAACTTGGTCGATTTAAACGGAACCTACAAAATGGGAGACGGGAATTTAGACATGAACTTGGATATTGCTCGGTTAAACCTGAAAAGCATTCAGGGATTCGCACTGGATAACCTAAAAGAAAGTACTGGTTTTTTTACCGGGAATTTTAAAATTACAGGAAATACAGATCAGCCTAAAGTGGTTGGTGATTTGCTTTTTAATGAAATTGGATTTAAAGTCACCCCGCTCAATTCTACTTTTAAATCCCTAAATGATACAATCGCATTTACTGGCAACACCATTGTTTTCAATCAATTTGTCATAAATGACGAAAGAGACAATGATTTAGTCATCAATGGAAAAATTGATAGTCAAGATTTTAGCAACATCGGTTATGACTTAACGCTGGATGCAGTAAATTTTAAAGCCATCAATTCTGAAGAGAAAGACAATGATTTGTATTACGGAGAAATGTACCTCGACAATCATCTAAGAATAGGTGGCACCTACAACAACCCTGTCGTGGACGGGAATATCAAAGTGAATAAAGATACTAAGTTCACGATTGTCATGCCACAGTCTGATCCATCGGTTGCAGATAGAGCTGGTATTGTTGAATTTATAGACCAGGACAACCCACCAATGATTCAGACCACGCTTCGAGCAGATGAGGCCCTGAGTAACCTAGAAATCTCAGGCGTCAACGCATCAGTAAATATTGAAGTGGACAAAGAGGCTGAATTGTCTATTGTCATCGACAAAGCCAATGGAGATTTTTTAAAATTAAAAGGTGAAGCCCAATTAACAGGGGGTCTTGATTCCTCCGGAAAAACAAGTTTAACAGGACGGTACGAATTAACGGAAGGGTCTTATGAAATGAACTTTAATTTGATCAAACGCAAATTTGACATCAAAAGCGGTAGTTATATCTTGTGGACCGGGGAACCTACGGCGGCAGATATCAATATCACGGCAGTCTATAAAAACGAGGCAGCACCCATCGATCTTGTGGGAGACCAGTTAGCCAATGTATCGGCTTCCGTGAGAAACACCTATAAACAAAAAATTCCTTTTGAAACCGAATTGAAAATGAAAGGCGAACTGATGAAGCCAAGCATTTCCTTTGATATTATCCTGCCCGAAGGAAACAACAGTGTTTCTACCGAAATCATTAACGCTACACAAGCTAAACTGACCCAATTGCGTCAGCAGCCAGATCAATTGAACAAACAAGTGTTTGCTTTACTACTGTTGAACCGTTTTATAGGTGAAAATCCATTTGCCAGCGAATCCGGGGGAACTACCGTTTCCTCTTTAGCTAGAGAAAGTGCAAGTAAAATCCTGTCACAACAATTAAATAATCTCGCAGGCGATTTAATAAGCGGTGTCGAGCTAAATTTTGATTTAGTTTCTTCTCAGGATTACACCACGGGGCAACTGGAAAACAAAACCGATTTAAATGTTGGGATTTCTAAAAAATTGCTAAATGATCGGTTGAAAGTGACCGTAGGAAGCAGCTTTGGCCTGGAAGGACCACAACAACAAAACCAAGAAGCCAGCACTATTGCCGGTGATGTTATTATAGAATATCAGCTTTCTAAGGACGGACGATATAAATTAAAAGCCTATCGTAAAAATAAATACCAAGTGGCGCTTCAAGGCCAAGTGGTTGAAACCGGGGTTGCTTTTGTAATAACTTTAGATTACAATGAGTTTAAAGAGTTATTTGAAAAAGCAAAAGCGAAAAAAAAATAAAATAAAGAATATTCCAAACAGCAGACTGATGAATACGAATTCCACACTATACCTCCTTTTTATACTATTGTTTGTGGCAAGCTGCAGCGGTACAAAAAACTTACCAGAAGGCGAGCTGTTGTATGTGGGTGCCAAGATAAAAGTGGAAGGCGATGCCACGCCAAAAAAGGAACGCAAGGCTTTGAAAGCCCAATTTGAAGCTATTGTAAGACCAAAATCTAATTCCTCCTTTCTTGGTTTTAGACCCAAATTATTTATTTATAAGATTGCAGGTAGTCCAAAAAAGCAAAAAGGATTTCGCTATTGGTTGAAAAATAAAGTAGGAGAAGCACCTGTTTATTACAGTAAAGTAGATCTCGAATACAATAAATTAGTTTTACAAAATAATGCGGAAAACAACGGCTATTTCAATACCAGATCCACGGCGGATTCCACACGTCACGGTAAAAAAGTGACCGCTGAGTACACCGTATTACCCAAAATACAATACCACATTAGAGCAATTAAATTCCCTCAGGATTCGACTATCCTTTCAAGTGCCGTTCGCGAGACGGAAGACAGGAGCTTGCTAAAAAAAGATCAGGGCTATAATCTAACCACCATAAAAGAAGAACGGTTGCGCATTGATGCCCGTCTTAAAGAAAAAGGATTCTATTACTTCTCACCTGATTATCTTAAAGTTCAGGTGGACAGCACGGTTGCAGACCATCAGGTTGATTTAATCGTCAAGGTAAAAAAGGAAACTCCACCATCAGCGCAGTCCCAGTACCGTATTAACGACATCATTGTATATCCCAATTATTCCATTAATGCGGACAGCCTTGTTGCCACTACAGATTCAGTTGTAAAACACAACGATATCACGATTATCGACACTGAAAACATATTTAAACCGCGTATTTTTGATCGAACCTTCTATTTTAAAAAAGAGGATTTCTACAACCGTACCAATCACAATTTATCCCTAAACCGATTGGTTAATCTAGGAACGTTTAAGTTTGTGAAAAATCAATTTACAGTCGCTGACACCATCGGGAATTATCTCGATGCTTATTATTACCTCACTCCGTTGCCCAAAAAATCCATTCGTTTGGAAGTATTGGCCAAAACAAATTCAGCTAATTACACCGGTACAGAACTCAATGTGAACTGGAGCAACAGAAACGTTTTCAAAGGAGCTGAATTGCTTACGATCTCCGCATTTGGAGGACTGGAAGTACAGGTTTCGGGTTTAAATAACGGTTTCAATGTGTATCGTTTTGGTACCGAAGCGAACTTGGTTTGGCCTAGAATCCTCTCTCCATTCCATTTTGTGTCTTCTGGCGGTTTTGTCCCTAAGACCAAAGCGACTCTGGGATATGAATTCCAAAACAGAACCAAGCTGTATTCATTGCAAACATTCAAGGGATCTTTCGGCTATTTATGGAAAGAAAATGAACGCAAAGAACATCAGTTCAACATCACCGAAATTACTTATGCCAGCCCGCAAAACGTGACGCCATTGTACCAAGAGAAAATCATCGCTAATGCCTCCCTTGGAAAAGTAATCGAAAAGCAATTGATCTTTGGTCCGACGTATTCCTACACTTATACCAATACAATGGAGACCAGAAGGAAGAATAACATCTATTATAAAGCAAGTTTAGATCTAGCAGGAAATATCTCAGGATTAGCGACTGGAGCCAACTTGAAAAAAGGAGATACCATAAAAGTATTTAGTGTGCCGTTCAGCCAGTTTGTAAAAGTGGAGAATGAATTTAGGCATTATTTGAAATTGGGTGGCGAAAGACAATTAGCCAGCAGAATTATTGCCGGCGCCGGATTTGCCTATGGAAATTCGAATGAAATGCCTTTTATAAAACAGTTTTTTAACGGTGGAACTAATAGTATCAGGGCTTTTCGTGCTAGATCTATAGGACCAGGAAGTTTTGATGGCACAACGACTACCAATACGTTTCTTGCCGATCAATCCGGAGATTTAAAACTAGAATTTAGTACAGAATACAGAGCGAAGATTTATGATATTGTAAAAGGGGCCTTGTTTGTCGATGCGGGAAACATCTGGTTGTTGAAAGACAATCCTGATAAACCTGGAGCGCAGTTCTCTAAAAACTTCTTACAGGAACTTGCTGTGGGCGTGGGTGCTGGATTGCGGTTTGACTTTTCTTTTCTAGTGCTTAGAACAGATCTTGCTTTCCCCATTCGCAAACCATATTTGCCAGAAGGAGACCGCTGGGTGCTGGATGAAGTACGCTTTGGGAGCAGTTCATGGCGAAAAGAGAACTTGGTTTTTAACTTGGCCATTGGCTATCCGTTTTAGTCTTTTAGAAGTAGTCCTAACTTCAAAACCAACTGTTTTTTGCTCTGAATTCGTCGAATAAAAGGTAATTGATAGCAAAAACAGTAACTCGGTTTGTAGTATCATTGCTACTTTCTAAAAATTGATGTCAGTGCTGATTAAAATTAAAGCTCTATCCTCGAAGCAGCAAGTCCTTTTGGTTGGTATCAACAAAAAATATTTTAAATCGGTATTCTAATTTAGCTTTCGAAACAGAAAATCACTGTGCATAAGGCTATTATAATTTAAATTATAATTGACATTGTATTTTTAATTGCAGAATAATTACTTTCTAACGCTAAATAGTATCAAATAATTAACATTTGTTCAATTACAGTGTAAATCATTGCTGATTTCTACTATATTTGTACAATAAAGTGCTCTATTTATGGAAGAATGTATCTCTGTCTTTGACATGCTAAAAATTGGCGTTGGCCCCTCTAGTTCTCATACCCTTGGACCTTGGCGCGCCGGAGAACGTTTTCTTGAAGAGCTAAAAGCTAAAAACCTGCTTCAGTCTGTCACAAGAGTGAAAACAGATTTATACGGTTCCCTATCGTTAACGGGAATAGGACATGCCACTGATTTAGCCGTTATGTTAGGCCTGAGTGGCCAGGACCCAGAATATATTCCTATAGCAAACATTGATGGAATCATAAAGACCATTAAAGAGAAAAACCAAATCAATCTAGGCAATGAATTCTTGATTCCATTCTCCTTTTCACAAGATATCGTTTTCAATAAAGAGTTCCTCGCTTTTCATTCTAATGGGATGAAATTTACGGCTACTCTCGAGAATGGACAAGAATATGTGGCCACCTTCTACTCCATTGGCGGTGGATTTGTGGTCAAAGAAGAACGCGTGAATGCCAAAAAGAAAATAGAAATAAAACATGCTTTTCCATTTCCTACAGATAAGGCGGTCGACGTTTTAGCCTACTGTATCGCTGAAAATAAGAAGATCTCTGAAATCGTTTATGAAAACGAGAAGTCCATGCGTACCCCAGAAGTGATTGACCATGAGCTGATGCGCATCTGGAATACCATGTTAGAGTGCATGTACATCGGTTGCCATACAGAAGGAATCCTTCCAGGCGGCTTGAATGTGCGTCGCAGGGCTTTTAATATGCATCAAAATTTAATTGGGTTATCTAATTACAGTGACCCGCAAACGTGGTTAGAACAAATCAGACTGACTGAGGTAAAATTTCGCCAAATCCTGAAATGGGTGAGCTGTTTTGCCTTATCAGTAAATGAAGTCAATGCCGCTTTGGGCCGCATTGTAACTGCACCCACTAATGGTAGCGCCGGAGTAATTCCGTCTGTATTGATGTATTATCTGGTGATTGAAAACCATGATGCTGGCGAAAAAGAAATCAAACAATTCCTTTTAGTCGCTGGCGAAATAGGCAGTATTTTTAAGAAAGGATCAACCATATCAGCCGCTATGGGTGGTTGCCAGGCAGAGATCGGCGTCTCTTCCTCTATGGCAGCCGCGGCTTTGTGCGAGGTACTAGGCGGAACCCCAGAACAAGTTTTAATGGCTGCCGAAATCGCTATGGAACATCACTTAGGATTAACCTGTGACCCCATAGGAGGATTAGTCCAAATTCCTTGTATCGAACGCAATACCATGGGTGCCATCAAGGCCATCCATGCCGCTGAACTGGCGCTCGAATCTGACCCTAAGCATGCCAAAGTACCCTTAGACAAGGTAGTTGCCACGATGTGGGAAACAGCAAAGGACATGAACAACAAATACAAAGAAACTTCAGAGGGCGGCCTCGCCGTAGCGGTGAATATGTCTGATTGTTAATGCTGAATTTATTTCAGCATCTCATAATTATTGCACTATTTTGAATTAAGCATCTTGTTCTTAAATCCTACATCATCTGGGCGTGCCCCTACTTCCACTCCGTTGCAGTAGCGTCAGGCTTTCGGCACTCGCTTCCCGATAAAAATCGGGAGAGCTCAAACAAAGCCTCAATCCTTCACGCAAGACCCTATTTTGCGACATCGAAAACACTCCATTTTAAATACAAACAACAATCGATTATTTAGTTTATTCAAAATCAATGATTTAGAAGTGCTAATTGCAAATAAAGTAGTATTTTAGCTTCTTTATTTGCATCTTATGCAAATAATTGTAAAAAAGATTTGGCATCGTGATGCCCATCGCATCGGACTTTTTTTTAAGTACGATAGTGCTACCATTTCTCAAATAAAACAATTGACAATGTTTTTGCAGGACAGCCAATTTATGGTAAGTATAAAAAATAATTTTTCATGCAATAAAACCAGACGAGAAAAACCACCACTATACACACACATGTTTCAAAAATGGCTACTGATAAAATAGTAAGTCCACTAGATCGTTTAGTAGATAGAAAATAACAAAGAAAAACTGAATTAATAATTAAAAATATAACAAAAAAAATGTATATATTGCACGTTGTGTATTAGTTAGCAACCATTTGACAAAATTATGCGTACTAAATAATAATAAATAAATATAGAAAAATATGAAAACTTAAATTTTATTTTTAATGGTTATTGGAGTTTTATTCTCTTGTTCTAATAGTGACGGAAATGAATCTCAAATTATTGATGTGCGAATTAACCATTTCCAGAACACAGGAATAGCTGTAGGACCTGTTTTAACATTACTCGTGCAAGAAGGGAATAATATTGGAACAAATAGTTGGACTAAATTCTACTCAAATATCGAAGGATTTGCTTATGAACCTGGAAAAATCTACAATCTCTCGGTAAAAGTTGAACCTATAGAAAACCCACCCGCTGACGGAAGTTCTTTAAAATATACTCTCGTGGAGGTCAAGTCAATTCAACAAGTTGATAATGAAACTCTTTTTGATATAGATTTAAAAATAAATGGAGAAAATTTTATAACAACCGACTCTGGTCTAAAATTACTCAATCAAATAAATATTGATTGTAAGAATATCTGTAATGACTTAGAAACGACGATACAGAATCAAGATTTTGTAATTGGAACTTTTAAAAGAATTTCAGATAATGAAATACAATTAGTGGAAGTTAAATAAAAACTGTTGCCAACAGCTAAGGCTTTGTTGGGCTTGAAAAGCCAACAATGAAACCGCTGTTGAACTGCCTGTCCCGAATTATCGGCAGAACCGCTCTACTTCCGCCACTATGGGGTTTTCGTAAAATTATTTGGAGGATTTCAAAAGGATTTGAAGTCCTCTTTTTTTTGGAGTAATAATCCATCTGGTTTTATCGTGTTTTCCTTCACGTGTTAGCAAACGCGACCTCACCTATAAAGAAATCACAAAATACTTGGCATCACTTATGGAGCGCGGTTTATCAGCATCCTCAGGACATAGCATGGTTAATGCCTTGTTGTTTTACTATCAGCAAATAGAACATCAGAAAGGTTTTGAGCTTAAACTTCCCAGACCAAAAAAAGAAAAAAAGTTGCCGGCTGTACTAACTATGGAAGAATGTGCACAAATCTTTAGGTCAGTAGACAACCCAAAGCATAAATTATTACTGCTAATAGGGTATGGTGCTGGCTTGCGCGTAAGCGAGATTGTGACGCTACAGTGGAACGACATCTTGTTCTCTGAGCATAAAATCCATATTAAAAATGCCAAAGGCAAGAAAGATCGCATGGTGATGTTGCCTTATTCTATCGTGAGTTCGCTGGATTATTACAGGAAATTATACCAGCCCAATAAATATGTTTTTGAAGGACAATATGCAGGTGAGCCCTACAGCGCCGGTAGCGCACAAGCAGTAATGCGGGCAGCCTTAAAAAAATCTGGCTTGTCAAAGAACGCAACAGTACATACCCTAAGGCACAGTTTTGCCACTCATTTACTAGAAAGTGGGACAGACATTAGATACATTCAAAAATTTTTAGGTCATGCCAGTATTAAAACCACGACAATATACACCCATGTTTCAAAAATGGCTACCGACAAGATATCAAGTCCACTAGATCGTTTAGTAGATGAAAATAACAAGAAAAAACTTAGTGACTAATGAAAAAAATCAAAAAAGATGTATATATTTGATGTTATATACAAGTTAAGCGAGATTTAAAACCACGAGTTCGTTCTGAGAGTTCGTTTTCATAATTGGCATACATAAAACCTCTATTTTGCCAATTTTAAACACATTTGAACCATTTGCTTTGTTCTGATAAACTAATGTTATTTCATTTTCTTGTAATAGATTTTTAACATTAATTAATCTCTCAATCATTTTAATTGAAAACCTACTGTCTTTTAAATCTACTAAAGTAAGACCGTCAACTTCTTTTTCTCCAGTTGGTACTTTTCTTGAATTAGATTGATAGCCTTCTCCATCGCATTTAGGACAGTCCATATCTTTAGTCCATCTTCCATACTCCCATTCGACTTCTCCTTCACCTTCACATTCTGTACATTTAATATCTTCTCCTACTTCTTTCAATACATCCACAAGAGGTGCGTTTTTTAAATAATCTTCAATTTTACTTATGTCTAATCTAAAAGATTGATTTCTTTCAGCAGGAATATTATTCAGTATGATTTGTGGGTTTTGGTTTTCGCAAATATTCAATTCATTGAACGTTAGGTTTTTATCGAAAAACACCATTTCGTGAGCATTTGTAGCAACAGCTAAATTATCTACATAAAATGGTTTTGATAACCAACTTCTTAATTCATCTATTCCTGTATAAAGATTTAGGATTTCATCATAAACCTCGCTTAACACAGGTTTTGCCTCATTGCTTGAATTTTCATTTTTTGTATTCATAGTCTTAAATTTTAATATTGTTAATTGTTAGGTTTTATTTGTGAGTTCGGGCAAGCAACGAAGTCAAAGCCTGATACCGTTAGTAGCTATTCTTTGAATCGAAAATCATCATATGACAAAATATTTATATCCCAAGTGTATTTTAAATCCCTGACCTCGATAATTTCATTTTCTGGAAAATTATTTATTACGATACGTTTTTTGATTGTGTAAGATTCTTTTGTAAAAACAGTATCGCCTTTTTTAAAATTACTGCATTCATCAGAAGTGTATAACTCTTCTTTTTTACAACTTGTAGCAGAAAATAGAACAGCTACTAACATTGCATATACAAAAGCAATAGGATAATTTTTTGATTTAAAGATATTTTTCATTTTGTTTTTATTTAGGTTTAATTTATTAATTTGTATTTTTCAGCATTGCCTTAGTATATGCACTGCCGTTAGTGGCAAGCTTAACGCAGAATTAACCAAAAACGAAATAACATGAAACAACTTCTTCTCTTATTGATGCTAATATTATTATGTAGTTGTGGAGAAAAGAACAAAACAGAAAAGGTAGTTGCGACAACAGTTCAAAAAAGTAAATATCGAACTCTATTATCCAAATTCGAAAACATATCTATTGACACTTTAGAGATATATTCTTCCGAGAATTTTGGCATTTACAAAGGAGTACAAATTGATAGCTTAGACGCTATTTTGTTTCCAAAAGAAATAGCCGAAGCATATTTCCTTGAACACGATATTTACGCATGCTGTAAGTTTGATATTGATTCTTCAAAAATTGGATTAATAGTAAGAACACCATCAATGTATGTTCCATCATCCATTAAGCTATTTGTATTTGATAAAATTACAGACAATATTTCAGAATATATTGAATTAGCAGAAAGTTGGGGCGATGCTGGTGATGCAATCGAAAAAACTTCGTGGCTAATTAAAAACCCTAGCAACAAAATAAATGTTTTAACTCGCGAAATTGAAAGTCATGATCATAGCGTTGAAGATGAAAATGACACTATTGTTGAAAGTTGGGACAAGTATTACCTTTTCGCATTTAATCATAAGTTAGATACAATAAATAAGAATTCTGATTTGTTGAAAAAAAAATTTAATGTAATCCTAAATAAACAAGCCAGCCACTAACAGCTGTTTTGATATAGTGGGGATTTAGTGGAATTACCGTTTCGCATCATTTTTTCGTTAAGCCGAAAATTGAAAGGTTACGAATTCCCCGCCATCTCAAAGCAGCAAAACGTTGGCAGTAATGCGCGCGCCGAAACCAAAAAAGCAACTAAAGTTAAAAATGAAAAACATTATTTTAAAAATAATTCTAATTCAATTTATTGGTTGTGTTTTCTTAATTCAAGGAATACAGAATTTATATTTTTACACTCAAAATGAAAAATTTGAATGTTATTTAAAGTTTTTTGACAAGCAAAAATCGGAATGTTTCCAAAATTTAAACTTGACAAAAGAAGTTGGTGAATTTATCTCAAATATTTACTTGTGGTTTTTTTATTGGCTTTTTAATCGGAATATTTATAATTGGATTGATAAATTGGAAAAGAAAAAGGCATATTTTAAATACAGTTTTAACTACAATTCTATTATTTTCTCTTTTCCCATTTGGTTTTTTTAGAAATAAATACGTAAGTTTTTGTTTTAGACAACTTGGAAATTTATTCAGTGAAAAATTTGAAACTAAAAACTTAATAAACGGAATAATATTTACGATATGTGGAAGCTTAATTTTGTGGAAAACATATAATTCCGAATAAGCACTACTGCCAACAGCCGTTTGCCAAGATTGGGGGTTTAGTGGAATTAGCGTTTTTTTACTACATTTACGGTAAGCAGAAAATAATCGGCTTCGAAAGTCCCCAACCTAGGCAAGCGTCGAGACGTTGTGCGTAATTAAAAAAAAATGACAGAATCAAAATATAAATTTACAATTCAAACTTCTAATAATGGAGTTTTAAATATTCCACTTTCAGAAGGAAATGCTCTTTTTGTATTAGGAGCAAATGGAGTTGGGAAATCAACTTTAATGCATTCTTTGTATCAGCAAAATCTTGAACATTCTAAGAGAATACTTGCACATAGACAAACTTGGTTTACCGATAACGCTATGAATTTAACGGCATCTCAAAAAAAACAAACTGATGGATATATATTAGGTCAAGATAGAAACAAAGAATCTCGATGGAAGGATGATTATTCTTCACAGAGGTCAAGTTTATCTATTTTCAATCTTATCAATTCAGAAAATGTAAGAGCAAGGAAAATAACAGATGCAGTAGATATTGATAATATTGAAAAGGCAAAAATACTTTCAAACATTCAGGCACCACTTCAAGCGATTAATGAACTGTTAGCTTTATCGAATATTCCAATTATTATATCATTAGGAAAAGATGAACAACTATTTGCTTCAAAAAATGGAAGTGAATTATACAGCATAGCGGAATTGTCTGACGGAGAAAGAAATGCTTTGTTAATTTGTTCTGACGTGCTAACTACAGACCCAAATCAATTAATAATTTTAGATGAACCTGAAAGGCATTTACACAGAGCAATTATTTCACCTTTACTAACCTCATTATTTAATAAAAGAAAAGATTGCGTTTTTGTTATTTCAACTCACGATATATTTTTACCAATAGACCATAACGAATCCAGCGTGTTATTAATTAGAAACTGTACTTGGAACAATAAGAACATTGTAGATTGGGATGCTGATTTAATTACCGAATCGGATGAAATACCTAATGAGATTAGACAGTCAATTTTGGGAGCAAAAAGAAAAATACTGTTTGTTGAAGGAGAATCGACAAGCCTTGACAAACAAATCTATCAACTAATTTTTCCAGAATTAAGTGTTATTCCCAAAGGCAGTTGTAAAGATGTGGAAAGAGCAGTTGAAGGTGTGCGAGGAACCGATAAATTACATTGGATTAATGTTTTCGGTTTAATTGATGCGGATGACCGCACAGCTGAACAACTTCAAACTCTTATGAATAAAGGGGTTGTTGCTCTTGAATCCTATTCAGTTGAATCTCTTTACTACAGAACAGAAATAATTGAAAAAATTGCGGAAAGATTTGCAGATATTTCAGGTAAGAGTAAAGATGAATTATACACAAATGCAACTTCAAAAATTATTGAAAATATCGCCTTACATAAGGATAGACTTTGCTCACGATTGTGTGAGAAAAAAGTAAGGAATTTAGTAATGTCAAATCTTCCAAGACATCAAAACATACTAAACAGAGAACAGTTTGTATTAAATATCGACTTAAATGAGGAATTTGAGAAAGAGGAAATAATTTTCAACAACCTTATTCAAAACGAAAATATAAATGGACTTATCTCTAGATATCCAATAAGGGAAACACCAGTTATTAATGGAATTGTTGGAGGATTAGAACTCAATACAGACACCTATGAAAGTGCAGTAAGAAAATTAATTATTGATGACCCAAATATTAAATTACATTATCGAACATTATTGAATAAACTGACAAATTTGATATGAAATAACTACGCACAACACGGTATATAAAAAATAGCGGGTTCGATGTTAAATCGAAAATTTTAGCATATTAATAAAAGTAGTTATAAACCGAAAAGTAGTACATTTTAAACCGCTACTTTTCATATACCCAACCGTTATAGGCAAGTTGGCCAAAAATGAGCAGAAAATATGTATATTATTAAATGAAGTATGAAACAACGACAATATAAAGTAAGAATACATTCTGTAAGTAGATTTATTATTGCAATGATAATTATACTATGTTCATTATCATTTATATTGGTAGAGTATTTTCCGCACGTAGAAAATCAATTCATTTCATTTCTTCAATTTGTTCCAGTATTATTAATATCATTATTCATAGCGAATAAGATTGGTACAGCAAAAATAAAAATTGTATTTACTTCCGAAGCTATAATTCATACTTGGGAACGGAAATTTCCCCTAAGTTGGGAAAGAGATATTACTATACCATGGGGCATAGTTGACAATTATGTTTTTCAAAATGATAGAACTTTTGATAGCTTTATTATTAATCTTAAAAATAATACAAGATATAAAATTGACAGACAAAATATGTTCGCCGAAAAAGATGACTTCAAAAAATTGGTGAAAGAATTTCCGAGGTTATCAAATAATTACAGGAATAAAGAAGTTTGCAGAAAATCAAAAATTTGAAATCATTAGAGGAAAAGTTTTTTATG
>NZ_AJXL01000068.1 GCF_000264055.1 Flavobacterium sp. ACAM 123 | reverse complement strand
TTTTAATAAGATTAATTATCAAGGTAGATGCACTATTTTTTTATTCTAATAAGCAGTATTTAACTAAGCTTGCCTAGATAGTAACTACTTAAGTTTTTGGGCGATTGAAGAACCGTCCATTACTAATTTATAATCCTACATTGCGGCTGATTGATATGACAAATGAATTATTATTGAACCTTCTCACAGCAGGTTAATCTGCCTCTACTATTCATCCCAACACAATGTCACGAGCAGCATCTTTCTGACCTTAATTGCGATTTTTTTAATTCTAATCAAACGCTTAAATTTTGCTTACTATATTCCGAGTTTTTAAAATTTCTACAAACAAAATTAAAGCAAGAAGATCTTCCTAAACTTTTTCACTTTGAAGTTTAGTTTAAAAATCAACCCTCTGATTACATTTTTGGTTTTTTATCTTGCTGATCATTTTTCATCGTGTGACCGCGAGAATTTTTACCGCGATCATCAGTGTTTTTAGCAACTTTCATTGAAGGTTTATTTTTATCATCTTTGGCGTGAAGATCTTTGATATGGTCAGCAGATTTTTGAGTTTGACTTTTAGGATTTTTATCCTCCTTGCCCTCTTGATTGTGTTCCATAATTTCTATAATTTAAAAAAATTAAAAAGTGTATTAAATAGTACAGCAGATGCTGTCATCAATTAATGTTCGTTTTATCCGATAGCATCAAAATTTGAAGGTTCTGAAAAAGTAGAAAATTTTAAATAGGCGGATATCTATTACCGGAGAGTTTCTTCTAATAATAAATCATCCTTATCTTCTACCAAACCTCTAGCAAAAGATTTTAAACTACTTATTTAACGATTCTGCAACACTATACTCTTGAACTTGCAGCGATAATAACTGCATCACGCTACGCTCTGTTGATAACTTAATGTGATTTGACTCTTCAATCAAAATAGCAATTTCTTCAAATTTTTTGGCTAACGCTTTGTCACCAATTAATGAAAAAAAATTACGAAACTCGTTAATTTATTTTGCTATCCTCCATACAATTAGTGTGTGCATCTTGTAAAACTCCCACACTACTATTTTAAGCACCTTTGCAATTACTTTAATCAGAGCCTAACCTTCCCACTACATGTCTTTTAACCCATCAGTGAAGAAATCTTGAATACCTTTTATTTACATCAGGTTTACTTTTAAAGGTTTAGAGTGTCCTCTTTTGTCATTTTATTTCTGCACTGCTTTTATTTTTTGATGATTTTATTTTAACAAAAATTGATACTCAAAATTACAATACTATAATTAATAACTTGTTATACAATTAGTTAATTATATCATATAATTTTAAATCACCTTTATTTCAACTTTTATTTATGAAAATATTTAATATTAAAGACGCCTAAAAAAATCATAGCATATTATAATTAAAGCTAAAACTAATTACTCTTTGATGTTTTATACAAGACACATTTCATTTAATTATCTCCCCATCGATTCAAAGCAAAATGAAATTCAGCTCGTTCCACAAAGGCATTAGAAGGACTGCATTTAATAATTATTAAATCGAATACAAGCTAAAATGTCTTACAGCCAATTTGCCAGTTTTTTCATCAAATAAGCAAATTTTATCTCAACTCCGTGCAACAAGAACTCTAAAATAATCAGGAGCTATTTCCGGCTATTCGCTATATCTTACTGTGGCTAAAGAAGCCACAGCAAGGATGCCGCTACTATCCGGGCTACGAAGACGATGTAATCGAGTGCAATTTTGTTAATCCTGAAAATTATCCAAAACAAAAGTATTTGCCTTAATAAAAAATAAATACTATTTTCCTGCGTTTTTTCTTTGCAAAAGTTCTTTTTTTTATTTCTTTAGCCTATATAAACATTTAAAAATTATACAAAGAAAAAATCACTATTAACAGCAGTTGCATTGATTGCTTTTTCAGGAGTAACTCTAGCAAACAACAAGTTAGGATCAACAAATGCTGTTAACCAAATGAAAGTTGCTTCCATCACAGATCAGCAAGAACAAGAGGATGCATGGTTTTGTTATAAAGCCAGCGAAACAACAACTTACAATGACTTTAGTGATACAACCACTATTACTACCACATATAAATGCACGTGGTACGATTTGTAAGTAAAAAAATTAAAGAATAGAAAACTTATTTAAATTTGGCGGGGCGAAAACCCTGTCAAATTTTTATAGCCCTTAAAACTTAATCAAGATGCAAAAAATTTTTGTTCTTTTATTATTTTCTTTAGTAGGTCAACTGCACAGCCAAACCTTAAAAGGAATTTTAACTAATACTCCATTACAAGGTGTTGGAGACGAGACTGAGTTATCCAAAAAAGCAGCAAAACCCATGACGTTTTCGTATACGTATTCTCAAAACAAATCCATCCAAAACCTAATATCAATTGAAAAGTCATCTATTGATACTACCTATATCGAAAAGTATGGAACTAAATACCAAACCACATCTACTGTAAACAGACCATCCTCCAGTACCGACTATAAAGATTTTGAAGCAAAAAAATACAGGGTACTTTTTACTATGAACGATAAGGATACTAATGTAAAAGAAACATTGCCTTCCTTCAATTGGAAATTAGTAAACGAGAGCAAAACCATTAACGGTTATACTTGTAAAAAGGCAACTACTACAAATACAGCTTTCAATGCTAATCAATCTATTGTGGCTTGGTATACGGAAGCCATTCCTGTTAATGACGGACCAGCACATTACTGGGGTTTACCCGGATTTATCATACAAATCGAGATTAATAAAAACACTATCCTAACTTTTGACAAATTAGTTTTTAGTAAAGAAAACACTTCTATCGAAGTACCAAACAATAGTGCACCTGAACTTAGCTACAGCGACTATTTAAAACAAAATTCTCATTAATGAAGCAATTGCAGCTCGTTATTTTAGACCTTAAAAAGCAGTTATTCTGCTTTTTTTTATTTTGCAGTTTCCCACTCCTAGCACAACATACAATTACTGGATCAGTATATGATGCAGTAGGTAAACCCATAAGCCAAGCAACCGCAGTACTAAAAAAACATAAAATCAGATCAGACAGTAGCATTTTCATACACTGCAAATGATGGAACTTTTACCATTGTTCTACAAAACAAAGAAACATATTTACTTAAAATTAGCTATTTAGGTTTAGAAACTTATCGCAAAGAAATTACGGTTAGTACTAATGTGTTAGACTTAGGGAAAATTATACTAAATGAAAGTTAAGTTGATCTACAAACAGTAATCATCATGAACGAATCCTCTGGTATGACCGAGGTTGGCGACACTTTAAAATATCGAATTGAAAAATTCTTAAATGGTACCGAAGAAACATTAAAAGATGTTTTGAATAAACTTCCAGGCTTGGATGTCGATAATCAAGGTAAAATTAAAGTTAACGGTAAAGCAGTAGACAAATTTTTAATTGATGGTCAAGAATTTTTTATCGATCAGCAAAAAATAGCGACTGATAATATCACCGCTGAAATGATTAAAAACATCGAAATCATAAAAAACTACACTGAATTCAAACAACTTAAAAAAGAAGAAAAATCCGGGTTAACTGCAATAAACGTAAAAATAAAAGATAAATTTAAAAACAAAATCACCGGAAATGTAGCGCTAGGACTTGGCCAAGACAAATTTAATTTGCAGACCAATCTCTTTAATTTTGGCAAAAAAACGTACACTAGTGTAATTGGTGACTCTAACAATACGGGAGAACTTGCACTCACCATCAGCGATTACCTGTCCTTTACCAATAAAAAAAATGACGCCACCAATGGAGAAGTTACCTTCTCTAAAAACACTGACTTACCACGATTTCTAACATTAGGAAACAACGTTCAAAATCGAGACTCTTATTTCACTGGACTAAATTTTAAATATTTCCCATTAAAGAAACTAGAAGTAAATCTATACTCTTTGTTCAACACTAATAATCAAACAGAAGAGCAACTAATAGAACAATAATTTTATAGTACGACTACCAATTTCTTTAACATGGAAAAAAGAAATACACAGGAAAACTCTTTTTTCAACATCACCTCCTTGGATGCAACCTATAAAAACACATCAAATTCACTATTTACTTATAAATCTATTTTCTCCAACTTCTCTAAAAACAGCTTTGTTGATTTAACCATATCCAATAACAAAATAAACAACGAAAATAATACTGTAGATTTTAACTTTAATCACAACCTAGAATATTCATTAATTTTAAAGAAAAACAAACAATTGCGGATAAAAGTAGCACAAGAAATTACAAACAAAGCTAATGATTTGAATATCGATGCAAATCAACCTATTTTAAATTTAAACTTCCCACCCGCCAATTATACTATCGCTCAAAATACCAATTCTAAAAAACAACTCTTATTGTTGAACTCCAATTTTGATTTTCGTTTAAAGGATCATCCTGTCAGTATTTTTAACGAACTTAGCCATAAAAGAGAGCAATTCGAATCGTTTGAGCAACAGTTCTCTCAATTTCAAAACAATGTTGTCCTAAAAAGCAACTCCAACACAACAGGAATTTCAACAAAATTTGAAATTGGTTGCAAAAACAGCCTGACAACAACTTTGTCGTACTCCGCTGTGTCATTAGAGACGCTTAGACAACAGGCAACTAAACAACTATTTACCCCAAGTATTTCATTAAAAACATTTTTTAGTAAACAACATTACATTAAGTTGAATTACGCGCTGAACAACAAATTATTTGGAGCTGAAAATTTAATTGAAAATAAAATCATTGGAGATTACAGAACAATTTACGGCAATAATGATGTGCAATATGACGCCATCAATAAAAACAATCAATTTGGAATGGAATATTTTTATAATAATTTGAAAAGGAATTTAACGATTATATCAAACATCTCTTATTTAGAAGCCTCAAATCCAATAACCAATAATTCATTTGCAACTCAAAACACTAATTTAATTCAATATAAATTAGCGCCTTATGAGAATTTTTTCAACTCATTTTTATTTGCCGAGAAACAATTTAAAAATTTCCCCTTCTCAGTGAAAGGTAGCGTTTCCTATGCCATTAATAACAAAAACATCTTTTACGAAAATCAAAAAAATGAATTAAACACTATCTCATCAACTAGATACCTAGGAATCATTTCGAGATTAAAAAATAAAAAAATACAATTTGAAACTGGATTGCAATACTCCAAAGAAACGTATACCGACTCATTTGCCACAAACGAATTAACAATAACAAGTCCCTATCTAAATTCAAGCGTACAATTATCAAAAAGTCTTTCTTTAACTTCAACCTTTAGCATTATGAAATATGAATCAATATCCTCTAAAAATACAATTACTTTTTTTAGTCCACGGTTAAGATATCGTATCCCAAATTCTAAAATTGAATTGAGTGCAATCGGTAACAATATTTTTAATCTCAAAAACAACGAACAGATAACGATATCTAGCGCTGCAAATTACAATCAACAAAATAGGTCTCAAATCTTAGCCGGATATTATCTGCTTTCAGCAAAATTAAAACTGTGAATACGAAAACGTAATAGTTTAGCAAAAAAAACTATGCACGCATAGTATATTATTCGAAATATTATTCTAATTTTGTAAAAGACTATTAGAAAAATAAAAAACAATCCTATGAAAATATTAGTTTGCATCAGTCACGTTCCTGATACTACTTCCAAAATTAATTTTACCAATGGTGATTCAGAATTCGATACCAATGGGGTACAATATGTAATTAATCCAAATGACGAATTTGGATTAACACGTGCAATATGGTTTCAAGAAAAACAAGGAGCAACAGTAACTGTTGTAAATGTTGGAGGGCCAGAAACTGAACCTACTTTAAGAAAAGCATTAGCCATTGGAGCAAACGAAGCCATTCGTGTAAACGCAACTCCTACTGATGGTTTCTTCGTAGCAAAACAACTTGCCGATGTGATTAAAAATGGGGAATATGATCTTGTTATCGCAGGAAAAGAATCATTAGACTATAATGGAGGAATGGTTCCTGGAATGATTTCAGGTGTCCTTGGTTACAATTTTATTAATTCTTGTACTCACCTAACGATTGACGGAACCGCTGTAACAGCTATCCGTGAAATTGACGGTGGTAAAGAAACTGTTTCTACTTCGCTTCCATTAATTATTGGTGGACAAAAAGGATTAGTAGAGGAAAAAGACTTGCGTATTCCAAACATGAGAGGAATCATGACTGCCAGATCGAAGGCACTAACTATAGTTGAACCTATCGAAGCTGCGGTAAACACTAAAGCGGTAAAGTTTGAAAAACCAGCACCTAGATCTGCTGTGCAATTAATTTCTTCTGATAACTTAGATGAATTAATAGACCTATTACACAACGAAGCAAAAGTAATATAGTAATCAGTTTACAGTTCTCAGTGTTCAGCGAAACGCTTTACTCTTGAAGCTTTAAACCCTAAACAAATAAATCATGTCAATATTAATATATGCAGAATCTGCGGAAGGAAAACTCAAAAAAGTAGCTTTTGAATTAGCCTCTTATGCAAAAAAAGTAGCCGAATCTTTAGGAACTACTGTAACAGCGGTAACAGTCAACGCTGGTGATGTTTCAGAGTTGTCTAAATATGGAGTAGACAAGGTATTAAAAGTAAACAATGACAAATTAGCAGCATTTACTGCTAAAGCGTATGCTGATGTTATAAAACAAGCGGCACAAAAAGAAAGCGCTAAAGTAATTTTACTTTCATCAACAACTGATAGTATCTACCTTTCATCACTTGTTGCAGTAGCGTTAGAAGCTGGTTTTGCTTCAAACGTTGTGGGATTGCCTTTAAGCACCTCTCCTTTTCAGGTAAAAAGAAATGCGTTTTCAAATAAAGCGTTTAATACAACTGAAATAAACACTGAAATAAAAGTGCTAGGACTTGCTAAAAACTCTTATGGTGTTTATGAACATCAATCTTCTCTAACGGAAGAGGATTTTGATCCAACTATTGGAGAAAATGATTTTGGCGTAAAAGTAGAATCAGTAGAAAAAGTTTCCGGGAAAGTATCAATAGCTGATGCTGAGATTGTAGTTTCTGCAGGTCGCGGATTAAAAGGACCAGAACACTGGGAAATGATTGAAGAATTAGCAACTGTACTAGGCGCAGCAACTGCTTGTTCTAAACCCGTTTCAGATTTGGGTTGGAGACCTCACGGAGAACACGTTGGTCAGACAGGAAAACCAGTAGCAACTAACCTATATATCGCCATAGGAATATCAGGAGCTATCCAGCATATTGCAGGAATAAGCTCTTCAAAAATAAAAGTGGTTATCAATAATGATCCAGAAGCACCGTTTTTCAAAGTAGCGGATTATGGTATTGTTGGCGATGCATTTGATGTAGTCCCAAGGTTAATAGAGAAGTTTAAAGAATTTAAGTTGCAACAGTCATAATACAATATTCTTTACTAAATATAGCTGCCTGAAAACAAGATAATCGTACCTTTGTTTTCAGGCAGTTTTTTGTCTGTCATTTTTTTATTAAAATTCGACCCAAATTTAATAACAAAAATTAAATCTTTAAATTAGGTACCCCGTACTTTTCATTTCAGCAATTATGAGCTTAGTTAAATTATCGATAAAAGGAATTTCATACAGTCAAACACAGAATGGAGCATATGCACTGATTTTGAACGAAGTAGATGGCGAAAGAAAACTACCAATTGTTATAGGCGCTTTTGAAGCACAATCTATAGCAATAGCCTTAGAAAAAGAAATTAAGCCCCCACGTCCGTTAACACACGATTTATTCAAGAATTTTGCAGAACGATTTGACATCGCTGTGAAACAGGTTATCATTCATAAGCTTGTCGACGGAGTTTTTTATTCAAGCATCGTTTGCGAAAGAGATAAAATTGAGGAGATTATAGATGCACGTACCTCTGACGCGATAGCATTAGCCTTGCGATTCAATGCCCCTATCTACACCTATAAAAACATTTTAGACAAAGCGGGGATTTATCTGAAAGCGAATTCAACAGAAACGGACAAAGGCTCACAAGAAATAGATGATATTCTTTCAAATCCCGAAACTTTTGGAAATGAAGAAGAAAGCAATCAATCCGGTAGAATCTACATTAAACACAGTCTTCAAGAATTAAGTGAATTACTTGATCAGGCTGTACTGCAAGAGGATTATGAGAAAGCAGCTAAAATAAGAGACGAAATCTCCAAAAGAGAATCTTAATATTTACTATTTAATCGGTTATTTGTTTAATCGATGATAACAAAAACCGAACAACCTACAAATGAAGCAATATCTAGACTTGGTGCAACACGTTATGGACAACGGTTGTCAAAAAGGAGATCGAACTGGAACAGGAACAAAAAGCGTTTTCGGCTATCAAATGCGTTTTGACTTAAGCGAAGGCTTTCCAATGGTAACCACTAAGAAATTACACTTCAAATCCATCGTCTATGAATTGCTCTGGTTCTTAAAAGGCGATACAAATATAAAATACCTTCAAGAGAACGGAGTGAAAATATGGGACGCCTGGGCTGACAATAATGGAGACCTAGGTCCCGTTTACGGACATCAATGGCGTAACTGGAACAGTGAAGAGATTGACCAAATTGCAGATTTAATCACGGAGTTAAAAACAAATCCCAACAGTCGTAGAATGCTTGTTTCTGCATGGAATCCATCTGTACTTCCCGATACTACAAAATCCTTTGAAGAAAATGTAGCTAACAATAAAGCGGCTTTACCCCCTTGCCACGCTTTCTTTCAGTTTTATGTCGCCAATGGTAAATTATCCTGCCAATTGTACCAACGCAGTGCTGATATCTTTTTGGGAGTACCATTCAATATCGCATCTTATGCGTTACTAACTATGATGATTGCACAAGTTTGCGGTTTAGAAGCGGGCGAATTCATCCACACTTTTGGAGATGCCCACATTTACAACAATCATATAGAGCAACTGCAATTGCAGTTATCCAGAGAACCAAAATCACTACCAAAAATAATTTTAAACCCCGACGTAAAAGACATCTTCAAGTTTGAATTTGCTGATTTTACACTGGAAGGATATGATCCCCATCCTCTTATTAAAGGAAATGTCGCCGTTTAATGAATTGCAAAATGTTTTAGAGGTTATATCTCTAAAACACTATTTTCAGCACCGCAAATTCGTTCCGTTTGAAAGAATCAGCTTTTAATTCATTTCCAAACGCATCGTCGATAACGTATTTAAGTTTGTAAACAGTATCCTTGTAGATACTAAAAACGAATTTAAATATTCCGTTTTTTAATTTACTTAAAGAACCTTCTTTGGGGTTCCAACTGTTAAAATCTCCGATAACCGTAACCTGATATGCCTCTTTTGCGGCAACTGAAAAAATAACTTAGCAAACTGGTTTTGCCTTTACAAACTGTTTCTTAATATCCATAATACTTTCATTTTTAATGCTATATAGCAATGAAGACAAATTTTATTAAACTAGAAACACTGGCCCCGTAGAATTAATAAAATACGGTAAACTATGCGAAATTTTAACTAATTCATCAATTAGCAGATGCATTATTTTTTATTAGTAAAAAAGAAAACGTTTTCTTAATAAATATAACATAGGGTAAATGGCCACTTTCCAAATTAAATTTTATCTTTATAAACAAAAATTCAACTTATGGAAAGAGAGCAACATGAACTATATGAATATGCCCGAAAGAGATTAAAACTAAAAAAAGGGTTGTATCTTCTATTTTGTCCTTCTTATTTTTAGCCTAGTTTTATTTTTGTTTGTCTCCACTTAAACTTTTTAATTTTGGATTAGATTCAAATTGGTATATATACGCGATTACACTTTGGTTTTTTATATTTCTTTTACATTTCATCAAAGTATTCATAACAGATCGTTTTATGAATAAAAACTGGGAAAGAGATCAAATTGACCGTCTAGTTGCCTTACAAAAAAATAAATTAGCTGAATTACAAACACAAATAACTGAAGATACTTCAACACAACAACCAGAAATATGATTATAATGATTGCGGCCGCGTCAGAAAACAACGCACTTGGAAAAAACAATAAATTAGTTTGGCATTTACCCAATGATTTCAAAAGATTTAAAAGTCTAACATCTGGTCACCATATTATTATGGGCCGAAAAACATTCGAAAGTTTCCCTAAACCACTGCCTAATAGAACTCACATTGTTATAAGTCGTCAAGAAAATTATAATCCCGAGGGCTGTATTGTAGTCAACAGCATGGAGAAAGCAATAGCAATATGCACTTCAAATGAGGCTATATACATTATAGGCGGAGGAGAGATTTACAATTTAGGACTTCCTTTTTCAGATAAAATTGAACTTACGCGAGTACATCACAGCTTTGTAGCTGACGCATTTTTCCCAGAAATCAACCCTAAGGACTGGGAAATAACAATTTCTGAATTTCAACCAAAAGACGATAAACATCTATTTGATTACACCTATCAGACTTATGTTAGAAAATAAAAAACACCCCGACAAACTGGGTGTTTTTTTTAAAATAATGATTGGGAAAACGACCTACTCTTGAAACAGTATTTGATAACACAATATAAAAATAACGAATGTCAATAAAACTCCCGAAATCAGGAGGATAACATTTGATGTTTTTTGAGAGTACATCTCAAAAAAGCCTTTAATACCAAATACCACAAAGGTACTAAAGACAAAAAAAATTGAAATTTCCAAAAACAAATTTAATCCTAAGAACGTATGCTGCGCAATTAATTCACTACTGCTTTTCAAAACAGTACCGTCAAAACCGCTAACAAGAACAAGCGATATAATTAGCGCAAAAAACAACCACTTGATTTGGGTCATTAATTCCCTTTTAATCATTGAAAAACTATTATAATTTTGTGATGTAAAAATGGTAATAAAAATAGATGTACACAATACCCACTTTTAGTGATATTTCAATTTATTCCAAATCCGTCATTTTTGAAACCCATTCGTTCCAATTTGAAAACCCAACTCCAATTTTGGTTTTTTTTACTTACTATTTTTAAATCTGGATTACAGTTCAAAATAGATTGTATTATATTTGTTAAAAATTAAAAAAAATGTCAAAAAACGTCACCCCATATAAAGATTCAGATCTAAGTAAAAAAGAACAGGTTGCTAAAATGTTTGATGCCATTTCTGGAAATTACGATAATTTAAATCGTGTCATTTCTTTTGGAATAGATATAAAATGGCGGAAAAAAGTATTAAAAATTGTTGCAAAATCAAATCCAGAGATCATTTTGGATATCGCAACAGGCACCGGAGATTTAGCCATTTTAATGACGCAGACTAACGCCAAGAAAATTATTGGATTAGACATTTCTGCAGGAATGCTTGAAGTAGGCGTAAAAAAAATTGCAGATAAAAAACTATCTAATACTATAGAAATGGTTTTAGGGGATTCTGAAAACATACCTTTTGACGATAACTACTTTGACGCAATAACGGTTGCCTTCGGCGTACGAAACTTTGAGACACTTGAAAAAGGATTAAAAGAAATATTGCGGGTCTTAAAACCAAATGGCGTTTTTGTAATTTTAGAGACCTCCGTCCCGGATAATACTCCATACAAACAAGGATATAATTTCTACAGTAAAAACATACTGCCCATAATTGGTAAACTTTTTTCAAAAGACGATGTCGCTTATGGATACTTGTCAGAATCAGCAGCTGCATTTCCTTATGGAGAGGCTTTAAACAATATATTGAGAAAAGTTGGGTTTATAGATGTAATAGCACTACCGCAAACTTTTGGGGTAGCTACTATTTATTCGGCATCTAAAGACTAATACTGAGATATATTAAGCCCAAACATGAAAAAAATCGCTGTCCTACTTTTGCTCATTTTCTCCGCTAAAGGAAACTCACAGTTTAAAAAAAGCATGTTTGCGAAAGACCCTATAATCAATTTAGAAAATTTTCAAAAGCAAAAAATATATTACGGATATTTTTTAGGGTTTAACTCGTTTGATTTCAAAGTGGACTACAGGACAATGGGGACGGACATCCTTGTTAAAAAAACTACCGGATTTAATGTGGGAATCGTAGGTGACCTCAGACTTCAGGAACACATAAATCTAAGGTTTGAGCCTGGTCTTTATTATACAAAAAGAGACCTGACATTTCCCGGATTCACAACAAAATCAGACGCTTTGAGAGAAGTAAACAGTACCTATATTCATTTCCCGCTATTATTGAAATTCTCATCCCTAAGAACCGGCAACATTCGCCCGTATCTTGTGGGCGGTGTTTCAGCTACTTTAAATTTATCGAGCAACTCAAAATCAATCGATGATAATTACGAACAAAAATTCAGGGTAAAGCCCTGGACTACTAATTATGAATTAGGTTTTGGCATCGATATTTTCTCCGAATACTTTATATTCTCCCCTTCCATCCGGGGTGTATTTGGAATTAACGATGAGTTGATACGCGACAATAAAGCAGACAGTCCTTGGACCGGTAATATTGAATCCCTAAAAACCCGAGCAATATTGATTAATTTCACCTTTCATTAGAAAACCTGCAATCTACCTTCGAAATTCACTCAGCACAATTGCGGTTGCTGTGGCTACATTTAAACTCTCCGTTTTTTGAATCGCTCCAAAACGAGGGATAGAGAGCTTATTTTTTACCAATTTTTCAAGTTCTTCCGAAATACCATTCGCTTCATTACCCATGACCACAATTCCTTCGTGTGGCAACGTGGTTTTATATATGTTCGTGCCGTCCATAAAGGTGCCAAAAACAGGTAAATTAGTAGCGGAGATAAAAGAATTCAAATCAATATAACTCACATTAACCCTCGCAATGGAACCCATGGTAGCTTGCACCACTTTTGGATTGTATACATCCACTGTCTCTCTTGAACAGACAATCTCATTAACGCCAAACCAGTCGCACAACCTCAATATCGTCCCCAAATTACCGGGGTCGCGTATCGAATCTAAAGCAACAATCAAACCCGACTCATTAATTTTCTTCTCAAGTGGAATTTTAAAGACTGCCAGGCAGGTATTAGACGTTGCTAACGCACTGATTTTCTTCAAGTCTGTCTCTTGTATCAATGATTTTTTTGACGTCAACACTGCTTCAAAATCGTTTTGAGTAGAATACAAATGTTCCAACTCAAAATTTGAATCCAGCAATTCCTGTATTACTTTTACGCCTTCAGCAAAAAATAATTTATTGACGGCTCTATATTTTTTTTGCTGTAAACTCGTTATAAGTTTTATTTGGTTTTTACTAACCATAAATTAATGTACTTTTGAATTAAATATTTTACCACACTTGAAGAAGATTTCTACAAAAATAGCAGCATTTATTCTAATAGCAATATTTATTTGCGCCTGTAACGCCGTAAAAAGAGTTCCTGATGCAAAACAACTCCTTACTAAAAATCAAATTGTAGTAAACGGGAAAGCTACAAAGACTGAAAATGTCTTGAACCAACTCTATCAAAAACCGAATAGCACTCTGTTATTAGGCTTTCGCTTGCGCCTGAATTTATACAATTTAGCTAATCTAAATCCAGATTCAACGTATCAAGCAAAATTTACAAATCATCCTGGAAAATATGAAAGAAAATCAAAATGGCTATCGGCAAAACAAGTGGATCGCCTCGGCAAATCTTTTTGGTATCATGGGATTCATGACTTCCTTAAAAAAACAGGGGAACCCCCTGTAATCATAGACACCACTAAAACTAAAAAATCTAATTTTACGGCTCAATTATTATTATTTTAATAATGGTTATTTTAACGTAGATACGGGATACAAAATAGATACCATCGCCTCTAAAAGAGCAAAAATAGAATATACTATTAGCACCGGGACGCCGTATTTCCTGGATACCATAAAGACGACAATCGCTACTCCAGTATTGGACTCCCTATATGAAACAATCAAATCAAATTCTTTAGTTAAATCTGGTAATCAATATAAAACTACTGATTTTGAGGCTGAAAAAAATCGCATCACTACTCATTTCAGAAATAATGGGGTTTATTTCTTTCAGCCCACCTATGTGAACTTTGATATTGACACCATTCAAAAAGAAAATAAGGCAGACATTAATTTAATCATCAATAATTACTCCTATCAAGATAAAGATTCCACCAGAACGGAGCCTTTCAAAATATATAAAATAAGCGATGTAAACATCTATACAGACTATTCCCCTACTAAAAGCAATGCAAAAATCACGGATAGCACCACCTATAAAAATTTTAACTTATACAGCCACGAAAAGTTAAAATACAAGCCACATGCTATAACTGACGCCATTTTCATCACCAAGGGTGGACTTTTTGCCGATAATAAAACTGTTTTAACAACACGTTATTTAAATAATCTTAAAATATTCAATTATCCAAGTGTCCAGTATGAAATTGACCCAAGAGACACTACTTATAGCTCGTTGATTGCTAAAATATACTTAACACCTAGAAAAAAATATAGTTTTGGGACCTCTCTGGATATCACTCATTCAAATATTCAGGACATAGGAATAGCGCTAAGCGTTTCAGAAACGATTCGAAATGTCTTTAACGGTGCGGAAACACTCGAAGCTTCAATACGCGGTAACATTGGTGCTTCTAAGGATTTAGCAAATCCAAATAATCGCTTTTTTAATGTTGCCGAGTATGGAATTGACCTAAAGCTAAATGTACCTCGAATATTTATGCCTTTCTCTACTGATAAAATCATTAAAAAAAGCATGATTCCTTCTACTCTTATGGCAATTGGATTTGCAAGACAAACAAACATTGGGTTAGATAAGGAAAATTTCACGGGAGCGTTCACCTACAACTGGACTCCCAAGAAAAACAACACCGCTCGTTTTGATCTTTTCAATGCACAGTTTGTACAAAATTTAAATCCGAACAACTATTTTAATGTATACGGCTCTTCCTATAGAGCTTTGAATGAAATTGGAAAAACATATAATACAGAACCAAGCTATTTTAATGATACTACAGATTTAATAATAGAAACAGGAACTTCCGGATTCATTAATAATGTATTGTCGAATAATACGGCACTAGCTCCTTCAGACAAAGCGTACCAAGCGGTTAAAAGCATCGAAGAAAGAAGGTTGCGACTAACCGAGAACGACTTTATTCTCGCCACTAGTTATACTTTTACTAAAACAACCAAAACAGACCTACTGGACAATAATTTTTATCTCTTTAAAACAAAAATCGAATCTGCAGGATCGTTATTATCTTTAATTGCCAACACAACAAATCAAGTTGAAAATAAAAACGGCAAGTTTCAACTCTTCAATTTAGAGTATTCAGAATATATAAAAACAGAATTTGACTACATTAAACACTGGGAGTTAAGCAAAGAGAAGGTCTTTGCGGTTAGAACCTTTTTTGGAATAGCAATTCCTTTTGGCAACTCTAATTACATTCCTTTTTCGAGAAGTTATTTTTCTGGTGGTTCAAATGACAACAGAGCTTGGCAACCTTATAGCTTGGGACCTGGAAGCAGTGGAGCAAAAGATGATTTCAACGAAGCAAATATGAAAATTGCATTAAGCAGTGAATTCCGATTTAAAATTTTAGGCGAATTAAAAGGAGCTCTTTTTGCTGACGCAGGTAATATTTGGAATGTTTTCGATAACGTAAATGATGAAAAGTCTACCTTCAATGGTTTTAAAAGTCTAAAAGACATCGCTTTGGGGACCGGATTTGGATTAAGGTACGATTTAAGTTTTTTTGTTATCCGATTTGATTTCGGATTTAAAACCTATAATCCTGCCAATGAACCTGGAGAAAAATGGTTTAGAGAATACAACTTTGGAAACTCTGTTTTAAATTTTGGAATAAATTACCCGTTCTAATGCTAATAAATTCTTATTTTTGCAGTCTTGAACTAAAAACAAAATAACCAACTAAAAAAAATTAAAATGGGACATAACATAAAACCAGGAGTAGCTACAGGAGATCAAGTACAAGAAATTTTCAATTATGCGAAAGAAAAAGGCTTTGCTCTACCTGCAGTAAATGTTACTGGATCTAACACAGTAAATGGTGTTCTCGAGACTGCTGCAAAATTAAACGCACCGGTTATTATTCAATTTTCTAACGGAGGAGCGCAATTTAACGCTGGTAAAGGACTTTCTAATGCTAATGAAAAAGCAGCTATTGCTGGAGGTATTGCAGGGGCAAAGCACATCCATACCTTAGCAGAAGCATACGGTGCGACTGTAATTTTACACACAGACCACTGTGCTAAAAAATTATTACCTTGGATTGACGGATTATTAGATGCTTCAGAAGAACATTTTGCCGCAACGGGTAAGCCGTTATTTAGTTCACATATGATTGACTTGTCTGAAGAGCCAATCGAAGAGAACATTGAAATTTGCAAAGGTTACTTGACGAGAATGAGCAAAATGGGAATGACATTAGAAATCGAACTTGGAATTACAGGTGGCGAAGAAGATGGTGTTGACAACTCAGATGTCGACAGCTCAAAATTATATACACAGCCTGATGAAGTAGCTTTCGCTTATGAAGAGCTTTCAAAAATAAGCCCTAGATTTACTATCGCCGCTGCCTTTGGAAACGTTCATGGTGTTTACAAGCCAGGAAACGTAAAATTGACTCCAAAAATCTTGAAAAACTCTCAGGATTTCGTTCAAAAGAAATTCAACACGGGTCCAAACCCCGTAGATTTTGTTTTCCACGGTGGATCAGGTTCTACCTTAGAAGAAATCAGAGAAGGAATTAGCTACGGAGTTATCAAAATGAATATCGATACTGACTTACAGTTTGCTTTTACTGAAGGTGGGCGGGATTATATGGTGAAAAACATTGACTTTCTGAAAACGCAAATAGGGAACCCAGAAGGTTCTGATGTTCCAAATAAAAAATATTACGATCCAAGAAAGTGGTTGCGTGAAAGCGAAATGACTTTCAACGCAAGGCTAGAGCAAGCATTTGCCGACTTGAATAACGTGAATACACTATAAAATTAAGAATTATGAGTTATAAAATAGAAAGAATACTTCTATTTTATAACTCATAACTTTTAACTCATAACTCATAACTATTAAATATGGCTTGGTTTAAAAGAAAGGAAAAGGGAATTACAACTGCGACTGAAGACAAAATGGATGTCCCAAAAGGTCTTTGGTATAAATCTCCTACAGGAAAAATTATTGATACTGATGAGTTGGAACGCAATTTGTTTGTAAGTCCAGAAGATGGCTTTCATGTTAGAATTGGTAGTAGCACCTATTTTGAAATCTTATTTGACAACAATGAGTTTGTTGAGTTAGATAAAAACTTAACTTCTAAAGACCCTTTGCACTTTGTTGACACAAAGAAATATGCAGATCGACTAAAAGATGTTATGGAGAAAACCAAACTTAAAGACGCGGTGCGCACTGGAGTTGGAAAATCCAAAGGTCGAGAAGTAGTAATTTGCTGTATGGACTTTGCCTTTATTGGTGGATCAATGGGAGCTGTAGTAGGTGAGAAAATCTCAAGAGGAATCAATCATTCTATAAAGAACAGAATTCCATTCATAATGATTTCAAAATCAGGTGGAGCAAGAATGATGGAAGCTGCATATTCTTTAATGCAATTAGCAAAAACATCGGTTAAACTTGCCCAGCTTGCTGAAGAAAAAATACCTTACATTTCTCTATGTACAGATCCTACTACCGGAGGAACAACAGCCTCTTATGCCATGTTAGGAGATATCAATATTTCTGAACCGGGCGCCTTAATTGGATTTGCAGGACCTAGGGTGGTAAGAGACACGACGGGTAAGGATTTACCTGAAGGTTTCCAAACTGCTGAATTTCTTTTAGAACATGGGTTCTTAGACTTTATCACGCCACGAAAAGAATTGAAAGACAAGATTAATTTGTATATCGATTTGATTCAAAATAATGATATCAGATAGCTTCAAAATTACTCAAGCAAAAAATCCCAAGAATTAGTTCTTGGGATTTTTTTTTACGTGTAAATTTCCTCAAACTAATTCTTTTTTTGAAATAGGACAATTAGGGTCACTTAAATTTTCTGAGGATCAATTAAAAAAATCATTAAAAACAGAAAGAGTTTCACTTCTACAACACCTCTTTGATTGGCTCTAAAGAGCTTTGCTTTTGAATTAGAAGATGGAGTGTTTGCATTTGTATGGCGTTTCTAAAAGAAGTTCAAAATAGTTTCTAAATGATATTTTAAACTGTTTGCTGCGGTATTAAAATCATCTAATTTTGATGATTTTGTTTTCTTTATCCAGACTAAGATTTGTTCTTGGGCTATTTCTCTTGACGTTTATTAAAATATCTTTGTAAACTCAAGTGTATGGTCCTACCATTGACGCAAAGAGGGATAGTTTTTAAATAATAATCCAGCTCTTATCTTCTAATTATCCGTCCATTGATTTTGCTTTTTAGCAATGATGTAGTGACTTCAAGCCATAAGTTGTTTTTGGAGTATCGTCATTTGCTTTAGCTACCAAATACCAAACTGTTTATAAATTCCCAAATAAAATTTTCAAAATAGAGATACGTAACTTAAAAAAAGATTGTATATTAGTCTAATAGACAGTATCTTAATTTTAAAAAAAATAATGTTAGTACTCTTCATAGAGAAGTACTGCGCATAATAGAAGAACTTTTAAGTAGGGGTTTCTCTTTGTAGACATTAGAATTTTGACGACACTTTCTTTTAAAACTAGTTATTGCCTGATTAATTTTAAATATTTTATCTAAAAATTCCATTTGTAAATCATCACCTTAAGAAATATGTGTTAACAGTAATTAATACTTTGTGCTGTAGCTAATATTATTTGTCAAACTAATACCAAATTCAATGATAAAATCTCAAAATATTTTCTTCTGGATAAGTGGATTTGCTCTAGGATTGATGGTTTGCGCCTTTTTTTCATGTCCCCACTGGAAGATTGCAATGCCAGCTATGTTATTCATATCGGTTATGACCGCGCGAATCGGGTTCAAGAAAAAGAAAGAACTAGAACACCCCTAATGTGTACCTCTACAAAATTTGGGGAAAGACAAAAACATTCTGCCAAACGACATCTGAATTATCGGCGAGTCATGTGTTTGACTTAAGTAATGTGCGCTTACTAATTCCTATTTTGCTTTAGATCGAGAAGACACGAAAGTACCACTTTGAAACCTACGTATCACAGATAGGAAAAAAAATATGAATTTATGATGGTTGTAGATTACAATTATAGCATATAATACTATTTACGCCAATTTAAAACGTACCAGCGCGCACAAACAAAGGGATTACAAATGAATAAAAACAAGAAACTACTAAAGTCGAGTAGTTTCCTTTATTGAAAGCTCTCCGAATTATTACTTCAAAACAAACGTTTTTAAAAACTACGATGCTATGCGAAAGCCTCCTAAGGTCGTCTCCGTAACCGTGATCAACACAAAACATATAAAAAG
>NZ_AJXL01000067.1 GCF_000264055.1 Flavobacterium sp. ACAM 123 | reverse complement strand
CAAATACATCCGTCAAAAAAAACCAAATACAGCACAAATCATTCTTGATGAAGTCGAAATAAAATCGGTAGTGTTTTTCTCGAAAATAGATGCGAAAACAGGGTATATCGTATTGGCTCATTTTAACAAAAAAGCATCCTACGAAACCAAAATGGCTTTAGAGGAACTAAAGCGACAGGGCGCTGAAAGAATTATCTTAGACCTGAGAGGCAATCCCGGAGGCTTACTAAACGAAGCGGTAAACATCTGCAATCTGTTTGTGCCGAAAAACGAAGCTATAGTAACCACAAAATCTAAAAACGAAAAACACAACAACACCTATAAGACAACAATGGAGCCGATAGATACTGAAATTCCATTAGTAATTATTATAAATGATAAAAGTGCTTCAGCATCAGAGATTGTTGCAGGAGCGCTGCAGGATTTAGACCGCGCCGTTGTAGTAGGTAGCCGAAGTTTTGGAAAAGGTCTGGTGCAAAAACCGATAGAATTGATGTATAATACCCAATTAAAAGTAACTATTTCCAGGTATTATACACCCTCAGGACGATGCATTCAAGCTTTAGATTATGCACACAAAGACAAGAATGGAGCAGCCATCAGGACAGAGGAAAAAAATTACAACAGCTTTAAAACTCGGAAAGGAAGAAGTGTTTACGACGGTGGCGGCATTTTACCCGACATACAACTGGAAGAAACTAAAACAAGTGCTATTGCCAACGCCCTGCTAAAAAATGATGGGATTTTCAATTTTGCCACCGACTATTATTATAAAAACCCGAATTTGGGCGATCAAATACCCACTTTATCGACTGCAGATTACTTAAACTTCAAGCAATTTTTAAAAACTCAGAACATAGCATTCGACACGGAAACAGAGCAAGCGCTAAAAAACACTTTGGCACTAGCCAAAAAAGAAAAAATAGATGCTACCATCAGTACAGAATACGAGCAACTCCTTGTGGCAATTCAAAAAAGCGAAGAAACACTTTTAGATAAAAACCAAGAAGAAATTAAAGGTTTGATTGTTGATGAAATTATTAAACGTTACCAATATCAGGAAGGACTTTATAGGTATTATATAAAAACAAATTCAGAAATAAAGAAATCCGTCAGTATTCTAAACAATAGCGTTGACTATAAAAATATTTTAAAAATTTAATGCTGGGCTATTTTAAAATAATAGCGTTACTTTTTTTTGGCTACCTCAACGCTCAAACAGAAAAAGTTCAAACCGTATATTTTGATTTTGATAAATATGGACTTGACAGTCAACAAGAACAAAGCATTTTAAAATTTATTAGAAAGGTCGATACGGCTACAATCGAGTCTATCCAAATCTATGGTTATTGTGACGATAGAGGAAATGCTGATTACAATTATAAATTATCAGAACAAAGAGTGGGCACTGTGAGAAATATACTTACTTCACATGGTTTTAATAAAAACAAAATTGTAATTATTGAAGGCAAAGGTCGAGTGATTATAACTGATGATGTTATAGAAAATTGGAGTGAAATACGCTCCAAGAATCGTCGTGTTGATCTTGTGCTTGTTAGAAAAAATAGTTTTGGAGCGGGAATATACAATTCTTTTCAAGATCAACATACCGCAGGCGATCGCATTTACTTAGAAAAAATATATTTCCCGTTCGGAAGCAGTACGCTAAATTCGCAATCCAGACAAGAATTAGATAAAATAGCGAAGATTCTTAACTCCAATAAAAACCTTGAATTTGAAATCATAGGTCATGTATGCTGTACTCCTAGTTACTATACTGACGCAATCGATCGGGCGACCAACGAGAGAAAACTATCTGTCAATAGGGCCAAATCTGTTTTCCTCTATCTAATGAAGAAAAACATCAACAGCTTGAGAATGTCTTATAAGGGTGTTGGTAATAAATTCCCCTTGGGAAAAGGGGAAGAGTTTGACAGGAGAGTTGAGTTTCTTATTACTAAAACATAACACTACTCTCTATTCATATCAATGTGAGGAATATCATCTTCCAGGTACATCTCACTAGTTTGTACAAATCCATGGCTTTCATAAAACTTCTTTAAGTATAGCTGAGCGCCAATGGTTATTTTACTTTCACCATAATGCAATGCAATTCCAGTGATGGCTTCTCGCATCAAATCATGTCCCCATTTTCTATCACGGTAATTAGCATCGACAACCACTCTTCCTATCGAAGCGTTATCAAAACTAATTCCGGGTTTAATAAGTCGGGCATGAGCCACCACTTTTCCTTCAAACTCTCCAAAAAGATGCAACGCGAGCTTGTCTTTGCCGTCGAGATCGAGATACACACAATTTTGCTGCACTACAAAGATCTCACTCCTTAATTTAAGTAAATCATATAATTCGTTTACTGAAAGTGCCTCAAAAGGCTTTGTTTTCCATTGTATTGCCATGGATAGTTTATTTTATTAAAAGTTTAGATTTTGCGACTTGTGCTATTTTACGGTTCCTTTTTTAAGCACGGTAACTGATTTTATAATGGATTCCAGTTGATGCATGAAATCCCGTTTTTCTTTCGATGGAGAATAGCAAAAGCCTTCCAGAAACAGCACTCTTTGATTTTCTTCATCGAGAATAGCATAATTAATAAAAGGTCCCGACATGAAATCATTCCTCAACTCCCAGGTTCCTTTCATTTCATAGGTTACCTTGTCGTCCAGCTTAATCTTAAAAAAATAAGGAGAATAGGCTTCTTCAGTAATCATATCTGTATCAGGTTCTTTTCCGTGAATGTATAAAGCTCCTATAGAATCTCTTATTTTAATGATATTGGAAACTAAATTATTCTTGTTTTTTATAGCATTAATTGGGACTTGATACAGTAGCAAACTGGTGTTCCCGCTCACTAATTCTTTCTTCAACCAAATAAAATTGGATTCCTGTATCATATATTTATAATCGGATGGGACGTCTATTTTGATATCGAATTTATTGGTAATTATTCTGGGGTCAAGAAGTGCTTTTTTATTAATTCTTTGACATTCCTCAATTTCGGTCCGGCGAATAATTTGAATTATTTCCGGAGTGTTTTTTTGGAAAATAGCCAAGATAGCAGCCCCTGTTTTCCCTGAAATATGAAAAACATTTTGGGGTTCAGCGTACTGATTTTTATTAATCGTAAAATTATTTTTCTCCCCTATTTTTACTATAATAATGTTTCTACTGTCTGTCATAAATCCTTCCATAAGTTTAACAGGATATTGATTTATGGTAAAAAGAGGTTCTTCTTGCGGCAAGCCGATTACCGGAGAAGCAAACTTGTTTCTTATACTGTCCCCTATCTCGCCATTCCACTGCTGATCATCAATAATAACAGCGATATTATTGACTTCTCCTGTAGTTTTTCGAATAACGTTTGTGTTTTCCTTTTTACAGGAAAAAAACAAAACGGAAATAAGAAGCATTAAAAAATGGGTTTTCTTCATTCTGATCGTATTATGGAATAAAACCCAAATTTATAGAAGTTATACCAATTTTAGTTATTAATTAGTCCGAGAATATTGTCCTACTGCCAATGAATTGTGCCAGTTTTTTGACACACTATGGAAATAGTCCATTTTTTATTGGACTGCATGGAGTTCAAAATAACTATTCAACAGATTATCCGCTAATCTTTAACTTCATTCCAGGTTTGATGTTTTCATCTCGAATATCGTTCCACTTTTTAATATCTGAAATCGTAATCCCCGGATGCTTTTTGGCTATGCTATATAAAGAATCGCCTTTTTGAACATAATACTCAATTCTCGGTTTTGTAGAAACCGCAGCGGCATTACTCTTTTTTTTGAATGAATCTATCGAGGCTTGGACCGTATTAATGGCCACTTCATTTTTAGCAACGATCAAGACTTTGCCCAAAACAATGTTTTGACCTGACAACTGATTCCATTCTTTCAAATCGGCTAAAGAAGCACCAAATTTCTTCGCTATATTTTCGAGATTATCTCCTTTTTGGACTGTATATTCGATGTCTTTCTGGACGACCTCTGCAGCAATATCATTCTTAGAATCGGTATTTTTTTCTGCAACTTTTAAAGAAGCTCCTAATTGAATCGTTGTACTCAAGAGGGAATTCCACTTTTTAATTTCAGCTACCGTAACCTTGTTTTTTTGAGCAATACTGTTTAAATCATCTCCTTTTTGAACAATATAGACAGCGGCGGTATTCGCGGATAACGTATCTGTATTAAGCTCTTTTGTGATTTTAACTTCCTTTACGACTTTTACATCTGAGGAAGCAATTGCTGCCTTAGGTTCTTTCTTGACAGTTTGAACCACCGTTTCCGTAGTAATGATTTTCAAACTTTTACCATAAGCGATAGTATTGCTTCTCAGTCCGTTCCATTTCTTAATTTCAGACACAGCGACGTCGTACTTGTTAGCAATCGCACCAAGATTATCGCCTCGTCTTACTTTATAATATTTGGTTGCGCTGCGTGTAGTCGTTTTTGTTTCACTGCCGTTTTCCCCACTTTTCACTACCGCTCTTTCGTTTCGAAAAGGGTGTTCCTTAAGATCAAGTTCGTGTTGCACATAAGCATACATTTTGTCTTCATTCGAAACAAATGCCGCTATTTTCTCTGTTGGTAATCTCAAATAATGATTCTCGTCGTTGTAAAAAGGAATGATATTTAATTTGTAAGAAGGATTCAGTAATTGCAATTGCGCAACAGGAACATCTAGTAAGTCCGCAACCTGCTTAAATGACATTTGCTTTTTGATCATTATAGTATCAGTGGCGAAGTGCTGCACCACTGCTCTATCTGCTTTTATTCCATGCTCGTTGTGGTATTCATACAAATACATCGTGGCTAAAAATGCCGGAACATATCCCTGTGTTTCTCTTGGAAGGTGTTTTCTGATGTCCCAATAGCTTTGTTTTCCTCCGGAGCGTCTAATTGCTTTAGAAACATTTCCAGGTCCTGAATTATAAGATGCTAATACTAATTCCCAATCGCCAAAAATGGAATACATATTAGACATGTATTTTGCGGCAGCGGCTGTCGATTTCAAAGGATCACTTCGTTCATCTACATACGAATCAATCTTTAAGTTGTATTGTTTTCCAGTTTGGTACATAAACTGCCAAAGTCCGGTAGCACCCATTCTGGAAACTGCCTTTGGGTTTAGTGCTGATTCAACAATAGCCAAATACTTTATCTCCAAGGGCACATTTTCTTTGGCGAAAGCCTCTTCAAACATAGGAAAATAATATTCAGAAATAGCCATTAATCGCTCAAAGGAATGTTTCCTGTATTTCAGGAACGATTTAATTACATTCTCTAAGCTCTGATTGTATTCAATCTTGAAAGGCGATTTTGCGTTCATAGCCTCCAATCTTGATTTTAGCAATTCTGTAGGCAATTCATAATCTACCCTCGCGTCCATATTGAGGTTCTCAATATCTGAGGTGATGTCATTGTACAACTCGAGATTAGTCAATTCCTTCATCCATAAACTGTCTACGCAAGCAGCCATTTCATCTTTTACAAAGGTCTTTTTAATCGAGTCCAGATAGGAGAGATTTGTATCTATACTAACAATTCCTTTGCTTTCTGCAACTTGTTGCGAAAACGAAGGAATTGATGTTAATAAAATGAAGGATAGTGATATATTTTTTAAATTCATATTACGGTTGTCAACATCCTTAATTCTAAACGATTAAGGAACTATTTTTTTACAAACTTAATCTGTTATAACTACAAACTTCTATAAAAATTGTTAAAACTGAAATTCTAGTCTAAAATAGCTGCGATTCCTGGCAATACCTTACCCTCCAGCATTTCAAGCATGGCTCCTCCACCGGTAGAAACGTAGCTCATTTTGTCCTCAAGACCAAATTGCTTTACCGCTGCTACAGAGTCACCACCACCCACAAGAGAAAAGGCTCCTTTTGCCGTGGAAGCTGCTATAAATTTACCAAGCTCAATAGTACCATTAGCAAAATTTTCCATTTCAAAAACTCCTAAAGGACCATTCCAAAGTATCGTTTTTGACTCCATTATTACTTTTTCGAAGTTCGCCAATGATTTTGGTCCTGCGTCCAAACCTTGCCATCCATCAGGAATTTCACTTACATCAACAATTTTAGTTTCGGCATCATTTGAAAACGCATTTGCTGCAATAACATCAACTGGAATGTGAATTTGTACTCCTTTCTCTTTTGCCAATCTTAAAATTTCTAAAGCCAATTCCTGTTTGTCGTCTTCACAAATAGAATCTCCAATTTTTCCTCCCATAGCTTTTACAAAAGTAAAGGTCATTCCACCACCGATAATCATGTGGTCTACTTTGTCCAAAATATTTTCGATAACGGTAATTTTAGAAGACACCTTTGATCCACCAAGCACTGCTGTTACGGGCTTCTCGCTATTTTTTAATACTTTATTTAAACTCTCTATCTCTTTAGCTAATAACAACCCGAAACATTTTTTGTTTTCAAAATACTGAGCAATGATAGTAGTCGAAGCATGTGCTCTGTGTGCTGTTCCAAATGCATCATTCACGTACACATCTCCCAATGCCGCAAGTTGTTTTGCGAAACCAACTTCTCCAGCTTCTTCTTCACTATGAAAACGCAAGTTCTCCAATAACAACACCTCGCCTGATTTTAATGCTGCCGCAGCATTTTCAGCTTCTTTACCAATACAGTCAGAAACAAAATTAACTGGCAACCCAAGAATTTCTGAAGTTGTTTTCAAAATATGCTTCAAGGAGTATTTTTCTTCTACACCTTCTGGTCTCCCTAAGTGAGACATCAAAATTACACTTCCACCCTGCGCTAAAATTGCATCTATCGTGGGCTTAGCCGCTTCAATTCGAGTGGCATCGGTCACATTAAGACTTTCGTCCAAAGGCACATTAAAATCAACACGTATTATTGCTTTTTTATTTTTGAAATCAAAATCTTTTAAAGTCTTCATCAGGTCTGTTTTTAGTTTGTTTATTTGAACGAACATCAAATATAGCCCTTTTAGAGTGTTATTGAATTTGAAAAAACCAAAAAAACCGCCATATGATCAACGAAATCGATGTAAATAGACAACCATTTTATTTTTATGTCATTTAATAAGTGATATGTTCACAAAAAGAGGCAATTACTCTTTCTTAAATATTGGAATATCCAATGTCATTTTGCCGTTACATTTTACTAAACTTTGCCCTGTAAAATTTTAGACTAACCCATTTTCTTATATCTTTGCTTTATGCAATTTTCTGAAATTTTAGGGCAAGAACACATAAAAAGTCATCTAACACGCAGTGCCGATTTGGGTAGGATCCCGCATGCACAATTGTTTGTTGGTCCAGAAGGAAGCGGTACCTTAGCCATGGCGATTGCTTACGCACAATATATTTTGTGTGGCAATCAAAACGGAGAAAATAACGGTGTCAATCAAGCTTGTAATCTAAAGTTCCAAAAAATATCGCATCCTGATTTACACTTTGCCTATCCTACCGTAACCACCGAAGAAGTAAAAAAAAACCCGAAAAGTATTGATTTCATTACGGATTGGAGACAATTCATAACTAAGAATCCTTATGGTGGCTTATTTGACTGGTATGCCATATTGGGCGTTCAAAACAAGCAAGGCGAAATCAGAGTGGATGACGCACAGGAAATTCTAAAATCGTTATCCTTGAAATCATATGAAGGAGGGTATAAAATGATGGTTATATGGATGGCCGATAAGTTAAATATTGCCGCTTCCAATAAATTATTAAAGCTACTAGAAGAACCACCGGAAAAGACCGTATTTATTTTGATTACTGAGAATGAAGAAGATATAATTCAAACAATACGTTCCCGTTGCCAAATTTTACATTTTAACGGTTTGAGTGAGCCTATCATCGCAGAAGCTTTGATATTGCGAGAGCAGACTGATCCAAACATAGCGGCAAAAATCGCACATCAGGCACAGGGAAATTACAACATAGCTTTACATTTACTTCATGCCGATGATGAAGAGCATCCTTTTGAGCAATGGTTTGTCACCTGGGTTCGCGCGGCATTCCAAGCAAAAGGAAATGCTTCAGCGATTCAAGATTTGATTCTTTGGAGTGAAAAAATTGCAGGTTTGGGAAGAGAAACCCAAAAGAAATTCCTTCAATTTTGTATCGAAATGTTCCGTCAAGCATTAATGATGAATTACGAGACTAAAGGATTAGTTTACTTTGAACCAAAAGTCGATAAATTCAAATTAGAAAATTTTGCTCCCTTTGTAAATGGCAACAACATTAACGCTATTTTTAAAGAACTCTCTGATGCCATGTATCACGTAGAAAGAAACGGGAACGCAAAAATCATTTTAACTGATTTATCCATTAAGCTTACCAGACTAATCCATAAAAAGTAACCACATGAACAACGTTGCCTCTATTTTACTTTTAATTTTTTTAGCAATCTCCTTTCTCCAGTCCGGTTATGACAAACTATTTTATTGGAAAGACAACGTTAACTGGTTAAAAGATCATTTTGCTAAAACACCATTGCGAAATCAGGTGCCATTAGCATTGGCAAATGTTCTGGTATTAGAATTAATATCCGGCATTTTATGTATTGTAGGCTGTATCGAATTATTGATAAACAACGGTAGAACATTTGGTTTCTACGGCGCACTCTTTTCTTGTATAACCTTACTTATGCTGCTTTTTGGTCAACGACTAGCAAAAGATTACGATGGAGCAAGAACCGTTGTCATTTATTTTATACCGGCAGTAATGGCCGTTTACTGGTTAAATTAGACTACAAGAATAATCACTATAAACTTATAACTTATAGTTTAGCTACTGCAAATAGGGGTAGCTAAAAGCACGCACCGATTGAGCCGATTAAATGCCTTCATTCTTTTTAAGCAGTGACCAAAAGGTTTTAGAACCAGCGATGCTTTAAAGTACATAGTTTTAACTATTTTTGCTACCAATAAAGAAAAAAGTAATTAGATTGACATATAAAATGAGACCAAAACATCCTTCCGAATCCCTGACAACGCTAACTGATTTAGTATTACCTAGCGAAACAAATCCTTTGAATAACCTTTTTGGTGGTGAATTATTAGCTCGGATGGATCGTGCCGCAAGTATTGCCGCGAGAAGACATTCCAGAAGAATAGTAGTCACGGCATCCGTAAATAGCGTAGCTTTCAATAGAGCCATTCCATTAGGAAGTGTGGTTACTGTAGAGGCTAAAGTTTCCAGAGCTTTCAAAAGCTCGATGGAGATTTTTATCGACATCTGGGTCGAAGACAGAGAGTCTGGTAATAAAACAAAGGCCAATGAGGCCATTTACACTTTTGTTGCTGTGGATGACACGGGAAGACCGGTGGAAGTGCCCCAAATAATTCCGGAAACAGAGCTGGAACAAGAACGTTTTGACGCAGCGTTAAGACGCAAACAACTCAGTTTGGTTCTGGCTGGAAAAATGAAACCAGAAGAAGCCACAGAATTAAAGGCCTTGTTCCTGTAAAAACAAGCATTAACCACAATCGATTTTTCGCACAATCGATAGTTCAAAAAAAAAATAAAAGTAAAAATTCACATCATAAAAAGAAGTATTTTTACTAAAACATACGATTACTTTTAAATGAAATTTTCAGGATAATAATCCATCCTGTTATTTTGTTACAGATAGAAAAATAATACAAATAGATGAAAGAAAAGGTAAAAGAGAAGATGAGTACAGAGAAAGAAGCTAAATTAAAAGCGCTACAACTTACGCTTGACAAACTGGATAAAACCTACGGAAAAGGAACAGTAATGAAAATGGGCGATAAAGCGATCGTGGAAGTAGAAACTATTTCTTCAGGATCTTTAGGTATCGATTTAGCATTAGGAGTTGGTGGTTACCCAAGAGGAAGAGTTATTGAAATATACGGTCCAGAATCATCTGGAAAGACCACGTTGACGCTTCATGCTATCGCAGAAGCTCAAAAAGCAGGTGGAATTGCCGCTTTTATTGATGCGGAACATGCTTTCGACAGAAATTATGCTGAAAAATTAGGGGTAGATATCGAAAACCTTATTATTTCTCAACCAGATAATGGAGAGCAAGCATTAGAAATCGCTGAAAACCTGATTCGTTCAGGGGCAATTGATATTGTTGTTATTGACTCCGTTGCTGCTTTGACTCCAAAAAGTGAGATCGAAGGAGAAATGGGAGATTCTAAGATGGGACTTCATGCCCGTTTAATGTCTCAAGCATTAAGAAAATTAACTGGAACAATAAGCAAAACTAATTGTACTGTTTTCTTTATCAATCAATTGAGAGAGAAGATTGGAGTGATGTTCGGAAATCCGGAAACAACCACCGGTGGAAATGCATTAAAATTTTACGCTTCGGTGCGTTTAGATATTCGTCGTTCTACACAAATTAAAGACGGGGACAGCGTTCTGGGTAACAGAACTAAAGTAAAAGTGGTGAAAAACAAAGTAGCTCCGCCTTTTAAAATTGCTGAGTTTGACATCATGTACGGTGAAGGAATTTCAAAAACAGGAGAGATTTTAGATCTTGCCGTAGAATTTGAAATTATTAAAAAAGCAGGTTCTTGGTTCAGTTATGGTGAAACCAAATTAGGACAAGGCCGTGATGCGGTAAAATCGTTGATTAAAGACAACCCGGAATTAGCCGATGAGCTTGAAATCAAAATTAAAGCAAGAATAAAAGAATTAGCAGACGCATAAAACTAAAAAAGAGTTGGCCATGGCCAACTCTTTTTTTATACTTTATTTTTTGCCAAAATCGGTTTTTTCTCTTTTGATTCATTCTCAAACTTTACTAACTGAGTATAAATGACATCCCGAACATCCTCCCTGATATGTCTTCTGTCTACCCCAGTTTTTCCAAAGGTTTCGATTTGTTCGTGTATTTTAACCCGCATTAATCCGGGACCACCGCTGAAAAAAGTATAGGAAAGTCTCTTTTTATTATCGGCAAAACTGATAGGTACTATTGGAATTTGATGTTCAATTGCAAGACGGAATGCGCCGTCTTTAAACGTATCCAAAAGTATCGACTCATCATCAGGAACGCCACCTTCAGGAAAAATACAAACACTTAAACCGCGGTCTAATCTTTTCTGCGCCTCATTAAAAACCTTCAAGCGACTTTTTGAACAGCCCCTGTCCACTAAAATACAAGTCCTTTTATAGAAAAAACCAAATAACGGAATCTTACCCAATTCCTTTTTTCCAACAAACACGAATGGGTTTTTGACCGTGGCAAGCATCAGCATAATATCAGCCATAGAGGTATGATTGGCCACAATCATATAGCTTTTATCCAGCTCTAATGCTTGACTTTTTTCGATTTTATAGTAAAACCCCATTCCGAATAGAATGAATTTTGCCCAAATACGCGCCATCTTGAAATAATACGGATAGCCTTTTTCAGAAACTATAGACACTAATAAAAACGGCAACATAATCACTATGGGGATAGCAAATAAAACATAAAACCACATCCGCCATAAAGTCCAGAAAATTATTTTTATTCCTTTCATGACTTCAAAAATAAGGATTCCAATGATACTATTATTAAAAAGAATTAAATTTGGGAAATATAACCGCAAAGAACGCAAAGTTTTACGCAAAGTAAAAAACAAGAATGACTGAAAATGAGATTTCTAACATTGTAATTGGTTTAGCAATTGACGTACACAGAGGACTTGGTCCTGGTTTATTAGAAAACGCTTATAAAGAGTGCTTGTATTTTAAAATTAATCAAGCTGGCTTATTTGTTGAAAAAGAAAAAGCCATGCCTTTAATATTCGAAGACGTTTATTTGGATTGTGGTTACCGAGTAGATTTATTAGTTGAAAAGAAGTTGATAATCGAACTTAAAAGTGTAGATTCTTTAACCGTTATTCATTTAGCTCAGACCTTAACTTATTTAAAACTGGGAAAACACAAACTAGGACTTCTTATCAACTTTAATGAAATTCTATTAAAAAACGGAATCAGAAGGGTCGTTAATAACCTATAATTACTAAGTTATTCATCATTTTAATACCTTAGGCCTTGAAAAAAATATTCTTTGCAAACTTTGCGAAAAAACTTTCCGAACTTTGCGGTAAATAACTAAATAAACTACACGAACTTCGCACTTCAGAAAAAAATCACAATGGCTAAAATACTTACAGGCGTTCAAAGTACAGGAACTCCACATTTAGGAAACTTACTAGGCGCAATTATACCGGCAATACAATTATCAAATGATCCTAAAAACGAATCGTTTCTTTTCATTGCCGATTTGCATTCTATCACGCAAATAAAAAACGGAGAATTATTGAGAACGAATACTTACAGCACAGCAGCAGCTTGGCTGGCTTGTGGACTAGATGTTAATAAAGTGGTTTTTTACAGACAGTCGGACGTACCACAAACAGCGGAATTGTCTTGGTATTTGAGTTGTTTTTTTCCTTTTCAACGTTTGACTTTAGCGCATTCGTTTAAAGACAAAGCCGATCGATTAGAAGATGTAAACGCAGGGTTGTTTTCGTACCCGATGTTGATGGCTGCCGATATTTTATTGTATGATGCAGAGTTGGTACCCGTAGGGAAAGACCAATTGCAACATCTTGAAATAACTAGAGACGTTGCGTCAAGATTCAACCATCAAATGGGCGAAACCTTCGTTATTCCAGAAGCTAAAATTCAGGAGGATAGTATGCTGATTCCTGGAACTAATGGTGGAAAAATGAGTAAATCAGCCAATAATATCATCAATATATTTCTGGATGACAAGTCACTGCGCAAACAGGTGATGAGCATTGAAACCGACAGCACACCACTAGAAGACCCAAAAGATCCAGAAACTTGTAATGCGTTTGCTATTTATAAATTATTAGCAAGCGAAGAGCAGTTAGCAACTATGAAAGCTAATTATCTTGGAGGAAACTATGGTTACGGTCACGCCAAACAAGCTTTGTTTGAATTAATCACTGAAACATTCAAAACCGAAAGAGAAAAATACAATTACTACATCAACAATCTTCCTGAGGTAGATGTTTTATTAAAAATTGGTGCCGAAAAAGCATCGGATGTGGCCAATGGCGTTCTAGAAAGAGTTCGCGAAAAACTGGGGTTTGGTAGCTAATTTTTTTATATGATTCACAATACTTTTTAGAGTTTAAGTAAAAGCTGTTTTTGTTTGAAAAATCATTAAAAGTGGGTATTTGACAAACGGTTTATTTTAACTAGATTTGGCACAGACAATTTGCATGAATAATCTTAACTTTACAAACCAATTAATGAAACAAACCACAAAGCTACATTAGCAAATTTTTATTGCTTTTTATAGTTGCACTAAGCTTAACTAATTGCCAAGTTGAAGAAATTGCTACCGATGAAAATACTATTAAAACGGTAAGTAAGGAGGAGGCAATGCTTTATCTCGCACAAAATACGATCACTTCCAGATCAATAAAAGGAAAAAAACAAGCGGAAACAGCCGATTTAAATAATATTGCGCAAGAAAAAATAACAAATAGCGATCAACTATTGACCGTTATCCCTTTGTCTAACAACACAAGAACTAGATACAGCAGAATTCTTTTAATCAAAATAAAAGACGAATTGAAAAGTATTGTCTTTACTATGTATCCAGACACTGACGCGACAGCACAAGACTTTTCGGGAATAATAATGCTAAACAAAATTGATGGAACTTTTGTCAATGGTTTTCGAGCAAAAAAAGGATTATTGGTGTCTAAGTTAGCTACAATCAATACAAAGACCAGCTATAACCTCAGAAGCGCACAAGAGCCTATACCATTAGATGAAGTAATAATAATCAATAAATTTCCTGTCATCACTTACATATGGGATCGACCCGAAGACGTTAAGCCTGAATATAATTATTTATGGGATGGTGGATTTGGAGGTGGTGGAGGTCCCGCTGTTGAGCCTGAACCAGATACTGATGTAGATCCTTGCAATCAAATTAAAGATTTATTAGACTTCAACTCTGGCCAGACAAACAACATAAAATCAAACATTAAATGGCTTGAAGATAAAGTCAAAGCTATTGTAAACGTTAAGGAGGCAGGGGTTGAGGTCAAAAAACAATGAATAAAGATCAAAGCTTTAGTTACGAATTCAATCAAGTTTCGTCTGATCAAGAATTCTCAGTATTATTAGCCACCAATAAATCTAGTATTGGAGCTTTTCATTCTCATCCATCAAACGGATATGCGATGTTTTCTTTTCAAGACGTTCGATTTTTACTTGCTGTTTACGACGGAGCATTTCTCAGCCGACAAGGCGAAGCTTTTAATGGTTTAGTTTGTAAAGATGCTAATGGGAATACAAACACCTACATGCTAAAAATAAGTAATATTGATGTATTAAGGGCTCAAGTAGGAAATATTTGGAATAATGCGGACTATGCAACTTTATCTGAAGAAGAGAGAATTAAGACCATTCATATGGAGCAAGCAATAACATATTCCAATAGTAAAGGAGAACTAGAAAAAAGTTTTCTAGAACAATTTAAAAACTGTGGCGTAGAACTGTACAAAGCTGATGCAGCATCAAATAATTTTAACAAACTAACCTTAAATAACTCATCTGTTACTCCAATACCTTGTAACTAGTAAACATAAAATTATGAAAAATTATATTCAATACATCGCATTTATTTTGATACTAAGTTCTTGTAGCGCTCAATCAACTATTTATAATATAACTGAAGGCCATCTAGGAAAAACAAAAGGATCCTATTTTAAAGATATATATAACGTGCTTGATGGCTACGACGGGACCTACCTTTATAAAAACGGTTCTACATCTTTAAAATTTATATTAAAGAAAGAATTGAAATCTTATCGTTATTACTATGAAGACCTTATAGTTGGAGAGTTTCAGTTCATAAAAGATGGTATAGAGAAAGGCAACACTCTAGCTAATATAAACGTTAATTATACAGATGAATCTGTTAACCACATTATAACAGGTAATAGAATTATTATAGGCACGCAACTTGGCTGTCCAGATTGTTCCCCAACAGAAAAACGATTAAGGCTCAGTTTTGTAGATAATAAATCTCCAAACATTGCAGGTATAGACATACGGCAAACAACTGTAAATGGTGTTGCCGCTTTAAAGGTAGTAATCTTCTGGGATGGATTTATAACCCGAAAAGAAGGAGATACCGCTCCACCGCCTGCTAGCATACATACAGGTGAGTACCTTATGATAAAGCAGTAATCAACAAAATAAATTCTCAAATCTTAACCTATTTGAGGATCAACTTATTTAGTCATGAACAAAATACTCAAAATTTTCGCAATACTATTTTTATTAGTACATAGCAGCTGTAAAGCACAACAAATGGTACAAACTCCCAACGATGCTTATAAATTAAAAATAAATGAGAAACAATTTCTAAATAAACCACTAAAATATTTATTGAACGAAATTAAACCAGAGATAAAAACTGCATTTGGAACTTTAGATTTTCCGTCCTATTTTTCTTTTAGATTTATAGATTCTGAGGAAATAAGACGTAGACCTGTTGAAAATAATTCCTTGGGATTATATGTATATGTAAAAGAACCTGTAGAATGGGACTTTGATAAAAGAGCAAAAGGTAAAGAATTTCTATGGACAAAAGAAGACGTGGAGAAATACGGCAACCTTACTGTAATACGTATCAAAGTAATTGGTAAAGATTAGAGAATTAAAAATTCATGAAAAACACATTAAAAATTTTCTCAATACTACTACTATTAATTAATTATAGTTGTAAATCGCAACAAATGGTGCAAACCCCTAATGATGCCCATAAATTAAAAACAAATGAGCAGCAATTTATCAACAGACCACTAAAATATTTATTGAACGAAATTAAACCAGAGATAAAAACTGCTGGAGCAAGCAATGAAGTGGGTCATCAGTTTTTCTCGTTTAGATTTAGAACCTTGGAACAACATAAAAAAAATGAGGGAAGTTATGAAGACAAAGTCTCGTTATATGTTTACGTAAAAGAACCTATTGCTTGGAAATGGGAGCAAAGACCTAAAGGAAAAGAATTGGAATGGACCAAAGAAGATACCGAAAAATATGGTAATCTTATTGTGATCCGAATAAAAGTAATAAACCAACCAAAAGAATAAATAGTTAAAACAAAATTAATGGCTCTCCGCAGTATTCCCTTATAGCACAGACGCTGCGCAAATGTCTCTTGACTTTGCGCCCGCTGCTATAATCAAAACCATAGTATCATAAAACTATCTGGCAATGTCTTTGTAGATACCGCTCTTTCCTCTCATCCTCTTCAGGGTTTAAAACCCTGAAGAGGATTTTTATAAAATCAAATCGCCTCAAACAAATTCCCTGGCAACGGCCGAATCACACCTTTGAGTTCCATATTCAATAGCATTCCTGACATTCTGTAAATAGTAAAATCACATCGCAAGGCAATTATATCCAACAGTTCTTTTCCGGTTTTCAACAGGTAATCGTATACTTTTTGCTCATCATCATCGAGCGTGACGAACAATTGTTTTTGCACAGGTTTTGTCTTTGTCTGGATATCCCAATTCAGGGTATAACCCGATTGCTTGGATATGCAATAATTTCCTTGTAAAGATAGCGCAGAATTGCATGCTGTGCTCACAAAGTTGAGCAGGCAATACAAGTCAACAAAGCTACATTCTATAAAAAGGTGTGGCTTTTTTTAGTATTTTTAAAACAAAAAAAAGTCAACAAAATATAAAGCCACAACAACAGACCAAGCCTATTTTATAACTATAACAACAGTGGGTTGGATTGATGTCTTTACAAGATTGAGTCAAAAATATGTTATTACCAATGCATTGAAACATTGCCAAGAAAAGAAAGGTTTAGAAATTTATGCTTATTGTTTGATGTCAAGTCATTTGCATTTGTTGTGTAAAGGGAAAGAAGGCTTTGTTTTGTCTGACATTATGCGAGATTTCAAGAAATTTACCTCTAAACAAATTGTAAAAACAATACAAGAAGAGCCTGAAAGTCGAAGGGAGTGGATGTTGGATTATTTTCAAAAATCGTGTGAACACCTCAAAAAAGAGCAAAAATATAAAGTTTGGCAAAATGGTTATTACGCAGAAATTGTGGAAAGCAATTGGTTTATCAAGCAAAAAATAAATTACATTCATTACAATCCTGTAAAAGACAAAATTGTAACTCTTCCAGAGGATTATTATTTTATTTCGGCAAGAAATTATGCCGGTTTAGATTATGAATTAGAAGTAATTTTGTTAGATTTATTTTAGTTACCAATAGGAATGGGCACAGAATGCAATTCTGCGCTATCAGCTGCATGATGTACATATCTGCGCGATCGGGACAAAAACATGTAATTCAATACCTTGCAATTAACATTAAACTTTACAACCATGAAAAATATATTTAAATTTCTCGCAGTCATTTATCTATTTTTTAATTACAGTTGCAACGCGCAACAAATGGTACAAACCCCTAATGATGCACATAAATTAAAAACGTTTGAGCAACAATTTATTAATAAACCTTTGAAGAATTTGCTAAAAGAGATTAAACCAGAAATAAAAACATCTTACGGCAACATTGGCGACCCATCGTACTTTTCTTTTAGATTTATTGAATCTGAAGAAATAAAACGAAGACTATTAGAGAATAACTCACTAGGATTATATGTTTACGTAAAAGAGACTTTAGATTGGGACTTTACTAAAAGACCTAAAGGTATAGAGTATCTATGGACCAAAGAAGATATTGAAAAATATGGTGACCTTAAAGTAATTCGTATCAAAGTCATTGGAAATGATTGATTTTTAAAAAAAAAATCACCAAACCCTTTCTTTTTCAAAATCGAAAGGGTTTCTTGCTTAAATCGCCTCAAACAACTTCCCTGGCAGTGGCCGTACCACTCCTTGTAACTAATAAACACATAATCATGAAAAATTATATTAAATATATCGCAATTTTCCTTTTCCTAAGTAATTGTAAAGCGCAGAATCTAATATATGACATTTCTACCTCTAGAGAAGGAATTAAAGGATCTTATTACAAAGATGTAAATAATGTACTTGATGGATACGACGGAACTTATCTATATACAAACGGTTCTACATCATTAAAATTTATATTAAAGAAAAAAATAAAATCGTCAGGATATTACTACGAAGACCTTATTGTTGGAGAGTTTCAGTTCATAAAAGATGGTATAGAGAAAGGCAATACATTAGCAAATATCAATGTTAATTATACAGATGAAGAGATTAATCATATTATAACTGGAAATACGATTATTATAGGCACGCAACTTGGCTGTCCAGATTGTTCCCCAACAGAAAAACGATTAAGGCTCAATTTTGTAGATAATAAATCTCCAAACATTGCCGGCATAGAAATACGACAAACTACAGTAAATGGTGTTGCCGCTTTAAAGGTAGTAATCTTCTGGGATGAATTTATAACCCACAAAGAAGGAGATCCTGCCCCGCCGCCTGCTAGCATACATACAGGTGAGTACCTTATGATAAAGCAGTAATCAACAAAATAAATTCTCAAATCTTAACCTATTTGAGGATCAACTTATTTAGTCATGAACAAAATATTTAAAACTATAATCATATTGTTTTTTGTGGCAAACGACAGTTGCAACGCGCAACAAATGGTACAAACCCCTAATGATGCACATAAATTAAAAACGAATGAAAAACAGTTTATAAATAAACCGTTAAAAATTTTACTGAAAGAGATTAAACCAGAAATAAAAACATATTACGGCAACATTGGCGATCCATCTTACTTTTCTTTTAGATTTATCGAAACTGAAGAAATAAAACGAAGACCATTAGAGAAAAACTCACTAGGACTATATGTTTATGTAAAAGAGACATTAGATTGAGACTTTACTAAAAGACCTAAGGGCAAAGAGTATCTATGGACCAAGGAAGATATTGAAAAATATGGTGACCTTAAAGTAATTCGTATAAAAGTCATTGGAAATGATTAATTTTAATAAAAAATCACCAAACCCTTTCTTTTTCAAAATCGAAAGGGTTTCTTGCTTAAATCGCCTCAAACAACTTCCCTGGCAGTGGCCGTACCACTCCTTGTAACTAATAAACACATAATCATGAAAAATACGCTTAAAATTTTCGCAATATTACTCATTTTAACAAATTATAGCTGTAAAGTAAAGCAATTAGTACAAACACCTACTGAGGCCACTAAATTAAAAACAAATGAACAACAGTTTATAAATAAACCGTTAAAAATTTTACTGAAAGAGATTAAACCAGAAATAAAAAACGTACTTGGAACTATAGGCGACCCATCTTATTTCGCTTTTAATTTTATCAGTCGGGAAGAAATAAAACAAAAAGTACTTGGAAGAAAACGCATAAATCTCTATGTATATGTAAAAGAGCCACTTGATTGGGACTTTACTAAAAGACCGAAAGGAAAAGAATATTTATGGTCAAAGGAGGATGTCGAGAAATATGAAAACCTTACTATAATAAGTTT
>NZ_AJXL01000066.1 GCF_000264055.1 Flavobacterium sp. ACAM 123 | reverse complement strand
TTTTTTATAATTTTAATTGGTAAACTTCATCCAATTCTTTGTTTGAACTGATATTGACTTTTAAATCAGTCACAAAACCGGAATTTAATCCGTAAACCCAACCGTGGATACTTAAATCTTGGCCATTTTTCCAAGCTGCCTGTACAATTGACGTTTTAGATAAATCATAAACCTGCTCTTTAGCATTAATTTCTACAAAAGCGTTGAAACGTTCCGTTTCATCTTCGATAGAATCTAGATAGGAGTTATGGAGACGGTAAACATCTTTAATATGACGAATCCAGTTGTCTATAATTCCTATAGATTGATTACCCATAGCCGCTTTAACTCCTCCACAACCATAATGGCCGCAAACAATCACATGTTTTACTTTTAACACATTAACAGCATAATCTAATACACTAAGCATATTCATATCTGAATGGACCACCATATTGGCGATGTTTCTATGGACAAATACCTCTCCTGGCTTTGCGCCAATGATTTCATTGGCAGGAACACGACTGTCCGAACAACCAATCCATAATAATGGTGGTGTTTGACCTTTGGCTAAATCTTCAAAAAAATTTGGATCTGTAGCTAATGCTTGCTCCACCCACTTTTTATTATTCTCTAATATCTTTTTATAAAAATCGCTCATTTTCTTATGTTTTTTAAATTATTAAATCAGTTGAAAACGGTAGATCGTTGCCAGTAAAACACTTTAAAAATGTGATTAACAATATCCTACTCGTTTTATTTACTCTTTGAAACCTTCTTTAACCACTTCTTTTTTCACCATCACTCGTTTGGCAGAATCATAATAATGCTCAAATGAAACATGATTAGCAATATCTGGACTATTGTCTATATAATACGCTTTTTTAAAACCTTTAAGCTTTACCTTAATATTTTCATCTACCGCTCTAGTCTCTTTAAACTCTCTAATTAAATCTAAAATATCATGCGCAATATAAACCGTATCCTCTGCACTTATTACTACTTTAGAATTCTCTGGAACATCGTTTAAAGTACTTTTAATTGCCGCCTTATTCAAAAACGAAACCTCTTGTGCTAAATTAATATGGATAATATCACCATCAACATACTCTTCCTTCTTAAAACTATAAGCTCTTTTTAAATTCCCCTTCAGTATGAAAATAATACTAATTACAATCCCTAAAAGTACTCCTTTAAGCAAGTCTGTTGTAACCACCGCTACTAAAGTCGCGATAAAAGGAATAAATTGATATTTTCCTTTTTCCCAAAAATGTTTAAAGGTGGCCGGTTTCGCTAATTTATAACCTACTAAGATTAATATTGTTGCTAATGTTGCTAATGGAATCTTGTTTAAAATAACAGGTACTGCCAGCACACTGATTAATAGGAGTACACCATGGATAATCGCTGACATCTTTGATTTAGCACCAGCATTATTATTTGCTGAAGACCTTACCACAACAGAAGTCATGGGTAAACCACCAATAAGCGAACTTAAAATATTACCTAATCCTTGTGCTTTAAGCTCCACATTAGTGTCAGTATATCTTTTACGTACATCCATCCTATCAGCAGCTTCGATACATAGTAGCGTCTCAATAGAGGCAACTATCGCAATAGTCAATCCTACAATCCATACTTTAGGGTTTAAAAAGCCTGAGAAATTCGGAGTAATAACAATCGATTTTAACTCATCAAAAGAAGTAGGTACTGGTAACGTAACGAGGTGTGTATTTGAAATTGCCAAAGAACTACCAGATAAGATGAAAAATTCGTTTAGTAAAATTCCTGAGACCACTGCTATTAATGCACCTGGAATTAATTTTAATCTCTTTAAAAAAGCAACTTTATCCCAAGCAATTAATATCACTAATGATACCACGGTTATCACTACTGACCCCAATTGAATATGATTAAAAACTTCTAATAATGAAGAGAATGAATTACTACCATCACTTTCAATAAAAGATTGATCCCCTTCAAAATCAGCATCATAACCAAACGCATGTGGAATCTGTTTCAGAATAATGATAATACCAATACCGGCAAGCATTCCTTCAATTACATTGGTAGGGAAATAATTTGAAATGCTGCCCGCTTTTAAAAAACCCAAAGCTAGCTGAAGTAATCCAGCGATAAAAACAGCGGTTAAAAAAATATCAAAAGCCCCAAAATCAGTAATAGCAGTTAAGATGATAGCGGTAAGGCCCGCTGCCGGTCCTGAAACACTGATATGAGACGTACTCAAGAAGCCAACCACGATTCCTCCTATAACTCCGGAAATAATTCCTGACATCAATGGAGCACCTGATGCCATTGCAATTCCTAAACATAATGGTAGCGCTACCAAAAAAACTACTAAACCAGATGCAAAATCCGATTTAAGGTTGGCAAAAAGAATTTATTTTTTTTGTCATAATACTAAATAATTTGTGCGTAATTTCTATTACATGTTTAAATGCAACAGTGATTGTTTTTTAAAATATAATCAGAAGTATCATGCCATATCGGGCGGAGGGGAAAATATAGGGGTGGAAATCTTATCGTGTTTGGATAGGTTTTCAGAAAGGATCAAACTTGATTTGTTGTGTTTTCCTACTAAGAAGCCAAATTCAATTTCAGCATGATAGACAAAATTTTTAACCTCTTTTTGAGTATGTTCTTCTTCAGATAAAGTAAAGAAAACAGAGGTATCGCATGACTTCTCAATCATCGTCACTATGGCGGGCGTTGATAGAAAAGCTATAAATAAGAATAAAAATATGTGAGCTATAAATTTCATTAATGCTAACTATAAATTTGCTTAATGTAAAAGTATAATTTAACTGAGGAAATAGCTACTGTTGAAAAAAAGATTTGTAAAAATTTAACAATTAAAATAAAAAACGACAAAATAGTAATCGCTTACTATTTTGGCTTCTTAGTTATTATATGTAATCTGGGATTCTGTTATTCTTCTAACCAAGCTTGCATCATCCAGATTGTTTTTTCTTGCTCTGCAATAAAGTCACTCATCATTGCATTCGAACCTTCATCGTTAACTGCCGCCGATTTATTTAAAATTTCTCTTTCTAACATTAACAGATGTGATAATGAATCAACAATCAGTTGAACCGCTTTTTCATCATTTGAAATATTTTTACCTACAACAATATTGTTATGCTTAATATAATCCTCAAAGGTATGCAGTGGCGTACCACCTAGAGTTAAAACGCGTTCTGCAATCATATCAACCTTTAGCTGTGAATCGTTGTACAGTTCTTCGAATTTTACGTGCAAATCAAAAAAACGTTTTCCTCGGATATTCCAATGAATTCCTCTTAAGTTCTGATAATAAACTTGATAATTAGATAATAATGAATTTAGTTCATTTACTATCGCTTCTGTTTCTTTTACTGGTAGACCTAAAATATTTGTTTTCATAGTATTAGTTTTTACGAAGTTAAGAAGAAAAGAACGAAATACATTATAAATTAAATTGATTGTTTTTATATTTGCATTGCAAAATACTATTAAAATGACAATCACTCAATTAAAATACGTCCTGGCTGTTGCTGAACATAAAAATTTCACATTGGCTGCAGAAAAATGTTTTGTTACGCAGCCGACATTAAGTATGCAAATTCAAAAAATTGAAGAGGAGCTGAGCATATTGATCTTTGATCGCTCTAAAAAACCGATTCAATTGACAGATATAGGCCAAAAAATCGTGAACCAAGCCAAAAATATTGTCAATGAAGCCGGTCGGATTCAAGACATTGTAGAGCAGCAAAAAGGATTTGTAGGAGGTGAATTCAGGTTGGGTATAATTCCAACAATCATGCCTACTCTTCTTCCTATGTTTTTAAATAATTTTATAAAAAAATACCCAAAAGTTAAACTGATAATTGAAGAGTTAAATACAGAGGAAATTATTATAAAGCTCAATAACGGTCATCTGGATGCAGCAATTGCTGCTACCCCTTTAATGGAAGAGAAAATCAAGGAAATAGTTTTATATTTTGAACCTTTTGTAGCCTACATTCCTGAAAGCCACCAGCAATTTAAAAAAGAAGAGATTACAATATCTGATTTAAATCTGGATGAGATTCTTTTACTTCAAGACGGACACTGCTTCAGAGACGGAGTATTGAATTTATGCAAAAATAATCCTAAAAATGATTTCAGCCATTTTCAAATAGAAAGCGGAAGTTTTGAAACTTTAATAAAACTTGCCGATGAAGGATTAGGCACAACCTTACTTCCCTTCTTGCACACCTTAGACTTAAAAGAAGCCGACAAAAAAAAGATACGCCATTTCGTAGAACCCAAGCCAGCTCGAGAAGTAAGCTTAATTTTTCCAAAAAGTGAATTGAAAATACATATAATTGACGCATTACGCACTACGATCGCTGGCGTGATAAAAGGAGCTATTGTTTTTCAAAACGTGCAAATTGTGAGCCCAATCAAAAGCAAATAAAAAGGGACGCTCAATAGTATTTCTTTTTTATCTTTTATTTAATCAATGAAAGACATCCTCGTAATTCTGGTTTTTCATTGGTAAAGTATAAAAGCCATTTCTTTAAATGGTCAATTTCGTAGGGCAATAAAATTCTAATGGCTTTTTTAAGCTCTTTCACAAAGAGCTTAATGTCAAAACTTACTCTTTCGAATACCTCCTTTGTATAACCATAAATCATTCTAGACATAAACAATAGGTTTTAAAATTTATTTTATCAAACATACCGTAAATCTATTGATTGCTAACATTAGCTTTGACCTAAAAACGGATTAAACGCAATAAAAACCCTTTACAAACATATTTTAGTACTTAATTTGTTAAAAATCTTACAGGAATAAACTTTAACATAAAAATATCTAAAGTAAACACTATCGATTATAAAGTAAAAAAAAGAAACTTTAGTCGGTCTTTTTTATTATTTACGGCTCTACTATCAGTAAACATTGTCGTAATTCTGGTTTTTCGATTATAAAATTAAACAACCATTCTCGTAATTGTTCCATTTCATAAGGCAATAAAGTTTTGATTGCTTTTTCCAATTCTTTGCAAAAAAGTATCGGATCGAAACTCACTCTTTCTAATATTGATTTTGTGTAATCAAACATGATTTTAGACATAACAATTTAAGTATTTATGGTTAAATTATGGTTTTTAACATGTAGTAAAAATACATTTTTTAAAGTTACCACCTGTAAATTTAACGTCTAATTTTCATTATTATTTCGTCCTACTAGCCTATTTTTTTTTAAAATAATTAGAGTTAATCGCTGTTTACTCGGTTTTTCTTGCTCGAAACATTTCTCTTTTTCCTGGTGGACCTTCGAGTTTCTCTACTTTAAATCCCACCTCAATCATACTCCTTTTCACTACACCACGTGCCGCATAAGTTACCAGCACTCCATTGTTTTTAAGGGCATCAAACATTTTTTTAAATATGGCGGTACTCCACAGTTCTGGTTGAACACGATAGCCAAAAGCATCAAAATAAATTAGATCAAATCGATTTAAATCATCAATTTCTTCAAACAACTGCTTCCTTTTAGTTAATGAAAAAACATCACCAAAAAAAGTTTTTTCCTCCCAGTTGCATTGATGCATCTTTTCGAAAATATCTTTTTCATCAGTAGCCTTCAATTCTTCAACATAATTCATAGAAATCAATTCATCCGCCGATATAGGATAAGCTTCCACTCCTACATAATCGATGGATTGATTCATTTTATTTCCTTCTAAAAAAGTAATAAAGGCATTCAGACCAGTACCAAAACCAATTTCCAAAATTGAAATTGGTTTGTTTTGAAATAAAGACAATCCGTTTTTTATATAAACATGTTGTGCTTCCTGTATTGCGCCATGTTTAGAGTGATAGCATTCATCCCATTCCTTAATTTGTATGGTCGTAGAGCCGTCAAGTGTCTGTATGATTTCTCTTTTCAAAATAATATTTTTAAAGGGATTATTAGTTATGTACTTTTTGTACTTTATCAAATTTAATAAAATATAATATAGTTCCTACTCCAAACCCGCTTTATTATATATTTCATCAAAAAAGTAAAGCTTTCATTCATTTTAACAACTGTAAATTAATCACAATTAAAAGCTATAATTAATATCATTTTGACAAGAGTTTCAATGATTTTTATTTATTTTTACATGGATTAAATTTTATATACTTAAAAGGACTTTTAAGCGTTTGCGCACATTATTTCCTACTTAAAAAAAACAACAAAATATTATGAGCACAACTCACACTAACAAAATCGATATCATAAAGGCAACGATTTCAAAAATTAATGAAGTAGATTTTGAAAACTTAAGCTTTGGTTCGGTGTTCACCGATCATTTACTTGAATGTGATTTTAAAGATGGAGAATGGCAAAAGCCAGTTATAAAGCCCTATGCCCCATTTTTATTAGACCCCTCAGCTAGAGTTTTTCATTATGGGCAAGCCATCTTCGAAGGAATGAAAGCTTATAAAGACGAAAGTGATGACGTTTGGCTTTTTAGACCTGATGAGAACTACAAACGTTTCAATAAATCAGCAGTAAGAATGGCGATGCCAGAAGTTCCTGAAGCTGTTTTTATGGATGGTCTAAACGAATTACTTCAGTTAGATGAAGCTTGGATAAAAAAAGGGAAAGGGAATACATTGTACATTAGACCATTTATGGTAGCAACTGGTAAGGGAGTTATTGCAAGCCCATCTGATGAATACAAGTTTATGGTTCTTTTATCTCCTGCAAAATCGTATTATTCTGGAGAAGTGAAAGTCTTGATTGCAGAGCATTTCAGTAGAGCTGCAAATGGCGGAATTGGAGCGGCGAAAGCTGCCGGTAATTACGCTGCACAATTTTACCCAACGAACTTAGCAAATGAAGCAGGTTTTCAACAGGTGATATGGACTGATGATGCTACACACACAAAACTAGAAGAAGCAGGTACAATGAATGTGTTTTTCAGGATAAAGGACACTTTATTCACAGCTCCTGTAAGTGAGAGAATCCTTGATGGTATTACCAGAAAGAGTCTTATTGATATGGCAAAGAAAGAGGGTATTACTATTGAAGTGCGTCCTGTTTTAGTTTCAGAACTAGTTGAAGCATCTAAGGATGGTACGCTAAAGGAAATATTCGGTGCAGGTACTGCAGCTGTAGTTAATCCGATCATCGGTTTCTCTTACCAAGATGTTTATTATGAATTACCAAAAATCGAAAATTCATATGCAGTGCAACTAAAAGATAAATTAACAAATGTACAGCACAAACTAGCTGAAGATACATTTGGCTGGACTGTAAAAGTATAGCCTTAAGTGCTTACTAGTTATCGGGTTCCTCCTTAAATAAAAAAAGCGATTTCCAGATTGGAAATCGCTTTCTTTATGGTTTCCTTTTTTTCAGTGTATCGAAACAGACTTTATCTGGAACGCAAAAGCAAGTCCTTCTAAAAACCTAAACAGCACTTTTATTATTCTGTCAGTATTTTAGAAAAATCAGGTTTGAAATAATTAGGCCCTTTCATAACTTTACCGTCCTCGCGGTATATAGGATTCCCTGACTCGTCTAATTTGCTCATATTGCTGCGTTGAATTTCATCAAAAACCGCTTCTATTTTATGCTGTAATCCATGCTCTATAATAGTACCACAAAGAATGTACATCATATCACCTAAGGCATCGGCTATTTCAATTAAGTCATTATTTTGAACCGCCTCCAGGTATTCTTCATTTTCTTCTTTCATCAAATGATATCGCAACGTGCTCTTACTGTCCCCTAAATTAGCAATTGGAATTTCACTATGCCCTATTTTAAATGCCTTATGAAATTCTTTAACTGAATTGATTTGCTTTTGCATAATTTTATTTGATTAAATGAGACCACAAATTAGCAACAATTCCTAAACAATTGATTAAATTTGCTCAAAATAATTAAAACTATGTTTAGTCAAGGACAATTAATATTTGGAGGCTTTTTTCTTGTTGCTTTTGTTATTGCGATAATTTTTTCTTACCGAAAAGATATAAAAATTCACAAAGAATTTTACAAAGGTAATTATAAGATATTACTTGGTTTCCTCATTTTTATTGGGATTCTATTTGTGATAAAAGTATTTTTTAAACGTTAAGTTTACCATTTAATCTAAAAAAATAGCCCGCTTTTCTAGAGGGCATCTTTTTTATTCCTTTATTTCTAATTTTCCAGCGGTAAAAAGCTAAAGTCTTTTGAATATTCTAACATCTGTTCTGCAAAAGTTTTTGGCTGTTTTATATTAATAGATATTATCTTTCCTTTGGAGTCTAAATTAGGAACCACAACTGGGTTTACAAAACCGCTGTAAGGAGCAAAAGGAAATTTTTTATTGCGATCTAATACTTTCACATGTAGTTTTTGATCTACTTTTACACCGTAATTTTCGATCAAGGCCTCACCTGAATTATAATCTCCTTCCGACTTTATGCGCTGTACTTCACGTAACAATTGTCCGACCAAAACATGAAGCTTCTCCTAATTAGTAATATTGAAATATGTTTTTCCATCACGACTAATTTTCTCAATTACATTCTCTTTTTTTCCTTTTTCAAATGCCCAAGCACTAACCCATTGGCGATTTCTCCTATGAGACTCTTCAATATCTGCTTCTAGCTCTAAACGAACTAATTGAGTCATTAGACCATTTCTAATATAACTGTCGTAAGACTCCATTCCAGTTTTTTTCCAATCGTCGACTAAACCTAACTCTTGAATTTTAGAATCGTATAAATAAAATAATCCAACTAAGTCAGCTCGTCCTTCTTCGAGAGTTGAAGCATAACTTTTTAATGTTTCTCTGGGAGTCCTTACACCAGGATTCATTTGTCCTGAAGCATGCCCTACCACTTCGTGCAAAGCGGTATGCAATTTATCTCCTATTTCTCCATATTTTTCAGCTAAAGCAATTTTCTCTTTGTCATTCGCAAATTCGCCTAACTTTCCTTTTCCGCCAGCTTTAGAATACGCATCGATAATATTTCCTAAAGAAACTGATTTAGAACCATGCTCCGCACGGATCCAGTCTGCATTAGGAAGATTTACCCCAATAGACGTACTTGGTGACGTATCTCCGGCTTCTCCTGCCACGATTACTGTTTTATAGGAAACACCGACTACGTTTTTCTTTTTATGTTGTTTCAGTAAAGGGGATTGATCTTCAAATCATTGTGCATTTTTAGAAACCTTTTCCATCTTTTTAGACATATCAAAATCCTTGTTTTGTACAATCCCTTCGAAAGAACCTCTGTATCCCAGAGGGTCATTATACACTTCAATGAATCCATTGATATAATCTATATTCCCCTCTGTAGCGGACAACCAGGCGATATTATAATCGTCCCAAGTTTCTAAACTTTCCGTTTTGTAATATTTGATCAACAGTCCTAAAGACTTTGCTTGCTTTTCATTTTCGGCTAAATTTTTTCCTTTTTTCAACCAAAAAATAATTTTTTCGATTGCATCACTGTATATCCCACCACGCTTCCAAACTTTTTCTTCCAACTCTCCTTTTAAGTTGCGAACTAATTTCGAGTTTAATCCGTGAGAATACGGCTTAGTGGGATATGGACTCCTTTTTGTAGCATAAAAATCTTCCGCTTCTTTTACCGAGATTCCTTCATCATAAAAATTGATAGCCGAACCTTCCAACAGTCCTTTTGATTCATCGAGATTCACTTTTTTGGAATCTGCATCATTGAAAATAACGGCAATAATACCAGTTGCCAATTCTGTATTTGTAGCTTTCATGACAACCTCAAAATAATTCTTTGAAAAATCCGGTTTAATTTTTTCACTTGAGTAATGATGATGAACTCCATTTGAAAACCAAACTCTTTTTAAATAAATTTCAAAATTTTTCCAATTCGCAGTTGTTTTATCGCCACTATAATTTTGATAAATATGCTCTAATGCCGTTCTTATCTTTAGATTATACTTATAATTTTGATCCCACATGATGTCACGACCCGAAGTTCCAGCCTACGTAAGGTAATAAACTAATTTCTGTTCTTTTAGTGTAAGGTCCTCCCATCCCGGAATTTGATAGCGCAACATTTTAATATCAGAAAATTACCCCACAAGATAATCAAAAGGCTCACTCTGTGCCGCTTTTACAGCTATTGACTCTACTGTTTGTGCATCACAAACAAAAGAAACTGCTAAAGCCATAGAAATCCAAACGGTTTTAAATAATTTCATTATTAATGATTTTTAAAAGTTTAGTAAATTATAATTTCACAAATACACATAACCTATAAATGAATCATAAAAAACAATACTAATAATGCTTCAAACATGAAACGAGGACCAACTTATTTTAGTAACTATTTTCATTACTTTATTTATTAGCCGTAGTACAACATTTAGAACCATTCAAAAATAATTATGGTATTAGGATGAAGAAATAATTTCAGAAAAAACATGCTTAGCTAAGAAAGTAGTTTTTACATAATTCTTTTATGATTCGTCTTACTTATTAATAAAAATTTTAACTTTACCACTGAAACTAATCAACCGATTATGCGCATATTAAAATATATTTTTCTTTTACTATTGCTTAGTGTAGTGGCCTTGTCCATTTTTATTGCCACTCAAAAAAGTGATTTCACTATCGAAAGAAGCAAAATTATCAACTCTCCAAAATCAGCTGTGTTTAACTACGTGAACGATTATAGAAACTGGGGCGACTTTGGTTCTTGGACTATGGAAGATCCAGAGATCAAGATACTATATCCAGAGCTAACTGTTGGTAAAGGCGCTTCCTATTCCTGGGAAGGTAGTGATGATTCGGGCGAGATTCGTACTCTTTTTGTTAAAGAAAATGATAGTATCGCCCAAAAAATAAATTATAACGGAACATCTTCCTCCGTTTCCTGGAGTTTTAAAGATACCATCGGCGGAACTAAAGTTACATGGCAGTCAAAAGGAAATATGAGTTTTCTTTTTAAAGTTTACACCGTATTGAACGGTGGAGTTGAAGAAGTTATTGGAAAAATATACGAAAAAAGTTTAGCGAATTTAGATCAGGTACTTGATTATGAAATCAATACCTTTTCTACAAAAGTAAACGGACTCGTAAAAAAACCACAAAGCTTTTATTTAGCACAAACCTTTACAAGTGAATTGTCAAAAATTAATAAAAACACTAAAATAGTTATTCCAACTATCATAACCTTTTGCGAGAAAAATGATATTGCAATAGATGGAAAACCATTTGTAATCTATCATACCTATGATGTAGCAAAAGGATTAGCAAAAATTTCAATATGTGTTCCAATAAAGAAAGAAATATTTATTAGTCCCGGAAGCGATATCGTCTCTGGAAAACTAGAAGCATCTGAAGGGGTAAAAACAACTGTAACGGGAGACTATTCGCACCTCAAAAAAGGATACGACAAGACGCTTGAGTTTCTTACTAAAAACCAACTAACACCAGACCCACTAATTTCACATATCGAGATTTATTCGACTGACAAAACTGAGGTGAAAAATTCCTCTAAATGGATTACTGAAATTTACATTCCTGTACTATCTAAAATCATACCTGTCAAAGCCGATATTCCAGCTGCTGCCAAAATACCTGCAATCACAACAGATGCAACAACTACAAATGCAATTGAACCGGCAAAAATTAAGAAACCAGTCGTAAAGGCCATTGAAACAAAAAAAATACCCACAAATAAAACTGCGGAAGAAGAACCATCAGAGTTCTAATTTTTTAGTTTGAGATTAAACCTAAATAATAAATTCCAATCTAACTCAATAAAATATCACTTTGCAAGAAGAAGAGGAATTTATACAACAGTTATTGGACCCCAAAACGCAAAACGAGGCGTTCCAACAGCTCCTGTTGGCCTATCAAAAACCACTGTACAATCACATTCGGAATATCGTTTTAAATCATGATGACACAGATGATGTCTTGCAAAATACATTTATTAAAGTCTTTCAAAATTTAAAAAATTTCAAAGGGCAAAGCAAACTGTTTTCTTGGATGTACCGTATTGCCGCAAATGAAGCTCTTAGTTTTTTAAACCAAAAAGCTAAAAAAGGAGGAGTCTCATCTGAAACATTACAAAATAAAACTATTGATAATCTCAAATCAGATAGCTATTTTGACGGAAATGAAATCCAGATAAAATTACAAAAAGCGATTGTTACCCTTCCAGAAAAACAGCAGCTGGTTTTTAAAATGAAATATTTTGAAGAGTTGAAATACGAACAAATATCAGAAATATTAGGCACATCGGTGGGTGCATTAAAAGCTTCCTATCATCATGCCGTAAAAAAAATAGAAGCCTTCGTAATGAACAATTAAACCTTTTGACTATAACTAAGTCTTACACCTATTATGAAAGCATTTAAATTAGAAAACGAACCAAAAATTGAATCTGGATTTAAAACTCCAGACCATTACTTTGAAAACTTTTCAGAAAAGTTGATGCATCAATTGCCTGAAAAAGAACCAAAAGTAATTTCTCTATTTCAAAAAAACAAAAAATTTTTCTTGCTTGTCGCCGCTGTTTTAATTTTAGTATTGCTTATTCCTATATTTTACGTCAGTACAATTGCCACAAGTAGCAATGAAATCGACAGCACGACTTTAGAAAATTATTTGAGTTACCAATCCAGTGTAAATCAATATGATCTTATTGACGGTTTAGAACCTGATGAAATTAGTAATATCAAAGCACCGGTTGCTCTAGAAGACGCAACTATTGAAGATCTATTAGTGGTTAACGCAAATTTAGAAAATCTTATAATTGAATAAACCTTGGAAAAAAGTTTACTAAAAAATTAAGAAAAAAAATGAACATCAAAAAAATTACCTCATTACTTTTGTTATTGACTTCCTTTAGTTTTTACGCACAGGATAATAGAATGAAAGATAAAAAAGAACAAATTAAAGTCCTAAAAGTGGCATTTTTGACAACGGAATTAGACTTAACAACGCGTCAAGCTGAAAAATTTTGGCCGATCTATAATACCTTTGATGACAAGCAATTTGAGATAAGACATCAAAAAATGAGAGCATTTAAAAATCGTATGAATGACAGTGCCTTAGACGATATGAGTGAAAACGAGGCAAACTACTTGCTTACAGAAATGGAAAGTGCAGATGAAGAGTTATTTTTACTACGAAAAAAATTTACTAAGAACCTGAAAGAAGTGCTCCCTGCCGTAAAAATTATAACACTTAGAAAATCTGAAGAAGGTTTCAATAGAAAATTATTACACCAGTATAGAGATTCTAAAAAATAATAAGGTCTAACAATGCAGCTACTTCCCTACTCCGTTTATTATAACGTAATGTAGCGTTTTATTTTAGAAAGTTAATTCGAATCATTTTATTTTTACCTGCAGCAATTGCAGTATGATTGTCCACGAACCGGATTGTAAAGAGGCTCGTATCAGTAGCCAATTGTTTCCAAGAATTTCCACTATCATAGGAATAATAGAGTCCGGATGCGCCTATGCTAACTAATGATTTCCCATCACTATTCGGGATATATTGTACACAAGAAGCATATCCAAACCCTTGATTTTCTGCCATGAGCTTCCAAGTTTTACCTCCATCATCAGTTCTGGCTTTGTTTCTGGAATTTTGATTCAGTGCTTCATAATCTCCCCCTGCAATAAATCCTCTTTTGGCATCATAAAAATCAGCAGTGAAAATTCCAGCCATGGCTTTTCCTTGTGCGATGGGCGTATCATATACTTCCCAAGTATTCCCCCTATCCGCAGAATAGAAAACTCTGGCTTTCTTCCCTCCAGAAACAATCCAAGTATTATTTCCCTTTATGACTATGTTCGTATTACTTGCAGCAAAAGCCGCTTCCCCGTCAGCAATTTTCGGCAACTTAGCTGACGGAATTTTAGTCCATGATTTTCCTCCGTCCCGTGTTGTAATAATCGAAAGACAATCATTTATAGGGTCACCCATTGCAATTCCTTCTTTTTTATTCCAAAACTTCATGCTGTCGTAAAAAACCTTTTCATCATTTTCCTCATACTCCAAAGTTGTTTTAAAATTGTGCTTAGCAACCTTATACAACAAAGCCGGGTTAGCCACGCTCAACAAAAAAATATTTGTTGCCGTTTGTGCAATACTTCTAAATTCCAACTGTAAAGTATCCTTAATGATTTTCCTTTCAAATTTTTTGTTTTTTTCTAAATCATAAAAGCCAAATCTTGAATTATTTGCTGCATACCAGATATGATTTCCATCGGCAGTGATCGCTCTAATACTGATATTGTCTTGAAACAGCGTGTCTATTCTAACTGTTTTAAAAATAATATTAGAACTACTTATATCTTTGTAAACTGCTGTTTTACAAGAATTTAAAAAAGAAAAACACAACGAAATTAAAAAAATATTTCTCATTTAAATCTTTTTATTTGAAGCTAATTTACAATTTAAAATAATAATACCAAACGCTCCTAAAATTAATTGGCACAGTAATTGAAACTCCTACTATTGTTAAACGTAAATACACATACTATGAAAACTAAACTATTATTATTAAGCCTGATAACCTCAGTTTTTATAGTGCAAGCGCAAGATAGAAACCGGGTAAGCGCGATGAACGATGAAATTAGCGATAATTTAGATTTGAGAGCTGTTGCTGATATTTTTGGCGATTCAAGAAATCTTCGGGAGTTTGAAAGACAACTAAACGATCCTGAACTACAAATATCAAATCTAGATCTAAACAACGATAACGAGGTAGATTACTTACGTGTTATAGAAACTGTAGATAATAGAACCCATGTAGTTATAATACAATCTGTACTTGATCGCGATGTTTACCAAGACGTTGCAACGATCGAAATAGAAAAAGACAGATTCAATAACGTTCATCTACAGGTTGTGGGTAACGAATATATGTATGGTCAAAATTATATTTACGAACCAATATATTATAGAAGGCCGCTAATTTACGCTTCATTTTGGTCCTATAATTACACACCGTATGTTTCAAACTGGTATTGGGATTATTACCCATCGTACTATTATACGTGGAATCCATTCCCTGTCTATAGATACAGAAACAATATCCAAGTTAGTCTGAATATAAACAATAATTACAATTATGTAAATTACAGAAGAAGTAATCAAGCGGTAGTACTTTACAATTCAAGACGTTCAAATGGGTACGAAAGACAATATCCCGATAATAATTTTTCGAGAAGAAATACTAATGTTTCAAATCGCTATGAATTAGAGCAAAGGAGAGGCAATAGAAATGAAGATAGATACTCTCGCAATAGAAACCAATCATCAAGAGTAAATACAACACAAAGAGGAGCAAATCAAGGAAATATTTCTCAAAACAGAAACCAATCATCAAGAGTAAATACAACGCAAAGAGGAGCAAATCAGGGAGATATTTCTCAAAACAGAAACCAATCATCAAGAGGAAACACAACACAAAGAACAGCAAATCAAGGAGATATTTCTCAAAATAGAAACCAATCATCAAGAGGAAATGATTCTCAAAATATAGGAAGCCAAAGAGACAATTCTCAAAATAGAAATACTCCTTCAAGACAAACTGCTTCAGAAAGAGCTGGAACACAAAGAGACTATGCCCAAAACAGATCAAACCCTTCAAGAGAAAATGCCCAACAAAGAACTGAAACGCAAAGAGACAATTCTCAGAATAGAAATAGTTCTTCTAGAGAATCTGCTCCACAAAGAACTGAATCGCAAAGAAGCAACTCTCAAGAAAGAGCTAATTCTTCTAGAGCAAGTGCACCACAAAGAACTGATTCGCAAAGAGACAATTCTCAAAACAGAGCTAACGCTTCTCGAGAAAGTGCTCCACAAAGAACTCAAACTCAAAGAGGAAATTCTAAAAAAAATGCTACACAACGAACCGAATCCAACAGAGATAATTCTACTAGAGGAAATAATAAAAGATCTTAAAAACAGTTAAATAAAATGGTTTTAAACACGGTGAATCAACCGTGTTTTTTTTATCCTTTTTCAGAAAAAACAAGCCTACTTTATTTAAAAAGAGTAAATTTGACGAGTTTTTTAAAAGTACTACATGAGCACATCGCATAAAAACCTACATTCAAAATTATCATTAGGCGGATTACTGATTACACTGGGAATAATATACGGCGATATTGGAACATCCCCTTTATATGTTATGAAGGCCATTCTTGGTGAAAGTGTAATTAATGCGGATGTCGTTTTAGGAGGAATTTCAGCTGTCTTTTGGACCCTTACCTTACAGACGACCATAAAATACGTCATCATAACGTTAAGTGCAGATAACCATGGTGAAGGAGGGATTTTTGCTTTGTATGCCTTGGTCAAGAAAATGAAAATTAAATGGCTAATCGTACCCGCAATTATTGGGGGGAGCGCATTGCTTGCAGACGGGATTATCACTCCTCCTATTTCGGTTTCATCGGCGGTGGAAGGAATTAGAACCTATTATCCACAAATAAACACTATCCCTATTGTTATAGGTATCTTATTCGTACTGTTTAGTATCCAACAATTTGGGACAAAATTAGTCGGGAAGTTTTTTGCTCCCATGATGCTTATTTGGTTTAGCATGCTTGGAATCCTTGGTTTAATACAAATCGCTAAACATCCTGAAGTTTTCAAGGCATTTAACCCCTACTACGCCTATCAATTATTATCGGTACATCCGGACGGATTTTTCGTATTGGGCTTTGTTTTTCTATGTACAACTGGTGCCGAAGCATTGTATTCGGACATGGGGCATTGCGGAAGAAAAAACATTCGAATCAGTTGGATCTTTGTAAAAACCACATTGGTCTTAAATTATTTTGGCCAAGCGGCCTATTTAATTCACCATGAAGGAGAAACTTTAACTACACTAGGAGGACCTAACGGCAATCCGTTCTATCTCATCATGGCGGACTGGTTTCAACCCATAGGTATCATTATCGCGACACTTGCTGCAGTTATCGCCTCTCAGGCACTTATTAGCGGCTCATTTACATTGATAAACGAAGCCATGCGATTAAATTTCTGGCCAAAAGTTAAAATAGAATACCCTACGGAGGTTAAAGGACAATTATATATTCCCTCCATAAACTGGTTGCTGTTTGTTGGGTGTGTTGGAATAGTTTTGCATTTTGAAGAATCGGGAAATATGGAACATGCCTATGGTCTTGCCATCATCTTATGCATGATAATGACTACTATTTTACTTAATTTCTATTTAATCATGAAAAGAGTGAAGTTGTATATCATCATCCCTATCATCGCCACTTACCTCTTGATTGAATTCAGTTTTCTAGTGGCAAATATTACGAAATTTGCCGAAGGCGGTTACGTAACGTTAATAATTGCAGTCATATTGATTTCGATTATGACGATCTGGTACATGGCTAAACAAATCAACAAGAGTTATACAAAAATCGTGAAAATTGAAGATTACAAAAAAGTATTGACAGAATTAGGTGCTGATCTTTCAATTCCAAAATACGCAACCCACTTAGTGTATATGACCAATGCGAATCGCGTGGACGAAATTGAAGAAAAAGTAATGTATTCGATATTGCAAAAACGACCAAAAAGGGCAGATATTTATTGGTTTGTTCACGTAAACATACTATCAGAACCGTATAAAACGGAATATAAAGTTACAGAAATAATTAAAGACGACTTGTATCGCGTCGATTTTAATTTAGGTTTTAGAGAACCTACAAAGATTAATTTGATGTTTAAAGAAGTCATTAAGGACATGGTAAAAAAAGGAGAGGTAGATATTACCAGCAGATATGAATCTTTAAGCAAAAACAATATAATAGGTGATTTCAAATTTGTCTTGTCTGAGAAGTTTCTTTCTAACGACAGTGACTTAAGGTGGCATGAAAAAATAATAATGAACTCTTACTTCTTTATCAAAAAACTAAGTTTGTCTGAAGAACGAGCTTTTGGCCTTGACAGTAGTTCTGTGAAAATAGAAAAATTCCCCATGGTACTTCACGCTCGTCAAAACATCGGTTTAACACGAGTTAAATAACCATACGATAATAAAATTTTCAAAAACACTGCTCTAATAGCAGTGTTTTTTTTTTATAATAAAAATATAAAACCAACATTCATTATTTAAAATTTAACTTTTGCTCAATTAATACTACCTTTGCACCTCAATTATTTAAAATGAGATTACACAGAAATTTAGTTTATACCACCATTGATTCCCTAAATGCAATATTTAACGAAGGGGAATATGCAGATAAAGTGGTTGCAAGAGCCTTAAAAAAAGACAAACGTTGGGGAAGCTCTGATAGAAAATTTGTTGCCGAAACCATCTACGAAGTAGTAAGGTGGAAAAGATTATATGCTGAAATTGCAGAAGTAAAAGAACCTTTCGATAGAGACAATCTCTGGAGAATGTTTGCTGTATGGGCAGTCTTAAGAGGGTATCCTATTCCAGATTGGCGCCAGTTAGAGGGAACTCCTGAAAGAAAAATAAAAGGACGCTTTGATGAATTATCAAAAGTAAGGGCTTTGAAAGAGTCTATACCAGATTGGATGGACGAACTAGGTGTAAAAGAATTAGGAGAAAAGGTATGGGCTACAGAAATCACAGCTCAAAACCAACCCGCAAAAGTAGTCCTTAGAGTAAACACACTTAAAACTACCAAAGAGGTTTTGAGAGCAATCCTAATGGATTTAAACATCGAAACAGATCCTTTAAAAAGTCAACCTGATGCTTTAGTATTAAAGGAAAGAGCCAATGTCTTTATGACAGACGCTTTCAAACAAGGTTTTTTTGAAGTTCAAGATGCCAATTCACAACTAGTTGCTGCTTTTCTTGATGTTAAGCCTGGAATGCGTGTAGTTGATACTTGTGCAGGCGCAGGTGGCAAAACATTGCATATGGCAGCTTTAATGGAAAACAAAGGGCTATTGATTGCTATGGATTTATACGAAAGTAAATTGAAGCAATTAAAAATAAGAGCCAAAAGAGATGGAGCATTTAATATAGAATACCGCATTATTGATTCTACAAAAATAATCAAAAAACTGCATCAGAAAGCAGATCGTGTTCTAATCGATGCTCCATGTAGTGGTTTAGGAGTTCTAAAAAGAAATCCTGACGCTAAGTGGAAATTGAAACCTGAGTTTATTGATAACATGCGTAAAATACAGGCTGAGGTCTTAGAAAGTTATTCTAAGATTGTAAAACCAGGAGGGAAATTAGTTTACGCTACTTGCTCTATCTTACCTTCTGAAAATCAAGAACAAATTGCTCATTTCCTGACTACCGATATTGGAAAGGAATTCAATTTTGTTAAAGACCAAAAAATTCTGGCTTCAGAATCCGGTTTTGACGGTTTCTATATGGCACTATTAGAAAGAAAAGAAGAAGTATTGAAACCTAAAGAACTAAAAACTATAAAAGAAACAGCAGAAGTAAAAGAAGAAAAATAAAAGTATAGAAAGTAGATTACAGACTCACATGTAGTCAAAAAAAAGCCTCGAAATAGTATTTACTACTTTCGTAGGCTTTTTTGTTATCAAAAATAAAACTAAATTTAATTTTACTTGTGTTCTGTTATTC
>NZ_AJXL01000065.1 GCF_000264055.1 Flavobacterium sp. ACAM 123 | reverse complement strand
TTTTTAAAAATAATAGACTACTTCATTTTTTGCTTCTAAAGCTTTTTTCTGAGCAGTCATTTCCAATGCACTGTATACGTTCAAAAGTGTATTCGCAACATCTTCATTTTTTGAATCTACTTCCATTGCTTTTTCAAGATAAGGAATTACACTTTTAAATATGTTCTGTCTTTCTGTTTTCAAAACTGCATAACTCTTCATATCCTTATCTGAATTGCCCAGTTTATTCATCTTAGCAATAATAGGACCCTCAGCCTCTAATTTTAATGCGGCCATATTAATATAAGCGTTTACATATTTAGGGTTAATTTCCAGCGCTCTTGCATAATATTTTTCTGCATTAACAACATCTTTAGCGTTAGCACTAAGCACTCCTAAGTTGAAAACTAAATCTGCATCATTAGGGTTCTTTGCTAATACTTCATTAATTAATTTTTTATAAGTATCAAAGTCCTTTGTTTGCAAGTATAAATTTGCTTGAGTCAATATCAATGAAGTGTCTTCCGGGTTTGCAGCTCTAGCTTCTTCAATCGCTTTCTTAGCCTCTTCTGTTTTTCCTGCATCAACTAAAATTAACGCCATATTTTTGAATATCTCTCCTCTTTTTGAAGGAATAACTTCTGTTGTTGGCTTTTCATGCGTACCCATTTTCACCACTTTGTCTCTTTCTGCAGCTGTAGTAAAAAGATCTTCTGCGTCTGTTATTTTATTTACTGCTAAATAATTAATTCCTTTACCGGAATAATTCATTTCTTTTAACTCTTGGTAAATTTTTAAAGCTTGATCGTACTCTTTTGCATTCACATAGGTAGACGCAGCATAATATAGATTTAAAGTGTCTTTTTTATCTAATAGGTAAGCGTCATACAACTTCTTTGCACTATCAGAATTTTTTTCAATTTTAGAGTCAGCAATGGCGCTATTTATCAATTTATATTTTATCTCAATAATTGATTTAGCAGCATCAGACGTATATTTAGATTTTCCTGACGCTTTCTCCGCATCTACCAAATTTAAATAAGCAGCGGCAGCGGCAGCTAAATTTTTATCTGTGTCGATTTTTTTATTAGCCAAATCAAGATAAATGTTTCCCTTTACAAAGAAAAACTGTGCTTTTTCGTCATCGCTCGCATTCGCAATCAAAGATTCAGCACCTTGCAAAATAGTAGCTGCCTCTTGAGAGTTACCTTTTTTTATTGCTTTTTCGGCAGCTTTAATTTCGTCTTTTTGAGCAAAAGATGCTACTGATATAAATAAAGCTGACGCTAGCACTACATATTTACTTTTCATAAAATTCTAATTTATAATTAATTATTCTTGTTTTTTGTATATTATACTCATTTATACTTCATCATCAGCGTCATCCTCGTCTGACTCCTCTTCCGTCTCTTCTTCATCATCTGAATCGTCCTCGTCGTCTTCATCTTCTTCGGTATCACCATCGTCTTCTAACGCTTCCAAAACAGGCTTTACTCTTTCAATTGCCTCCCCTTCAACGATATTACCGTCTTCATCAACAATAACTTCTTCAGGATCATCTTTCATAACTTTAGTAACAGCAGCGATAGAATCTTTACCTTTTAAGTTAATTAATTTCACTCCTTGAGTAGCGCGTCCCATAACTCTTAAGTCTTCAACAGCCATTCTAATAGTTAATCCTGACTTGTTGATAATCATTAAGTCATCAGCATCAGTAACGGCGTTTATTGATATAAGACTACCAGTTTTCTCGGTAATATTCAGCGTTTTGACTCCTTTACCACCACGATTAGTGATACGGTAAACATCTTCTCCATCTTCATCAACTAATTTAGTACGTTTTCCGTATCCATTTTCGGTTACCACTAAAACTTGTGAATCATTTATAGCATCTCTACTTACAGCAACCATGCCAATTACTTCATCTGACTCATCTTTAAGCGAAATTCCTCGAACTCCAGAAGCTGTTCTTCCCATTGGACGGGTTTTAGATTCTTCAAAACGAACTAGTTTACCTGACTTGACAGCAAGTATAATCTGGCTTTTACCATTGGTTAGTTTTGCTTCTAGCAGTTCATCTCCTTCTTTAATAGTAATTGCAGCGACACCATTTACCCTAGGTTTAGAATATTTCTCCAAAGAAGTTTTCTTAACCTGACCTTTTTTAGTCACCATAATCAAATTATGACTCTTAATGTAGTCTTGGTCTTTTAAATCCTGCGTACAAATAAATGCTTTCACCTTATCATCACTTTCAATACTGATAAGATTTTGAATCGCTCTACCTTTTGCTGTTTTACTTCCTTCCGGTATTTCATAAACACGCATCCAGAAACATTTTCCCTTTTGAGTAAAGAACATCATATATTGATGGTTTGTAGCCACAAACATATGCTCTAAGAAATCTTGATCTCTCGTCCCTGCACTTTTTTGCCCAACACCTCCTCTATTCTGTGTTTTATACTCCGTTAAGTTTGTACGTTTAATATATCCTGCATGAGAGATTGTAATTACCACATTCTCATCAGCAATTAAATCTTCAATACTTACATCTCCACCTGAATACTCAATTAAGGAGCGACGCTCATCTCCGTATTTATCTCGAATTTCAATAAGCTCTTCTTTGATCAAAGCAATCCTTAAATTCACATCTGCCAACAAAGCTTTTAAACGCTCAATTAACTTCATGATTTCATCATACTCAGTTCTTAACTTATCTTGCTCAAGACCTGTTAATTGACGCAAACGCATTTCAACAATTGCTCTCGCTTGAATATCCGATAATTTGAATCTTTCAATTAATCTGCCTCTCGCTTCTTCAGTACTTTTTGAAGCCTTGATTAATGCAATAACCTCATCAATATTATCTGATGCGATTATTAGCCCTTCAAGAATATGCGCTCTTTCTTCTGCTTTACGCAATTCAAATTTTGTTCTGCGGGTCACCACATCATGACGGTGCTCCACAAAATAATGAATCATGTCTTTAAGATTCAACATTTGTGGTCGGCCTTTTACTAATGCAATATTATTAACACTAAAAGACGACTGTAATTGAGTATATTTATATAAGGTATTTAAAACAACATTTGGTGTAGCATCACGTTTCAATAGATAGACAATACGCATACCGTTTCTGTCTGATTCATCGCGAATATTTGCAATTCCTTCAATTTTTTTATCATTTACTAAGTCAGCAGTACGCTTAATCATATCTGCCTTGTTGACTTGGTACGGAATTTCAGAAACGATAATACACTCTCTCCCTTCGACTTCTTCAAAGCCAACTTTAGCGCGCATTACTACTCGTCCTCTTCCGGTTTTGAATGCTTCACGCACCCCTTCGTAACCGTAAATAATACCTCCAGTTGGAAAATCTGGCGCTTTGATATAGTTTATTAATTCATCTATCTCAATATCGTTATTATCCATGTAAGCCAAAGTACCATCGATTACTTCGGTAAGATTGTGAGGCGGCATATTAGTTGCCATTCCTACAGCAATTCCCGTGGCTCCATTTATTAATAAAGTAGGAACACGCGTTGGCATTACTTTTGGCTCATATAAAGTATCATCAAAATTCAATTGAAAATCAACAGTTTCTTTTTCTATATCTGCCATTATTTCTTCTGAAATCTTGCGCATTCTAGCCTCAGTGTAACGCATTGCTGCAGGGCTATCACCATCCACGGAACCAAAATTACCTTGACCGTCAACCAGTAAATAACGCATGCTCCATTCCTGAGCCATACGAACCATAGCATCATAAACTGACGTATCTCCATGGGGATGATACTTACCTAAAACTTCTCCGACAATTCTAGCGGATTTTTTATGGGCTTTATTTGAAAAAACTCCTAAATCATACATTCCGTAAAGAACTCTTCGATGTACTGGTTTCAAACCATCTCTAACATCTGGAAGCGCTCTTGATACAATTACTGACATCGAATAATCAATGTAAGCTGATTTCATTTCATCTTCTATGTTAATAGGAATTAACTTTTCTCCTTCAGACATAAGTTGTTATATTAAAATATTATATTAGTTTCAAAACGTGCCAATATACGCTTTTTTGAAATTTTATTAAGTATTTTAACATTCTAATTTCAAAGATTTATTAACAAATTATACCTATCTTTTGTTTAAGAAGTTAAGTGCTATTTTCTCGATAATCTCTCCTTTTTTTCATCAATTAACTGACACGACATCTTAAGGTATGATTCTTGTTTTTACAATAGTAATTCACTAAATTTACACATAGAAAATATACAATATGGACGATAATTTTTCACCAAGAGTAAAAGACGTTATTACCTACAGCAAAGAAGAAGCTTTGCGATTAGGTCATGATTTCATTGGAACTGAACACTTGATGCTAGGTATCCTTCGAGATGGTAATGGTAAAGCAATACAAATACTAAACAACCTTTCGGTCGACTTGGACCATTTGCGTAAAAAAGTAGAGATACTAAGCCCCGCATCCCCTGGTGTAGTAACAACTTTAGAAAAGAAGAATCTTCATTTGACACGACAGGCAGAACGTGCTTTGAAGACCACTTTTTTAGAAGCGAAAGTATTTCAAAGCTCCTCTGTCAGTACTGCGCATTTATTGCTCTGCATTTTAAGAAACGAAAACGACCCTACAACCAAGCTACTGAATAAACTTAAAATTGATTACGATGTAGCTAAAGAACAATATATCAATATGACACCAAACGAAGAAGAATTCTTGGAAAATTTGCCAAGAGCTGCAGACTCCTATAACGACGATTCAGGACAAGATGACAGTCTCAAAGAGGGTAACTTTAATAATCCAGCCAACAAATCCAATAAAAAATCCAAAACACCTGTGTTAGACAATTTTGGGAGAGATTTAACAGAAATGGCCGAAGAAGGAAAATTAGACCCCGTTGTAGGACGTGAGAAAGAAATCGAACGTGTTTGCCAAATTTTGAGCCGACGTAAAAAGAACAACCCTCTCCTTATCGGTGAGCCTGGAGTTGGAAAATCAGCTATCGCTGAAGGTTTGGCTTTAAGAATCATACAGAAGAAAGTTTCTCGAATCCTGTTCAATAAACGCGTTGTTACATTGGATTTAGCAAGCCTTGTTGCCGGTACAAAATACCGAGGACAATTTGAAGAACGCATGAAAGCCGTAATGAATGAATTGGAAAAAAATGACGATATCATTCTTTTTATTGACGAAATTCACACTATTGTTGGCGCTGGTGGAGCAACCGGTTCTTTGGATGCATCCAATATGTTTAAACCGGCTTTAGCGAGAGGAGAAATACAATGTATCGGAGCTACAACACTAGATGAATACAGACAGTATATTGAAAAAGATGGTGCGTTAGAGAGACGTTTTCAAAAGATAATTGTAGAACCTACTTCTGTGGAAGAAACAATTACTATTTTAAACAACATCAAGAACAAGTACGAAGACCATCATAATGTTATTTATTCACAAGACGCCATTGAGGCTTGTGTCAAGCTAACAGATCGATACATGTCAGAACGCTTTTTACCGGACAAAGCTATTGACGCCTTAGATGAAGCAGGATCACGTGTTCACATCACCAATATTGAAGTTCCTAAAAAAGTCCTTGATTTAGAGCGTCAGTTGGAAGAAATTCGCGAACTAAAGAATGTTGTTGTTAAAAAACAAAAATACGAAGAGGCTGCAAAACTTAGAGATGATGAGAAACGCATCGAAAAAGAATTAGCAATCGCGCAGGAACAATGGGAAGAGGATGCAAAAAACAACCGAATTGAAGTTACAGAGGACAATGTTGCCGATGTAGTGTCAATGATGACTGGAATCCCTGTGAACCGAATTGCACAGACAGAAAGTAACAAGTTAGCTATATTACCAGAACTTATCGAAAGTAAAGTTATTGGTCAAAAAGAAGCCGTTCTAAAAATTGCGAGATCAATTCAAAGAAATCGTGCGGGATTAAAAGATCCAAACCGACCGATTGGATCCTTTATTTTTCTGGGACAAACAGGTGTTGGAAAAACGCAATTAGCCAAGGTGCTTGCTAAAGAATTATTTGATTCTGAAGACGCACTGGTTCGAGTTGACATGAGCGAGTACATGGAGAAGTTTGCAATATCTAGATTAGTGGGAGCGCCTCCGGGATACGTAGGTTATGAAGAAGGCGGACAGTTAACAGAGAAAGTACGCAGAAAACCATACTGTGTTGTCTTATTGGATGAAATCGAAAAAGCGCACCCAGATGTATTCAACATGTTGCTACAAGTATTAGATGACGGTTTTTTAACTGATAGCTTAGGCCGAAAAATTGATTTCAAAAACACTATAATTATTATGACTTCAAATGTTGGAGCAAGACAATTAAAAGATTTTGGTCAAGGTGTTGGTTTTGGTACAGCTGCAAGAACTGCAAGTGCTGATGATAATTCTAAAAGTATTATTGAAAATGCATTGAAAAAAACTTTTGCCCCTGAATTCTTAAACAGAATTGACGATGTAATTGTATTCAACACGTTAGAGAAACATGATATCGATTTAATAATCGAAATCGAATTGAAGAAATTATATGCGCGCCTTACAGAGCTAGGATATAAACTGACCCTTTCTGACAAAGCAAAAGCTTTTATTGCAGAAAAAGGTTTTGATAAGCAATTTGGGGCAAGACCATTAAAAAGAGCCATTCAAAAATACGTCGAGGATTCACTTGCTGAAGAGATTATTACTTCTAAAATTTCTATTGGAGATGAGATCTTCATGGATATTGAAGAGGGAGCGCAGGAATTAAACGTAAAAGTTACTAAAGCAGAAGAGCCTACCAAACAATAGAAGGCCGCATTTCTTATAACAAAATAAACCCGTTACGTTTTTATAACATAACGGGTTTATTCTTTATCTATTTTCTGGGCATTTTATAAAACAAATTTTTATATTTGACTTTTATAATTTGGACCTAATTAAAATAAATAAATATGTCTCAAGATAAAGTTATTCTAGGCAGTGAAGAATGGTGTTCCTTTCCTGAGCTTGAAATTCCCACAATAAAAGCACGTGTAGATTCTGGCGCAAAAACATCGGCATTACATGCTATTAATATAGCCCCTTTTATCAAAAACGAAACAAACTGGGTGCGATTTGACATCAACCCTATTCAAAATAATTTGAAAACAGTTATTCATTGTGAGGCGCCTTTAATCGACAAACGTATCGTAAAAAGCTCCAGCGGATTTAGAGAGCAACGTTATGTAATTCAAACTAATTTAAAAATTGGAGATGCTATTTGGCCTATTGAAATGACATTGACCAATAGAGATTCCATGGGATTCAGAATGCTTTTAGGAAGAGAAGCCATGAGTGGAAGAGTTCTTGTTGATCCGGAGCAACAGTACCTTTTGGGGCAACCTACCAATGACAATCTTAAAGAATTATATAAAAATTCAGAGAAAGCAACTACGGGTTTACGAATTGGAGTATTGGCCTCTAATCCAGAATTGTACAGTAACAAACGGATTATGGAAGCAGGTGAAATGCGCGGCCACGAAATGCATTTCTTAAACATTAAAGAGTGCTATATGCGACTTGATGCCGAAACACCTGAAATCCACTACAGAGGTGGGATTATTCTAAATCAATTTGACGCTATTATTCCAAGGATAAGACCGAGTATTACATTTTACGGCTGTGCCTTAACACGTCAATTTGAAGCGTTAAAAGTCTTTTGCCTGAACTCCGCTTCAGCAATCACACAATCTCGCGACAAATTATATTCGTTACAACTACTTTTAAACAGTGGTATAGGGATCCCAACAACTGGATTTGCCAATTCTCCTTTGGACACAAATGATTTAATTAAAATGGTAGGAGGTTCGCCGCTCATCGTGAAATTACTCGAAGGTACTCAAGGTAAAGGAGTGGTTTTAGCCGAAACAAAAAAAGCGGCTGAGAGCGTTATCAATGCCTTCAAAAGTGTTAATGCCAATATATTAGTCCAAGAATTCATTAAGGAAGCTAATGGTAAAGATATTCGCTGTTTTGTAATAGATGGAAAAGTTGTAGCTTCTATTCAAAGAGAAGCAATGCCGGGAGAATTCAGAGCCAATATACACCTTGGCGGAACAGCAACTGTCATCAAAGCGACTATGGAAGAAAAGCGTATTGCCATTAAAGCGGCAAAAGCCATGGATTTAAAAGTGGCCGGAGTTGATATAATACGTTCAGCGAAAGGTCCTTTATTACTGGAAGTAAATTCCTCTCCGGGATTAGAAGGAATCGAAGGAGCTACCAATAAAGATATCGCAGGCGAAATGATTAAAGCCATTGAGAAGAATTTTAAAATAAAATAATTGCCATAATATTTTATAGCTTATCTTATTCAAGTAGTTACGTTTATGAAATAGTAATGAATATAAAAAAGCCATCCTCACTTTACAATTAGGATGGCTTTTTGTTTACTTAGAAAACTATAATTTGCTTACAAAAACAGATTAAGGAAATAGTACACTAGTGCTGCCAGCAACGCTGAAACAGGAATAGTTAACACCCAAGCCCATAAAAGGCTTACCGTAACTCCCCATCGTACTGCAGATACGCGTTTTGTCATACCCACTCCAATTATAGAACCCGTTATAGTGTGCGTAGTACTCACAGGAACTTTAAAGTGTTCCGTAAAATATAGAGTTAAGGCTCCTGCCGTTTCCGCAGCAACGCCTTCAAAAGAAGTTACTTTAGTAATTTTTGACCCCATTGTTTTAACAATTTTCCAACCTCCACTCAAAGTTCCTGCAGCTATAGCAGAATAACAAGCCAGCGGAATCCATGTAGGCATTCTAAAAGCACCTTGATCATTTGGCAAGACTACGTCTAACCAAGCTGGTAAACTTTCTTGAGCAACACCTGTTGTATGAATATAAACAGCAACCGCAGCAGCAATAATACCCATTACTTTTTGAGAATCATTTCCCCCGTGTCCTAAACTAAAAGCCGCAGAAGACAACAACTGCATCTTTTTAAGCCAAGAGTTAGCTTGATTTAAATTCAGACTACTAAAAACCAAGCAAAATAAGCTAATAGACAAAACGATAAACGCAACTACAAACCACTTGATATTGTGCGACTCAAAAGCCACACTCCAAAAAGGACTGTCAAAACTAGGGGAATCTATTGCATCGTAATACTTGATTTGACTTTCTACAAACCAAATTGTCACTCCCATGACAACTAATGTAAACAGTTTTGGCGTAATCGTTTTTTTAGAGGCATTTAAAAGCCAAATTGAAATTAAATAAGACATCAATGCTCCTAATAAAGGTGCCAATACAATAAAAAGAATAATGATGGAGACACCTGAGGGCACTCCTCCGTCTTTCCCAGATTTGTACCAACTGACAATATCAAACCAGTAGGCTGTCGTTCCATCCTCCAGTAAATATCCTGAAAAACCATGTACCGCAATCGCGTGTGCACATGCAGCTCCTGCAAAACCTCCAATTAGGGTATGCGATGAACTCGAAGGTATTCCCAACCACCAGGTTAGCAAATTCCAACAAATAGCGGCAATAATTCCCGCAAGTATAACCACAAGATTAATCTCCATGGTATGTGCTGTTTTTGCGACGGTATCAGCCACTCCAAATCCAAAAACCCAATAGGCTAAAAAATTAAAGAAGGCAGCCCAAAGAACTGCTTGAAAAGGCGACAAAACTTTTGTGGCAACAACGGTAGCAATAGCATTAGCCGCATCATGAAAACCATTGATATAATCAAAGATTAAGGCCAAGACAATTATAACGATAAGTAAAGTAAATTCCATAAATGTAATTTCAGAAAATAGCGGGTTAAATTAAGAATGCTTTACAGCGATTGATTCTAAAACTCCGGCTACACTTTTACACTTATCCGTTGCAGTTTCTAACACAGATAATACTTCTTTGTATTTTATTATGGTAATTGCATCTGTTTCATTTTCGAAAATTTCAAAAATCGCTTTATTATATACGGTATCTGACTTATTCTCTAATTTATTAATCTTAGCACAAGCAGCAGTGATATTCTTGATGTTTTTAAAGTTTCTCAATTCTTTAACTGCTACATCAATATTCTGACATGCTTCAAGATTAATTTCAGTTAATTTTCTAATTGACTTTGTAATTTTGTCAATATGATACAATCTCATTCTACTTGCCGCACCCTGAAGATTGTCAGCAACATTGTCAATAGATGTAATCAAGGAATGTATGTCTTCTCTATCGAATGGAGTAATGAAGTTTCTACTCAGCTCAAGATTCGTTTGACGCGTAATTTGCTCCCCTTTTTGTTCTAATTTATCAATTTTTTGAAAAAGGACTTCTCTTTCCTTTACTGGAAGATTAACTGCTTCGTGTAAAATTGCAGCCAATTCAATTAAGTTGCTAGATGCCTCTTCAAATAATGGGAAAAACTTTTTATCTTTCGGAACTAAAAACTGGAAAATACTATTTATCGACATTCTGTTATTTTTTAGGGCGCAAATCTAATATAATTATGACTTGGATTGTAACTTTAGTCTAACAAATCAACTTCAATTTGGAAACTGTTCAGAAACGAAACAGTTTTCTCTATGTCATAATGTAAAATACGATCTTCTTTTACAAAAGGAACCTCTTCTCTGTAAGAACTCAAAAACATTTCGATAAACGCACTCGATTGTAGCGGTCTTCTATATTCGATTGCTTGCGAAGCAGTCATTAATTCGATTGCTAATATACGTTCTAGATTATCCATAATCCGCAACGCTTTTGTAGCACCATTAGCTCCCATACTCACATGGTCTTCTTGTCCATTACTAGAAACAATGCTATCTACGCTTGAAGGTGTTGCTAACTGCTTATTTTGGCTTACAATACTGGCAGCGGTATATTGCGGAATCATCAAACCGGAATTTAAACCTGGATTATCCACTAATAATGCAGGTAGGTTACGCAATCCAGAAATCAATTGATAGGTTCTTCTTTCTGAAATACTACCCAGTTCGGCTAATGCGATTGCTAAAAAGTCCAATCCTAATGCCAATGGTTGCCCGTGAAAATTACCTCCTGAGATAATTTCATCACTTTCCATAAAAATATTTGGATTATCTGTAACCGAATTAATTTCCGTCTTAAAGACTTTTTTGACGTAATCAATGGCATCTTTTGAAGCTCCATGAACTTGGGGGATGCAACGGAATGAATACGGATCCTGAACATGTGTCTTTTCTTGTTCGATTATTTCACTTCCTTCCAGAAATTCTTTTACGCGGCTGGCAGTTGTAATTTGACCTTTATGAGGACGAATAAAATGGATTAACTCATTAAATGGCTCGATGCGACCATCAAATCCTTCCAAAGATATCGTACCGATTAAATCTGCTAGGTAGGAAAATTTATTAGCTTTGATTAAAATATGAGCTCCATAGGCACTCATGAATTGTGTCCCATTTAGCAAAGCCAATCCTTCCTTAGATTGTAATACGATAGGTTGCCAATTAAAGCGTTCCATTATTACACTTGAATGCACTTTTTTACCTTCAAAATAGACTTCTCCTTCTCCTATTAATGGCAGAGACAAATGTGCTAACGGTGCTAAATCTCCAGAGGCGCCCAGTGAACCCTGTGTATAAATAATGGGTAGAATATCATTGTTATAAAAAGCAACTAAACGGTCTACTGTCTGTAATTGTATTCCTGAATGTCCGTAGCCCAGCGACTGTATTTTCAGCAATAACATCAGTTTCACGATTTCATGTGGCACTTCTTCCCCTGTACCGCAAGCATGCGATTTCACAAGATTTTCCTGAAGTTTGGACAAGTTTTCATTAGAAATCTTAACATTACAAAGTGATCCAAAACCCGTATTTATTCCGTAGATCGGTTCAGCATGAGTGGTCATTTTTGTGTCTAAAAAATCCCTGCATTTCTGAATATTAATTTTAGCTTCATCGGATAATTCCAATGACATCTGCTCTGAAATAATTTCGTTTAACGTCTCTAAGGAAAGTACTGCGGTACTTACATAATGTGTATTGTCCATTTAATCTTTAATTTTAAAAGCCAAAATTGAATAAATCCACATTAACAAACAACAAATAGTAGCAATAATTTAAAATTTGTACCAAAAAGTACAACTTTACTAAAATTGATGCAGTTTATTGCAGAATAATCCTGCTTGCGAAGAGGTGCTTTTTATGCTTTCACACGCTTAACTGGCAACAGTATTTTAAAGCGTCAGTCCTTCGCCCCTTAAACAAAACCGGTAATCGAACCAGTTAAATTGAAGAAATCAGCAACTACATTAAAAAAAAACCTTAAAAACCCCTATTTATGTTTTCTTGTTCACGAGTTAAATGACAATACCCCTTATAACCTCGTTTTAAAATAAGAAATATTCAATAGAAGACAAAATCTCTTCTAATTATTAAAATATTCGCAAAAAACAGATAAAAGGCTTTTGTTTTTTATAAAAAGCTGTATTTTTGGAAAACTATAATGACAAATAAAAGAACAACATATCAATCTTCGATAACAACTCAAATTTGGGTTGCACTTCTTGTTGCTTCTACATTTACAGCTACAACAACTACTACCCCTTAGGGGTATTCATTTTACATATAATCCTATTTTATATTTTTCTTTTTTTAGAAGGAAAGATTTTGGGTGGGTAAATAGCATTGCCATTTTTCTAAAATAAAACAAAAAAGATGAAAGTATTAAAATTTGGCGGAACTTCGGTAGCCAATGCAAAAAATATAAAACTAGTCCTTGAGATAGTTCAAAACCAAGCAAAACAAGACCAATTGATTGTAGTCGTCTCTGCACTCAGTAAAGTAACTGATTTACTTCATTTAGCTTCATTAAGAGCTGCTTCAAATGATGAAAGCTATAAAGAGATAGTTGCTGATATCGAGAAAAAACATTTAGATGCCGTAAAAAATTTGATTACCGTAAGTGAGCAAAGCAGTTTATTAAGTCACATTAAACGCATCATCAATCATCTGGAAACGTTACTTGATGGTTGTTTCCTTCTAGGCGAACTATCCAATAGAACATCAGATACCATTTTAAGTTTTGGCGAACTGCTTTCTTCTTACATTATAGCTGAAGCGCTCAAGCAAGATTTTAAAAATAGTAGTTACAAAGACAGTCGTGAGTTAATTAAAACCAATAGTAATTTTGGAAAAGCAACTGTAAACTTCAAAATAACTAACCAATTAATCACTGATTTTTTTGTCTTCGAATGAAAGTCAGGTTGTTGTAATACCCGGTTTTATTTCCTCGTCTACTGACGGAATCAACACTACTTTAGGCCGCGGTGGATCAGACTATACTGCTGCGATAATGGCAGGGGCGTTAGATGCTACCGATTTAGAAATCTGGACTGATGTCAACGGAATGTATACAGCCAATCCAAAAGTCGTAAAACAAGCCCAGCCTATTGGTTCTATATCCTATCAAGAAGCGATGGAGCTGTCTCATTTTGGAGCTAAAGTATTGTTCCCTCCAACTATTCAGCCCGTTCTAAGAAAAAACATTCCTATTCTTATTAAAAATACCTTCGAACCAAAAGCGGAAGGCACGCATATTTCAAACACCTCCATTTCTAACGGCCAGCTCGTTAAAGGAATTAGCCATATCGAGAATATCACTTTAATTACTCTTGAAGGTCCTGGTATGATTGGTGTAACAGGCTCATCAAGAAGACTTTTTGAAGTACTATCAATAGAAGATATCAATGTAATCTTTATTACCCAAGCCTCTTCTGAGCATTCGATATGTATCGGAATCCTTAATGAAGATGCCGAAGCCGCTGAAACCGTAATTAACAGAGCCTTTGAAATTGAGATTTTACAGCATAAAATAGATCCTTGTATCGTTGAAAAAAACCTGTGTATAATTGCATTAGTGGGCGAAAACATGAAAAACCACCAAGGATTGAGCGGTAAGATGTTTAGTACCTTAGGAAAGAACAATGTAAACATCAGAGCGATTGCCCAAGGTGCTTCTGAGCGAAACATATCAGCGGTAATCAATCAAAGAGATGTAAAAAAGGCCTTGAATACGCTACACGAACGTTTTTTTGAAGACAATACTAAACAATTGAACTTGTTTGTTATGGGAGTGGGTAATGTAGGAGAGAAATTCATTGCGCAGATTAACCAACAAAAGAAATTCCTGAAGGAAAACCTAAAAATGAATCTTCGCGTTATCGCTTTATCTAATTCCCGAAAAATGATTTTTGACGAAGACGGAATTGATTTAAAAGATTGGCAATCGGGGATAGACAAAGGAGAATCTGCTGATCAGGAATTGTTTATTAAAAAAGTAAAAGATCTAAATTTACGTAACAGTATTTTTGTGGATATCACTGCAAATGAGAGTGTATCTAAAACATACGAGCATTTCTTAAAACAAAGTGTCGCCGTAGTTACCTGCAACAAAATTGCTTGTTCCTCTGCTTTTGACAACTATAAAAAACTGAAACACTTATCTAGAAGATACAATGCTCCTTTCTTATTTGAAACGAATGTTGGAGCAGGACTACCCATCATTGATACCGTTAAAAACTTAGTAGCATCAGGTGATAAGGTGAACAAAATCCAAGCTGTTTTATCCGGTAGTTTAAACTTTATCTTTAATAATTTCGATAAAAACAATTCTTTTGAAAAAGTAGTCAAAGAAGCCGGTGTTCAAGGATTTACGGAACCCGATCCAAAAATAGATTTGAGCGGAATCGATGTTGCCAGAAAGATATTGATCTTGATTAGAGAAAGTGGGTATGAAATGGAAATTGAGGATATTGAAAACGAATCTTTTCTTCCTGCTGCCTGTATGGAAACAACAAACAATGCTGATTTTTTCAAAGCTCTTATAGAACATACTACTCATTTTGAAGCGATTTTGGCTGAAGCCAATGAAAAAGAAAGTAGACTGAAATTTGTTGCTCAATTTGAAAATGGTAAAGCAAGCGTTGGGTTACAGTTCATCCCAAAAGACCATCCTTTTTATAACCTAGAGGGAAAAGATAATATCGTATTGTTCTTTACAGACCGTTATGTAGACCAACCCTTATTGATTAAAGGTGCTGGCGCCGGCGCCGAGGTTACTGCGTCTGGAATTTTTGCCGATGTCATTCGAATTGGAAACGTATAGCCCCTAACCCCTAAAGGGGCAAAAAATTATAAAGAAAATGAATGAAATAAAAATATTCTGTCCAGCCACAATTGCTAATCTATCCTGTGGATTTGATGTGCTAGGATTGTGTCTTGACAATGTAGGGGACGAAATGATTATTAGAAAATCAGATCAAAAAGGAATTCGCATTACTAAAATTGTAGGTGCTGATTTGCCTTTGGAAACAGAAAGAAACGTAGCTGGAGTTGCTGCTTTAGCGATGCTTGAAGCTTTGAATTCAGATGCAGGTTTTGAGATCGAAATATACAAAAACATCAAAGCCGGAAGCGGAATTGGGAGTAGCGCTGCCAGTGCAGCAGGTGCGGTTTTTGGGATCAATGTTTTGTTAGGAAATCCATTTACCATAAAAAATTTGGTTCAGTTTGCTATGCAAGGTGAAAAATTAGCTTGCGGAAACGCCCATGCAGATAATGTAGCTCCCGCCCTTTTGGGTGGATTTACTTTGGTTAGAAGCTATAGCCCATTAGATATTATTAAAATAGAAAGCCCTTCAGAATTATACGCGACGGTAGTTCATCCACAGATCGAACTAAAAACATCAGATGCGCGCTCTATATTGAAGCAAACCGTTTCCCTCAAAAGCGCGATTATGCAATGGGGAAATGTGGGCGGACTGATTGCTGGATTATACACCCAGGATTATAATTTGATAGGTCGTTCCCTTCATGATGAAATAGTGGAGCCGTTACGCTCTATACTGATACCCGGTTTTGATCTAATCAAGAAAACAGCTATAGAAAACGGTGCCTTAGGTTCCGGAATATCCGGTTCTGGCCCTTCTATTTTTGCTTTAAGCAAAGGAAGAGACACCGCTGATAAAGTCGCTGAAGCCATGAGTAAGGTCTATAACGAAATGAACTTACCATATGAAATTCACGTTTCTAAAGTAAACCCTAATGGTGTAAGAGTATTATAACACTAATAAAAATTAAACACATAGAAACATAGATTTTTTATTCACTTGATATTATCTGATGATACTAGAAGAAAAACTACAGATAAAAAAACCAAGATTTTTCTATGTACACTTTTTTACTTGTTTGATAAACACATTTAAAACTATGTTTCTGTGTGTTTAAAAAAATAAGAGCTATTTGGTTTTTAACAGTAAATCCAGATGGAATTAAAATAATTAGATAATGAGATTGCCTCGTGCCTCGCAATGACTAACATAATGAAATACTACAGTTTAAACGATAACGCTCCAACAGTTTCCTTTCAAGAAGCGCTAATACAAGGATTAGCACCTGATAAAGGGTTGTACTTTCCAGAAACTATAATGCCTTTACCTTCTGATTTTTTTGATACGATCGAAAATTTGAGTAATGAAGAAATCGCTTTTGAAGCTATCAAACAGTTTGTAGGAGATGAAATTCCCGCTGCCGCACTAAAGGAAATTATTGCCGATACGTTGTGTTTTGATTTCCCAGTTGTCGAAGTAGAAAAAGGGATTTATTCCCTTGAATTATTCCATGGCCCGACAATGGCGTTTAAAGACGTAGGAGCACGTTTCATGTCACGTTGTTTGGCCTATTTTAATAAAGGTGAAAAAGACAGTAAAAATACAGTTCTTGTGGCTACATCTGGGGATACCGGCGGCGCAGTCGCCAGCGGATTTCTAGGCGTTAAAGGAGTAGAAGTAATTATTCTCTATCCATCAGGAAAGGTAAGTACTATACAAGAAAAACAATTAACCACACTTGGGCAAAATATTAAAGCGCTCGAGGTAGATGGTGTTTTTGATGATTGTCAGGACATGGTTAAAAAGGCATTCTTAGATGATAGTTTGAGCCATCACAATCTAACTTCGGCAAATTCGATTAATATTGCACGTTGGTTGCCGCAAATGTTTTACTTTTTCTTTGCTTACAAGGAATTAAAAAAGCAAAACAAGGATTTGGTATTCTCCTGTCCGAGTGGGAATTTCGGAAATATCTGCGCTGGAATCATGGCTAAAAAACTGGGATTACCTCTGCTTCATTTTGTGGCTTCCACCAATGTAAATGATACGGTGCCCCGCTTTTTAGCAAGCGGATTTTACGACCCTAAACCATCGAAAGCGACGATTTCGAATGCCATGGATGTTGGGAATCCAAGTAATTTCATTCGAATTCAGGAAATGTACCACAACGATTTGGAGCAATTCAAAAAGGACTTTTCTTCTTATCCTTTTACAGATGAAGAAACAACTGAAGCGATGAAAACCATTTATAATGTGAACGGCTATATCGCTGAACCGCATGGCGCCGTGGGCTATTTAGGATTGAAAAAAGAATTACAAAATTACCCGAACGCCCTTGGAATTTTCTTGGAAACAGCACATCCTATAAAATTTTTGGATGTTGTAGAGCCGGCCTTAAACGTAAAATTACCAATTCCTCCACAAATCGAAAGTGTGATGCATAAAGAAAAAGTAAGCACTAAAATTAAGACGTACGAAGAATTGAAAGCGTTCTTGGGATAAACTTTCAAAATCAAATATACAAACGACTGAGAAGTGATTTTCAGTCGTTTTTTTTATGGACAATCGATTGATAACATGGGAATTAATCATCCGTGCTATCTGGGTAACTCCCGACGATTATATTAAAAATCATAAAATACTGTAAAAGAGTAAATTAGGTCAAAAATAAAATATTTAAACCTTTGATTTAGTTTTGAATTGTATTTAACTTTATTTAGACAACCGACACCCCCCCGTAAGATCTTACCATTTTCTTTTTAGACCTACTTCCAGTTTTAAAATATAAATTTTAAATACGAAGCATCATTGCAAAAAATTACAAAAAAGGAACATTGCTTGTGTTAATCATAGGAATTTTGGCGGTTGTAACCACAGACACCTAAAGTCAGTCTTTACTCTATCCTTCCACACAACAAAAATTCGTTAATCCCTTGCCTATTCCATCGGTAATTCAGCCCACAACTCCTAATGGAACCCATTACGAGATAAGCATGACCCAGTTTACGCAGGATACGGGTTTAAAAGATAATTTTGACAATCCAATGTTAACAAGGGTATGGGTAGATAACGGCAGTTATCCCGGCCCTTGCTTTAGAGCAAGACGCAATATCCTCGTCATGGTAAAATGTAAAATAAATTAATGGGCGGCAACGCCCCTCTTCCCCACTTGCTGCCCGTTGACACGACAGTTCATCGAGCAATGCCATAAAATTGGCCCTGTAGCGGAGTACCTACCACTAGTGAAATACTTGCATGGAGGACATACCGAATCTGCAAGCGACGGAAACCCTGATACTTGGTTCACCCGCAACTATACGCAAAAGGGATCCTACTGGTCTCAAAAGGTTTACCATTATTTAAATGACCAGGAAGCGGCTACTTTATGGTAGCATAGACACGCTTTAGGAGATGCACGCTCGGTACTGAAACAGACGGTTTCCCTGAAAAGCGCATGACCTTCAATGCCTCTATGGGTACATCGATTTATTTGTAAAGTTTAAGAATAACTACTTGGACTGTAAAACCATATTTTTCATAAAATGAGCTTGTACAGAGTTACAAAAAATCAGTAATTTTTTTAATAAAACATTATGCATTATTTGTGTAAAACTATGATAATCAGATGTTTGTTAAATTATAGTTAAACAATTTTATAGTTAGTTTCATTGGTTTAACTTTATGCTATAAACGTTTAAAAAAATATTCGATTTTATTAATTTTAAAAAAAACAACCATGAAAACTAACACTTTTAAATTATTCGGAACCTTAAAAGCATTCATTTTGATTGCTGCTATGTCAATGGTCATCATTTCTTGTGATAATGAGGAAATTCAAGGAATGGATGCTGCTAATTCCACTGCAACTGCGGCTGGATTAACCTCTAAATCGGAAAATAGTACCCCTAAAAAAGGTGACGATCCGATTGCAAAAATTGCTATGGATGCAGGATTCACTGAACTTGTAGCCGCTCTGCAGCATGTAGATAAGGAATTAGACGCTGGTCTGGTAAACCTTTTCTTAAATGGAAAAGATCAATATACGGTGTTTGCTCCGACAGATGATGCATTTAAAAACCTATATGATGCTTTGGGCGTTACTGAGATTACCGAGGTAGATCCAACATTGGTATTGAATGTATTAAAATATCATGTTGTCGAAGGACGTCGGGCCGCCAATAGCGTAGTTCCTAAAAATAGTTCACGAACAATAACAACCATGCTAGGCTCTACTTTCTCAGTAGATACTAATGGAATGATTACTACGGTAGGCAATACAGCAAAGATAACATCAGCAGACATCTCTGCTTCAAACGGAATTATTCATGTAGTGGATACTGTGTTATTGCCAATAAAACTATAAATATTACTTTATAATATAGACTTTATCATTTTCGATTGAACTCCGTGCCGCGGATTTGCAATCCGTGCACGCAAAGCAGAGCACATTAAAAGAGAAAGAACTAATTAAAACATAAATTATTTCAATTTCTGTTGGAATGGACAATTGGAATGGGCACGTATTGCAAATCCGCGCCATATTGTTTTAAACGTAAAACGGCCTATCCCCGCTCAAATAGAAAGCGTGCTGGGGAAAAAGAAAGTGAGCACAAAAATAAAACCCTACGAGGAATTCAAATCTTTTTTGGGGTAATGCTTAAAGTTCCTATTAACATATAAACCGACTGAAAGTAGA
>NZ_AJXL01000064.1 GCF_000264055.1 Flavobacterium sp. ACAM 123 | reverse complement strand
GTGATATTATTTTTTTGTTGAAATTAGAATAAATTTTCATCTTGAATTCGTGTTAATTCGTGTAATTCGTGTCGTTTTTTTTACTAGTCCCAATAGTTACATTAATTTTATCTGTGCTAATCAGGTGAAATCTGTTTAATAAACATGCTAATTATTTTATTGGTACAAGTAACGGACTTTCACATATGTTTTTTTGCCACAGATTCACAGATGATATTTTTTTTTTAATCTGTGAATCTGTGGCAATTATTTTACGGATACCATGGGATCTGCGCTTTGTGAAGTCTCCTGACTTTGTGCCAGTTACAGTGGGTAATATTTAACGTAATTATACTAGAATTTAGATGCTAACCTGTTACATCACTAAGACATCTTATACCTTGGCAGATTGACATCCTGTGGATAAGGCGCTCGAAGGGTCATGCTCACATCTTCTTTAATTTGCTGATGGGCTTTGTATTGCCGGTCCGTGGAATTAGAATAACGTGGGTCAGGAATGAACGGCATTTTGGCCATTTTGCTAATAGTAATAGTAGGGAAGTGGTAATCGACTTCGACCGTTCCCAATAACAAATAACAACCTCCACCCAGAAAAGGATATTTCTGTAAACTATCTGAAAAATGAGCTGTGTCAAAGAATTCTCCTTCGGCATCAATCCAAGTTCCAAAAAACATTGTCCCTCTTTTAGTAGGTACGTGTTTTCTCGAAATAAGATAGGCCAGCATTTTCACAGTTCTCTTATGGTGTTTCAATAAATCTTTGGCTAATACAGCACCGCGGTATTTGGTTTGCAATAAATCGAACGGGGAACAAGAGACCGGAAAGCTAAGTAGTTCTATTTCATCGAAGGCGTCTTCAAAAGGGGAACGTTCTAATACAGGAAGCTTGTATTCCTTAACGGGTTCTTGAAGCAACATTAAATTTCGGTTTTCGGGTTTGTAATTTACCAGTATCAATCTAGCGATGACTAGCAATTGGTTTTTTGTCTTGGCTGTAAAGCGAAAGGCGCCAATGAAAATCAATATTTGGATTCCTTCTATGCCTATTGGAATGCGATTGATGAAATCTTCGAGTGACTTGTATTTTCCGTTCGTGTTTCGTTCTGCAACGATGTGATGTGCTGTTTTAGAATCGAGCCCTTCGAGTTGCATCAAACCGAGATAGACGTCAATTCCATAAACGGTAGCTTCATATTCGCTTTTATTGACACAAGGCGTATTAATGATACCTCCGGACATTTTAGCCTCATGCACATAGACTTCCGTTCTGTAAAAACCACCCTGATTGTTGATAACGGCCACCATGAATTCTACGGGATAATATACCTTTAAATACAAACTTTGATAACTTTCGACGGCATAAGATGCCGAGTGCGCCTTGCAAAAAGAGTAGCCCGCAAAGGATTCTATCTGCCGGTATATTTCTTGACTGAGTGCTAAAGGATGTCCTTTTTGGGCACAGCATGCAAAGAAATTATCTTTTACTTTTTGCAAAGCTGCTACAGATCGTCCTTTACCACTCATCGCCCGACGTAAAACATCTCCATCAGAGGCGGGGACTCCCGCAAAGTGCAGTGCAATTTTGATTACATCTTCCTGATACACCATTACGCCATAGGTTTCCCCCAGATGTTCTTTGAATGTTTCATGGAAATACTCGAATTGATCGGGGTGGTTGTGTCTAAAGATGTACTCCTTCATCATACCACTCTGCGCCACACCTGGACGAATGATAGAGGATGCAGCGACTAGTATTTTATAATTATCACATTTTAGTCTTCGCAATAAGCCACGCATGGCGGGACTTTCGATATAAAAACAGCCAATAGTTTTTCCAGTGCTTAAAAATTCATTGCATTTTGCTTCATTTTTTGATAATGCCGTATCTCGAATGTTGACTTCAATACCACGGTTTTTTCGAACCAGTTTTACGGTGTCATCAATATGACCAATGCCGCGCTGACTTAAGATATCAAACTTTTCAAAACCAATACCTTCAGCCACGTGCATGTCAAACAACACAATAGGAAAGCCTTTCGGCGGCATTTCTAAAACCGTGTAATTTGTAATAGGTTCTTCCGAAATTAATACGCCACAGGAATGCATGCTCCGTTGATTGGGATATTTTTCGAGCAGCATACCGTATTTTTGTACCAAGGCAACTACCGAATTGTTATCGTGCAACTGCATTGGATTTTTAGCCAAAGCATCCAGTTCTTCTTTGGGTAAACCAAAAACTTTACCCACTTCTCGGAATATTGAGCGGTATTTGAATTCTACATTGGTGCCACAAAAAGCCACATGATCTCGACCATACCGATTGAAAATGTATTCGAGAATAATATCCCGCTCTTTCCAGCTCCAGTCAATATCAAAATCGGGGGGGCTTTTGCGATTCAGGTTTAAAAAACGCTCAAAGTACAAGTCTAATTCGAGGGGGCAAATAGCTGTAATACCCAGGCAATAACTCACGATGCTATTGGCACCGCTTCCTCGCCCGATATGCATGAATCCCATGCTGTTGCTGTACCTAATAATATCCCAGGTGATTAAAAAATAACCGCTAAATTTCAACTCATGTATAACTTTCAATTCTTTCTCTATTCTAGCGCGTGCCGGAAGATTATTGTTGCCGTATTTCTTTATTAATCCTTGGTTGGCAAGACTTGTCAGGAGTTGGATATCGTTTTCTCCGCTTTCTGTATAATTGGTTTTATTTTTGGGTGTTTTGAATTCGAATTCAAAGTTACATTCGGCAATGATGCTTTCTGTGTTTTCAATAATTTGGGGGTAATCACTAAATTTTTCCAATAGGTTTTCCAAGGGAGCCATCGTTTCTGATGTTCGGCAATAATCAGCTTCGGTAAGTTTTGATAAAATGAGATTAGTATCAATGGCTCGAAGGATTTTATGCAGGTTAAATTCTCTCTTAGTTCGGAAAGTCACCGGCTGCAAAACCACCATTTTATCCAGTTTGCTTTTCCATTGATTATGAAATAGCAGGGGGAGCTGCTCTGGACGCATACCCAAAAATTCAAAACCTCTAAAAATAACAGGAGCATTTTCGATTGGATATATAATACTTACATTTTGGAATTCTGGTGCTTGAGCAGGTAGGGGCGTTTTGTCAAAATTATATTTGGTCAGAAAACGATTCATTTCGGCAAGACCTGCTGCGTTTTTGGCTAAGCCAATGTAAAGCAGTTTGTTATTGTATCTAAATTCGATTCCAACGATGGGTTTTATAGCAACAGCCTGACATTCTTTGATAAAATCATAGATACCAGTAACCGTATTGATATCAGTCAATGCCATCGCTTTTACACCGCATGCAGCGGCAAGTTGGACTAATTCGGTTAAGGGAATCGTGCCATAACGCAGGCTGTGATAAGAGTGACAGTTGAGGTACATTATTTGTTTTTTACTTTGAGAGTGGCTCCGGCACAACGGGCTACAGCATCAAAACCGTAGCGTTTTTTCATTCGATCCATCGCTTGATACAGCGACAGCATTTCCTCAGTATCTTCAAACATATTGATTTGGTAGGTACCGCGAACCAATCCGCTAAAGCGAATACCAATTAGCCGCAACCGCATGCGACGTTGGTACAACTTATCGAATAATTCGGTGACGCTCCTTGTCAAAGTATGATCAGCCGAAGTGTATGGGATTCGGCATTGTTTTGTTTCGGTATCAAAATTAGAATACCGTATTTTTATCACGACTGTTGAGGTGAGCCATTCCTCTGAACGCAACTGAAAAGCGAGTTTTTCGACCATACCAACCAAGATTGATTTTAATTTTTGAATGTCGATAGTGTCCTGTCCAAAGGTGTGTTCCGTCGAAATTGATTTCCTTTCCGTGTAAGGCTCCACCGGATTGTTGTCAATACCGTTTGCTTTTTTCCAAATATCGATACCATTTTTACCTATCATTTGCTGCAGCACTTCTGCGGGCATTTCTGAAAGTGTTTGTATGGTTCGAATGCCAATGCGCGACAGCAATTGGAAAGTGACGTCGCCCACCATGGGAATTTTTTGGATGGATAACGGATTCAAAAACGTCTTTACCATGGTTTCTGGAATTTCGAGTTTTCCTATTGGTTTTGATTCTCCGGTTCCAATTTTCGAAACCGTCTTGTTAACAGATAACGCAAAGCTTAGTGGCAATCCTGTTTCTTTTGTGATGGATTGCGCGAGTTCATTTGTCCATTGGTAACAACCATGAAACCGATCCATTCCCGTTATGTCTAAGTAAAATTCATCGATACTCGCTTTTTCTACAATAGGTGCTTTTTCTTCAATAACTTGGGTGATATCATGGGATAATTTAGAATACAATTCCATATCGCCTTTCATAACTTTTGCCTGCGGGCAAAGACGAAGTGCCATTTTGATAGGCATCGCAGAGCGAACACCAAATGTCCGAGCTTCATAGGAGCAAGAGGCGACCACACCTCTATCACCACCACCAATGATGAGTGGCAAACCATTTAGTTTTGAGTTGGTTAACCTTTCGCAGGACACAAAAAAAGTGTCCATATCCATGTGTACTATTGACCTTGCCATATTGATTTTATTTTTCAAATTATACATTCATCCATTTCATCTTAAAACTTTTCGGTAAATTTGAACTACAAAATTAGTACAGGTTATAACAAAATAAAGTATATTTGCTGTTATAAATTATAACAAAATCATTATGTCTTTATTTTCCGATAACATCAGGCATCTCAGAGTTAAAAAAGGTATTTCTCAGGAAAAATTATCTCAAAATCTTTTAATAACGAGAGGAAGGTATGTCAAATACGAAGACGGTAGTTCTGAACCTCCTTATGATATTTTGAAGAGAATGTCTTATTATTTCTATGTCAGCATTGATATTTTACTCTCTGTAGACGTCCAGAAAATACCCATTGAAGACTTGTTGAAATTGGGAGATAATAGGATATTATTGCCTATAACCGTTGACCAAAAAGGAGAAAACATTATAGAAATTGTTCCTCATAAAGCACAAGCAGGCTATCTAAGCGGGTATGCCGATCCGGAATTTATAGAAAGTTTGCAGCATATCTCACTGCCATTTCTACGAAACGGAAAATTTCGTGCTTTTCCTGTAGATGGAGACTCTATGCCGCCACATAAGAAAGGTTCGTTTATCGTAGGGCAATATGTAGAACGATTGGGCGATGTCATGGACGGAAAAACCTATATCGTGATCACTAAAAGTCAAGGTATAGTATACAAGCGATTGAACAAAAATGGAAAAAACGCGTTGATGCTGCATTCTGACAATACGATTTATTTGCCTTATGAAATTAAAGCTTCGGAGATTCTTGAAATTTGGGAGTATGCCTGCAGTATTGCTACTAACGAGTTTACACCGGATGATTTGAGTGCAGAGAGTTTAAAGGATATGTTTAGAGAACTGCGAAGAGAAATCAGGGAAGTTGGGAATAAAATCAATTAAAGAAAGGAACTGTTGGAATGTTGCTTTGGCTTGAGCCAATTTTAAAAAATAAATAAAAAAACTTCTTTTTTACGGCTATCAATTAGGCTTGTGATTGGGTTGTAAGTGTCGACCCAACGGAAGCGACTATCACAAAAATAACAGCGACTATCTCGTTAAAAGCAAGGTATTCCTGTAAGAAGATCAGCGCACAAATGGAAGCTGCAGCGGGTTCTAAACTCATTAAAATACTAAAGGTACGAGCGGGAAGCTGCCCGAGTGCTTTCATTTCTAATGTAAAAGGGATGGCACTGGATAAAAGGGCAAGTGCTACTCCTAGAGAAAGAAATGTTGGTGTTAGATTACTGAATCCATTTCCCATAATTCCAAACGGTACAATCAATAGTGAAGCAAAGAGCATTCCAGTTGCAACAGCTTCTCCGTCTTTCATTACTTTTGAAACTTTCCCTCCCAAGACGATATAAAAAGCCCAAAAGGCTCCTGCCAATAAAGCAAATAAGACTCCTAAAACGTTTATTCCGTTATTTGTCCACGGAGCAATCAAAACAATTCCTGCTGCTGCCAGAAGTACCCATAAATAATCGACAAAACGTTTCGAGCCAAAAACAGCTACCAGTAGCGGACCTATAAATTCCAGTGTTACCGCTAGTCCTATGGGAATACGTTCTATTGCCATATAAAAAATTAAATTCATCGCTCCTAAGCACAAACCATAGGGAATTACAAGTTTCCATTGCTTAGGAGTAATCTTGAATAAATTGGGTCTGTAAACAGCGCAGAGTATGATAGCTGAAATACCTATTCTCAGGGAGGCAGTTCCCGCTGCTCCGATGGCGGGGAAAAGACTTTTTGCAATTGCGGCACCAGATTGAACACTGATAATTGCAAAAAGAACAGCTGGTATTGGAGGAATATTGAGTAGTTTGTTTTTCATTTTGTTATTGAAATATAGTGCGGTAAAACTACAAAATTTATAATTTGAAAAGTGGTTTGTACATAATTACAGAAAAGGAGAGGATAAAAAGTTTTAGAGAGGATATTATTAGGGTTATTATCTAGTAGTTGGGTATAATTTAAAATCGACCCACTAATCCAATTCCTGTTTCTCTTCCATTATAAAAAGGAGCAACAATAACAGCTGCTTTTGTTTCTTTCTTGAAAAGTAGTTTTTGCATTTTTGGATATATCCAATAGGCAGTTTTTGTACATAAAATACCAATTCCTGCTCCAGCAGCCACATCAGTTAACCAATGGCGGTCATTATACATCCTGAAAAAACCGGTTCCTGAAGCTACGATATAACCGGAAATCCCATACCAAACAGATACATCTTTATATTCTTGCCAGAGAAATTCGGCACCAGCAAACGCCGTAGCCGTATGACCAGATGGAAAGGAATTAAATGAAGAGCCGTCTGGACGCTGTACATGTGTTATGTTTTTTAATGGCAGCGTTGTAGCTGCTACTAAGAGATAAGAAGTCGCTAAAATGAGCGTTCTGTCTTTAAAATTATTTTTACCTTTTATCCCCATTGCGTTTAAACCATAAACGGCCACTGCTGGTAAGTATTGGGTGAAATCATCAATCGTTATTTTGTGGTCAATGTTTTCAATAACCTCTTCTTTAATTTCTTCATTTATATTTTTAAGAGCATCGCTCTCAATACCAATTACTCCATAACCAATAAGCACTGAAGGAATAATTAATTCTTTGTAAGTGATTTTTTTAGTGGTAGTAGAATCAGTTTTAGTTTCTTGTGCAAAGCTTGATTGGTAGCATAGTAATGCTACTAAAAGGAATTTGGGATGCATTTTTTTAAATTAAAGCGGTTAAACTTATTCTTACATTATTTAGGAGTAAAAATAAGCAGGTTTTTTATTGTATGGTGATTTAATTTCCAAATATTAATTTTAAATCTGTAGTAAATCTGTATTTTTGAAGAGCGATAGATTTAGAATAGATTTACGTGCCATTTTTGCTTTCAAATTATTGACTTAAACACGATTCATGAAAATTTTATTAGTTGAAGATGAAATAGAAATGCAAAAAAGTATTAGTCACTACTTGGGACTTGAGAAGAATATAGTTGAGGTAGCGAATGACTTTACTAGTGCATATGATAAAATACAAGTATATGAATATGATTGTGTTTTATTAGATATTACGTTGCCCAACGGGAATGGTTTAGATTTAATTAAAACTATTAAAAATAGCAGACCAAAAACAGGAATTATTATTATTTCTGCCAAAAACTCATTCGACGATAAAATAGATGGTTTGAATTTAGGAGCAGATGATTATTTGCCAAAACCCTTTTATTTACCGGAACTTAATGCTCGAATTAAAGCCTTGATTAGACGCAATAATTTTGATGGAGTTGATGCAATTGTTGTCAATGAAATCACATTATACCCAGATGAAAGAAAAGTTTTGATTGATAACAGTTCGATTAATTTAACGTCAAAAGAGTTTGATTTATTAGTCTATTTCATTGCCAATAAAAACAGGGTTATTCAAAAAAATGCCTTGGTGGAACACCTGTGGGGAGATAATGCGGACCAATTTGATAATTTTGACTTTATCTACAATCACGTAAAAAACCTGAGAAAGAAACTGCTTGCTGCTCATTGCAATGATTACATTCAATCCATATACGGCATAGGCTATACTTTTAAAACCGAACTATGAAGTTACTAACAAAAGCAAGTCGTTATTATATCCTTTATACCATTCCGGTAATTTTATTTTCGGCTATTTTTATCTATTTTTTTCTTTTAAATGAAATCGGAGAAAGCAATGACGCTATTTTGTCAACAAGGGTTAAAGTAATTGAAAATTACATTGCAAAAGGAAATAGCAATGCTTTAAACGTATTTGAAGTCAATAATGAGGTGTATATAAAGGAAATCGAAAAGGGCAGGATTATTCAGCAAATGATAAAGGATACTTTGATGTATTCTGATATTGAGAAAGAATACATTTCGAATAAAATAATGGAAGTTAGTGCTATTGTAAATGGGCAAAATTATCAGATTAAAGTTTGGAAGAGCACTATAGAATATGATGAATTAATGGAAGTGGTCTCCGTTGTTTTTACATTATTGTTGCTTTTATTGTTTTTAGTTACCGTGTATATTAACAGTAAGGTATCTAAACTTATTTGGGAACCTTTTAAAGACACCTTAGATTACATAAAGGATTTTAGTGTGCATACAGCTGATTATAAAAAATTAGAACCAAATGAAATAGCAGAGTTTAGCGAACTAAATTCTTCTATAAATCACATGACTTCAAAAATGAGTAGTGATTATAAAAACCAGAAAAAATTTGCAGAAAATGCTTCACATGAATTTCAAACTCCATTAGCTATAATTAAAGGTAAAATAGACGTGTTGCTTCAAGAAAATACTTTGAAGGAAGAAGCAATGACCCTATTAATTGCTATCGAAGAGGCCACAAGCCGTTTGAGTAGAATAAATAAGTCCTTGTTATTGCTCTCTAAAATAGAAAATCAACAATACGAAAAAACAGATACGGTAGCACTACTTCCTTTAATTAAAAAAGTAAAAGCTTTAAATGAAGATTTTATTTTAGATAAGAATATAGCGTTTTTTGATGAAGTGAATGAGGAATTATACTTCACAATTAATTCAGAGTTGTGTTTTATTTTAATTAATAATTTACTTCAAAATGCCATAAGACATAATGTTAAGAACGGACAAATCACGATTTCGATAAAAGACCAAACGCTAATTATAAGTAATACTGGTATACTAGAAGCTTTAAATGAAGTTAGTATATTTGAACGTTTTGAAAAAAAATCTTCAAATGTAAATTCGATAGGCTTAGGATTAGCGATTGTTAAAGAAATAGCAGAAGCGAATTCAATTGAAGTTGTATATCAATACGAAAACAATAGGCATGCATTTTCTTTAAATCAGTTTAAAAAATAGCCAATCAAAGATATGGGAAGCAAAATAAATACTTTACTCTTAGTTATAATTATGGTAGTAATTTCATCTTGTGATGTCTATAACACCATGCGATTTGGCGCGTTACCAAAACAGAATGACTATTCTCACTTCCCTCAAAGAAAGATTGAAAATCAATCTCCCGTTTTTAATTTCATAAAACCGAATAAAGACTATGGTTTAGGGAAATTGATAGGATTAACGAACAAATCATTAAATCCAAGTAATGTTGAACTAGATAGTTTTGTGAAACTTCATAATACAATTTCGTTTTTGATCATCAGGAATGATACTATTTTATATGAAAAGTATAATGGTAAATATGCTGATACTTCTTTAGTTTCTTCTTTTTCTATGGTCAAGCCAATGGTATCTACACTGATAGGAATAGCGGTTGAAGAAGGGAAAATTAAAAGCGTTGATAATCCTATTATTGATTATTTACCTGAGCTTAAAAATAAGCCAGGATTTGATAAGATTACAATAAAAAATTTATTGCAACATACGTCAGGAATAAAATTTTCTGATCAAGAATTTAATATCGTTTCTGATAATGCAGAATTTTATTGGGGTCATGATTTAAGAAAGGAAATAACAGGATTAACTATTAAAACTACTCCTAATATGGAATTTCATTATAGTAGTGCAAATACCCAATTATTAGCCTTAATTATTGAAAGAGTAACCGGTAAATCCGTGTCAAAGTACTTAGAAACTAAAATTTGGAAGCCATTAGGGATGGAAGCACCTGCTTATTGGAGTCTAGACAAACAGGGTGAGGATGGTATGGAAAAAGCTTTTTGTTGTCTTCAGGCAAGAGCGATTGATTTTGCTAAATTTGGAAGATTATATCTCAACAAAGGCAGTTGGGAGGGCAATCAGATTGTTTCAAAGGATTGGGTGGAATATTCAACACATTCAGACCCTAGTAATAACAACAGACATTATTACAATAACAACTGGGGAATAGGACCTGTAAAATACGATAGTTTCTATGCTGTTGGACTTTACGGTCAGTACCTGTACCTGTATCCCGAAAAGAACATTCAAATTATTCGATTTGGAGATTCGGAACTGTCCTACAACCCAAATTATTGGCAAGATATTTTTATTCAAATTATGGATCAATTAAACGAATTAAAATAAAGGGACAATTACAAGTACATTACCGCAGGCGTAACTTCTATTTATTTAGCGTGAAGGGGATACAACAAGTAAGTTTAATTGCAATTTTATAGCAAGACAAAACAATACCTACCTATTTTCTTAAAGTAGGCGAAAGAATAGATTTCGAATAGATTCATGATGGATATTTGCCTAATAATTTAAAAACAGCAATCATGAAACATGTAATTTTATTTGCCGCTATAGCAATAAGCGCTATAGGTTGCGCACAGTCTAAAGATAACAAAGACTTGCCTAAAGTAGTGAAAGAAGCTTTCCAGAATGAATATCCAAACATGAAGGTAACTTGGGATATTGAAGAAGATGGTTTTGAAGCAGAATTTAAACTAAATGGCAAAGAAGCTTCAGCAAACTATGATAAAAAAGGGCACAAGGTAGCGACAGAAATCGAAATTAAAGAAAACGAATTACCTGCAAAAGCCTTAACCTATATAGCAATGACCTATCCTAATAAAAAAATACAAAGAAACAGCTAAAATCACAGATGATAAAAAGGTAATTACTTATGAAGCGGAGGTTAAAATTGATGGAAAAGATTGTGATTTGATTTTTGATGCTTCTGGGAAATTTTCAAAAAAGCAGTAGTTTGATTTCATTCATGTTCTAGTAGTAGAACATCTTTTAAATAAGATGTTCTATTTTTTTATATTTACAATCCTATGCGAAATTTGTTGCTTTTTTTTACGACCCTTATTTCATTTGCTTCCTTTTCACAGAAAAGAGAGGTGAGTTTTTTTATCGAAAAAGCGCTTTTAAATACGGCTTTGTTGAACGATTTAAATAATCAATCTCGTTCTTTGTCAATAGATAGTTTACTGTATAAAGCTAATTTAAAACCACAATTAACAGCTAATTTGTTGGGCTATTATGCGCCAGTAATCAATAATTTCGGCTATGATACTGCGATAAGTAATGGTCAGAACGTAAGTGCTGTGGTGGGTTTTTCGCAGAGGATATTTGGCAAAAGCCAAAAAAATAATCAGCTTGCTGCCATCAGCTTATTAAAAGACAAGGTGGACATCAATACCAAAATCACAAAAAATGATATTGTTAAAGCCGTCCGTTTACAATATATCGTCGCTTTTTCTGATAACAATCAATTTTTAAACCTTCAAAAGCAGTTTGGTTTATTGAATTCCGAATTAGAAATTCTTAAAAAGTTTACTCAGAAATCCATCTATAAACAAACCGATTATCTGCTCTTTTTATCTACTGTAAAACAGCAAGAATTAATTCTGCTTCAGATGAAATACCAATTTGAAAATGATTTGGCAGTTTTGAATTATTTATCTGGGACGAATGAAAAAGCAGCCATTGTATTAGCTCAGCCAGAAATGGAATTGAAGCCACTGCTAGCTCCGGAAAGTTCTATTTACAATCAACAATTTGAAATTGATAGTATAAGCATTCAGAATCAAAAAGAAAACATTGCTAATAACTATAAGCCATCGGTTTTATTGTTAGCAGACGCCGGGTATAATTCGACTTTAATAGCCCAGCCCTATAAGAATTTTGGGAGTAGCCTAGGTTTTAATCTTTCGATTCCTATCTATGATGGAAATCAAAGGAAACTGCAAACTACTAAAAATGCGCTGGCATTAGAAACGAGTCGTGCCTACAAAAAACAATTTGAAAGACAATTTAAACAACAGCAAGAACAGTTAGTGTTGAAATTAAGTCAAAACGAAATGATTAATGAGCAACTGCAAACTCAGTTAAAAATTAACAAAACATTACTAGACGCTTTTAATAAATTATTGGTCACCGGAAATGCCAGCATACCCGACTTTGTTATTTCATTAGCTAATTCACTGTCAATTACAAATACCATTGCTCAAAACAATACAGAAGGCTTACTGTTAATTAATGAACTCAATTATTGGAATACAAATGAAAAATAAGATAACGATACCCTTTATAATTGTATTATTTTTAATGCTTTTACCCTCTTGTAAAAAACAAGAAGCGGCAATAACGGAAATTGAAACCATTATCCCCGTAACTGTGACCACAATTGACACTACAGGAATTGACGATTATGAAGAAGTTTCCGGAACGGTTTCCTACATAGTTAAAACGCCTATAAAAGCTATTATTACGGGTTATATCACAGCTGTTGCGGTAAAAACGAATGACCAAGTTGCAAAAGGAAAGCGTTTATTTTCGATAAAAACTAAAGAAGCGATTGCTTTAGGTAATGATGTGAATAAATTAGATCCTAAATTAAATTTTGGTGCTGCAGTTTCAATTACTTCTAGTTCTAATGGCTTTATCACGGCAGTTAATGTAGAAAACGGCAATTATGTTCAAGAAGGAGATGTATTGGCTATTATTAATGATTCTAATAATTATGGAGTCGTAATTAATGTTCCTTTCGAATTAAAAAAACACCTTTCGATAAATCAACAACTAGCTATTTACTTACCAGATGGAACCTTCATTTCAGGAACGGTAAAACAATTTATTCCTGCTGTAGATGCCACTTCGCAGATGCAAAGTATATTTTTAAAAATCAATGCTAACGAAGTTTTGCCTGAAAACTTAATTGTTTCGGTACGTATTCCGAAATCGAATAAATCGTCGATAATTACGTTGCCCAAAGCAGCAATTTTAAGTAATGAAGTAGAAACTGACTATTGGGTTATGTTGCTCAAAAATGACTCTACGGCTGTTAAAGTCCCTGTTCAAATAGGGTTGAAAAATCAGGAAAGAACAGAAATAATTTCGCCAAAATTTAAAGGAACAGATCGAATAGTAACTTCTGGAAACTATGGAGTAGGAGACACCATTAAAGTGAAAGTTATAAACAGGGCCAAATAATGGATAATTTTTTTGTCAAACATAAAAGCGGTTTAAGCACCTTAATTTTCTTGGTGTTATTGGGAGGTGTTTTTGCATACTCTAAAATGCAAACTAGTTTGTTTCCAGAAATCACCTTTCCTAAAATAAAAGTCATTGCAGATGCTGGACAACAACCGGTAGATAAAATGATGGTAACCGTTACCAAACCATTAGAAAATGCGATCAAGAAAATCCCGAATCTAAAAACGGTTCGTAGTACCACTAGCAGAGGAAGTTGCGAAATTTCCGCTTTTGTAGATTGGAATGCAGATTTAGACGTGAGTAAACAGCAAATCGAATCCAGAATTAATCAGATTAGAACCGATTTACCTACTGGTATTCAAATAACAGTAGAGAAGATGAATCCGTCTATTCTTCCTGTGATAGGATACGCCTTGGAAAGTACGAATAGATCTCCTATTGAATTAAAAAAAATAGCCAATTTTACGATTAAGCCCTTTCTTTCGCAAGTAGATGGAGTAAGCGAGGTTAGAGTGATAGGTGGAAAAGAAAAAGAATATTGGATTGAGCTCAATCAGAGTAAAATGATTGCCTATGGTGTCACCCCCGAGGCCGTTTCTCAGGTTTTAAGCCAAACTAATTTTATCACTTCTAATGGCTATTTGGCAGACAATCGCTTTTTGTATTTAACGCTAACGGATGCCCAGATTACTTCAAAATCAGATTTAGAAAATCTAGTACTAATAAACAGTGGGAAAGGAATTATAACCTTAAAAGATATTGCCACGGTAGCGATAGAAGAAGCGAAAGAATATATAAAAGTAAATGCCAACGGAAAAGAAAGTGTCTTAATTGTAATCATTAAACAACCTAGCGCCAATTTAATTACCATGTCGACTGATATGGATGCAAAGTTGAAAGAACTGAAAAAAATAATTCCACAAGACATAAAAATAACGCCGTATTACGAGCAATCTAGTTTTGTGGGCGGTGCCGTAAAAAGTGTAACAGATAGCTTATTAATTGGATTGTTTTTAGCAATGATTGTGGCTATTTTATTTTTAAAATCGGTTAAAGCAAGTGCTACTATTTTAATTGTAATTCCAGTGACACTTTGCGCTACTTTGCTAGTTTTATATTTTACAGGACAAACTTTTAATATTATGACACTGGGAGCGATAGCTGCAGCTTTAGGTCTTATTATTGATGATGCGATAGTAGTTGTGGAGCAAATCCATAGAACCCATGAGGAGCATCCTGATGAACCCACAGCAGCATTATTACAAAAAGCAATTCACTATCTCTTTCCTGCAATGGTAGGTTCATCCTTATGTACCATTGTTATTTTTCTTCCTTTTGCTCTAATGAGTGGTGTTGCTGGAGCCTATTTCAAAGTGCTAACAGACACGATGATTATCACATTAATCTGTTCGTTTTTTGTGACGTGGATTCTATTACCAGTTGTTTATTTGTTGCTTACGAAGAAAAAGAGTAACTCTTCTGAAGTAAAATCAACAACGGAACATCACGAAGTTAAAAGTCAAAATTGGGTGGCTTATTTTATTGAAAAACCATTATTGAGTTTTGCTTTTTGTGCAGTATTAATTATTTCAATAGTTTTAATTTTACCCCGATTAGAAACCGGCTTTTTACCAGAAATGGACGAAGGAAGCATCGTTTTAGATTATGAATCGCCACCTGGTACTTCATTAGAAGAAACGGATAGAATGTTAATTGAGGTGGAGAAAATCATACACAAAATTCCAGAAGTAGAGGCGTATAGTAGAAGAACAGGGACACAAATGGGCTTTTTTATTACAGAACCCAATAGGGGTGATTATTTAATTCAGCTTAAGAAAGACCGATCTAAAACTAGTAATGATGTTATTGACGAAATTAGATTAAAAGTAGAAACTTCGCAGCCTGCACTTCGAGTAGATTTTGGTCAAGTGATTGGCGATATGCTGGGTGACTTAATGAGCTCTGTTTCGCCTATTGAGGTAAAAATTTTTGGAAACGACCAGAAAGAATTGCAGAAAATAGCAAAGCAAGTAGCTCAAATTGTTGAAAAGACAAAAGGAACCGCTGATGTATTTGACGGAATTGTTTACGCTGGGCCATCGATAAGTATTACGCCCAATTACAGTCAATTATCCCAATATGGCATCACTCCGGCTAATTTGCAATATCAACTGCAAACGGTGTTAGAGGGAAATTTGATTGGCTCTATTTTAGAATTAGATAAAGCGGTACCCATCCGTATGATTTACCCCAATACGCAAAATAGAAATTTAGAAGAAATTAGAAAGATTTTTATTTTTTTACCAAATGGGAAATCGATACCAATAACTAATCTTATCAATATCACGATTTCGAAAGGAATTGCCGAAATAGAGCGTGAAAATTTGCAAATGATGTGCGTTGTTACTGGTAGGCTCGACAATACGGATTTAGGTACGGTGATGCAAAGTATTAAAAAAGAAGTGTCTAGTAAAGTTATTCTGCCAAGTGGTTACTATATTGATTATGGGGGAGCTTACAAAGACCAACAGCAATCATTTAAGGAATTGTTGCTTATTTTAATGGCTTCGTGTTTGTTAGTTTTTGGTGTTTTGTTATTTCTGTTTCGAAATTTAAAAGTGGCTTTAATACTGCTATTTATATCTGTTTTGGGTATTGCTGGAAGTTATTTATTATTGTTTTTGACGAACACCCCATTGAATGTAGGTAGCTATACAGGCTTAATTATGATTGTTGGAATTATTAGCGAAAATGCCATTTTCACCTATTTACAATTCAAAGAAACCTTCCTTAGTTCGAATAATAAAAAGCAATCTTTGGTCTATGCGATTTCAACACGTTTGCGACCCAAATTAATGACTGCTTTAGGAGCCATTATTGCGTTATTGCCTTTAGCTATTGGAATAGGAACGGGTTCCGAATTACATCAACCTTTAGCGATAGCAGTAATTGGTGGTTTTCTAATCGCGATGCCTTTACTTTTGATTGTATTACCTACTTTATTGTTTTATATCAAAGTTGATGATGAGATTGCCTAATACTTTATTCGGTAAGGTAGTTTTGTTGCAATAATAGTAAAGGATTGGAGTATCTAGCTAATAAAAAACTCTTAAACAATTGCTGTTTAAGGGTTTATTTGTGTAGCGAGAACGAGATTTGAACTCGTGACCTCAGGGTTATGAAAACTGATTCACAATTGTAACTTGCTAGCATGTAATGTGATTATTGTGCTTAAATTCGATTTTAAGCGGATTTAGATGTTTTCGTCACTCCTTTTCGTCACTCCTATTTGGATGCTTTTACTAAAATAATAAAGTTTTGTCTTTTTGTTCATAACGGTTTTTCATAATGTTTTATCAAAACGTATTGTGTATTTGTATAATATATTTATATTTATGTATATATTTGAAGAGAAAAATAACATCAATGGCTAAAATATCTATTCCAGAAGAAGTAAAAGAAGGGTTTATAATCATTTCAGAAATGAAAAAAAATGATTTAGATTCATTAGTTAATATCCTTAAGAATATTAACTCTGGAGAAAAGTTGAATGATATAGAGGAACGATTGGTTGAATTCTTTGGAAAAAAATCAAGAATTTTGCTTCAAACTATTTTTAGTTTTAGGAGCTTGCTTGACAATGAAGATTCTACTGTAGAAGAAGTGGCTAAGAATTTATCGGAGTCTTTTCTTTTAGAAAACGAAGATTTAATAGTTGAAGCTTCTGTATTTGAAGAAAATTTAGTAATTATTCTGTCTAATTTTGGTTCTCTAAAGAAAAACATTAACTCAAGAAGGAGTGTTTTTGATAATGAATCCGTTCTGAGTTCTACTAAATTAATTACAGATTTAAGAATTATTTTTGAAGATGATTTAAGTAGTAAAGATAGAGATGCTGTTATTATTCATAAATTGCATGTAGAATACCAGAACAATTTTAGCGATAAAGAGCTTTATCTTACTCTAGATTTAGAGGATTTAAATAAATTAAAATCCGAAATTGATAGAGCTATTGAAAAAGACCAAGTTATTCGTGAAGATTATAAAAATAATTTAAATATTTTATTTTAATATATGTCTCAATTAGTATTAGAAAATAAAGTGCCAAGCCGTAAGAAATCATTTAAACATGGTTCTTTTACAACAGCGGAATACAAAGTCCTAGATTTCATGAGTGTTTCTACTCATGAAATAGTATGGGAAGAATTGTATGACACGTCTAAAGTAATCACGAAAAGACATCTTGTGGGTTATGAAGAAACACCATTTCGTATAAAACTTCATGCTCAATTTTTTTCAATAAATCATAAACTGAGAGGTATTTATGAGGAGGTTTTATCTTCGCATAGGTATTTAGAGTATAAAGATGACTGGGATGATGACGATGCTATTGGATGTAATCCACAAGTCTATTTATGGACAGTTGAACTATTGATTAAGTATGCGGAATATGTTCTAAAATTTTATGATATTGTTGTTAAAAGTCCTGAGATAAGTATTGCCCGAGATGGTTCATTTGATATTGAATGGAGATGTGATAATAGAATGCTTTTAATGAATGTTGTAAATAGCGAAAAATTAGATGTGCATTTTTATGGCAAAGATGTTAATTCTACAATTTTAAAAGGTTTTTTGCATGATTTAGAAATTAATAAAGAGGTCTCACACTGGATGCAAAAACTTGTATGAGTTGGTTTAAATTAAAACAGGAACATATACCAGACGAACATTTCTTATATACTAGAATTCATAGGTCAAATTTGACTAGAAATGATAAAATGCCAAAAGCTGATGCTTTTAAGAACACTCCATTTGAAGTTAATAGTAAGGTATTATCTTCGGATTGGGATAAGTATACAACTCCAATAAAATGTAGGGATAGTGTCATATCTCATAGTAAACCTGGGAAACCATTGAAAAACCCTGATGACTATTTTATTTGGAAAATGAATGTAGGCAAAGTAAGGAATGATTTAATTCCTACTCAAAATGTATTACATACGCCAAGTAAACTAAATAAAGCTCATGCAACTATTAAAGGTAGAAAACCTGCAAACGAAGATGTCAATAATGCGGAATTTAGGTCAATTATAATTGAGATAGGTGAATGGGCTATTGCTCCATAAGTCATTGTCTTATTTCAACCATTTTTCTAATCTTGACAATTGTATTATTTGATAAATTCGTAATCGATGCGAGTTTTCTAATCGCGATGCCTTTACTTTTAATAGTACTACCAAGTTGGTTGTATTATTTTGATATTGAACATAAAGAGTAGTTGACTTATCGAATAGCAGAACGTTTTGCATTTTGTTTGTCAACAGCGCATATTGACAATATTTTAAATCTAAGCTAAGTCGGTAATCAATAGTTGTTTTGATTACTTTTGGAATAAAAAGAAAACAATGGGTTTCAAACATTTATTTAAAGCAAAATTGAATTGGTTTTCTTCTAAAGAGGAAGAGGTTTCGACTTCTAAAATTTACAGTAAAAGCCATACCGTTATAGTTGAAGGTAAACCTATTTTAAATGTTTCTGCTGCTAAAGCTTTCAAAGGAGATCCAATTTTGTATAATCCTGAAGATTTATTATTGAGTAGTATTGTTTCTTGCCACATGATGTCCTATTTGTATGTTTGTTCTCAAAACGGAATCGAAGTGCTTTCGTACACTGATGCGGCTGAGGCAACGCTTGAGGTTTTAGATAACGGGTGCGGACGCTTTACTGAGGTTCGTTTGTATCCTAAAGTGGTCATAAGACAAAAAGAAAAAATAGCCGAAGCACTACGTTTACATCAAAAAGCAAACGAACTTTGTTTTATTGCTAATTCTTGTAATTTCCCAATTCTTCATGAGCCAAGTTGTCAAACAGGATAAAATTTTAGAAGTGTTAAAAAAAAGATGACTTTTTGAGATTGAGATTTTGTACATATTTGCGTCAAGTCCTCCCAGAGTTTTTGGAACATGTACGCTGGGACTATTATTAGATAGAAATAATTTACCAGCGTCCAACTAATATGTTTAGCCGCATACTAAGGACGTTTGGGTTCTATTTTTTAGATGAAGACATAAAAAGAGTCCAACTAAAAGTGAAAGATGTAATTATGAACACAGCTAAGGAAGAAGCGGCGAACGAGGAAGTAGCGATAAATAAGACGATGAAGAACAAGAGCACCGAAATGATTTTTCTTCGAGATAACAGGAACAATCGAAAAGATTCTGTACACTCCATAAATCTTGATACTTCAATTTTTTTATTTAGATAGTTGATCGCTAAAAAAGTGAAGTCTAAAAATTGATAAATTACACGAAAATAGGAGCTACCGGTTAGTTCAAAACGAGGTGTTTTATTTGTTAGTTTTTTCATTATTTTTTGCATTTAACCAAAGTTACGAATTCAAATTTTAGTCTCCTACTTTTCTACCTAGAACTAACAATGCAAATACGCTAACGTAGATTTCTAATCTCTGCTCATTGAAACTGCGAACTAAAATAACAAATCTAGTTCTCGTTTGCGACTAGTACTGACTTATATAAAAAGCCTT
>NZ_AJXL01000063.1 GCF_000264055.1 Flavobacterium sp. ACAM 123 | reverse complement strand
AAACTGTATTCTCGTAGGCAATATCTCATCACTTCTTTTTTATGGAGATTTATTTGGACATAAATCTTACTCAATGTTTAATTTACTACAAAATAAGCCAACAACAGCATTTGAGAATTTTGACTTCTATTGGAAAAAAGTAAAAAAATTATGAGTGAATCCTTTACCCTTCAATACTTACTAGAACTAAATCTTTTTTTTAAAATAATATTTAAATTGTAAATAATTACAATTATACAATGAATTTCATAAAACAACTCCTTTCCAACTATTTTGAAAACCTAGCCTACTTTTATAAATACTTACGCTACCGCATATTTGTGATGATTTTGCTAGGCGTCATCGTAGGGGTTTTAGATGGTTTTGGGCTAGCCATGTTTATGCCATTATTAGAAATGGTTAATGATTCTAAACAAGCAAGTGGCTCTTCATTAGGAAATTTAAGCTTTTTGGTCAAGGGAATCCAAGCTATGGGTTTTTCATTAAGTCTTACTCTAGTTTTGGTGATCATGATTTTTTTCTTTTTGTTCAAAGGGATTGTTACATTTATTGCAAGTATTTACAATGCTATTTTACGTCGATTTTTCATTGACAAAGTACGAAATCAATTACTTTCGGCTTTCAATGAAATAAAATTCAAGTATTTTGTTACTTCAGATGTGGGACGTATTCAGAATACGATGTCAGTAGAAATTGAACGAGCTTCTGCTGCTTTTTATAATTATGCCAATACGCTGCAACAAGCCATTATGGTGCTGGTTTATGTAGGTTTTGCCTTTTTCGTAGACATTCGCTTTGCTGTATTAGTTACTGTCGGCGGCCTACTATCCAATTATTTGTACAAATCCATTTATAAAAAAACAAAAGGAGCATCACAAGAGTTTTCTAAAGATTCCCATCTGTACCAGGGGCAAATCATCCAATATGTGTCCAATTTCAAATATTTAAAAGCGACTGCACTACTTGATGTATATTCAAATCACCTTCGCAAGAGCATTGATGCCATAGAGGAAAGTCGTTTTAGAATAGGAAAATTAAGCGGTATTGTAGGCTCAGCTCGTGAACCCATTTTAATTATGGTAGTTGCTATTGTGATCTTAATTCAAACGCGATTACTAAATGCTTCCTTAGGGCCTATATTAATCAGTTTGTTATTTTTTTACAGGGCTTTATCTTCCTTAATGAATTTACAAAACTCGTACAATCGCTTCTTAGAATTGGTTGGTTCATTGGATAATTTAATAGCTTTCCAAAAAGAAATAACCCACGAAAAAGAACTGAACGGTACAATAACAGTTGAAAAATTAAAGAGTTCCATCGAATTAAAAGAGGTTTGCTTAGCGTATGATCAAGTCGATATTCTAAAAAATATTACTTTAAATATCACTAAAAATGAAACGATTGCTTTTGTAGGTGAAAGCGGTAGCGGAAAAACTACTCTTGTTAATATCTTGGCAGGCTTAATACCAGCTGACAAAGGAATCGTATTAATTGATGGACAGAATCGAACGAATCTAAACATTAAAACCTATCAAAAAAAGATTGGCTACATTACCCAAGACCCTGTTATTTTTAGCGACACTATTTTTAATAATGTAACACTGTGGGCAGAACCTAATGCTACGAATATTAGTCGTTTTATAGATGCGCTACAAAAAGCAGCGATCGCTACTTTCGTTAACGAGCAACCTTTAGGCCCTGAGACAATATTAGGCAATGATGGCGTGAATTTAAGTGGTGGTCAAAAGCAACGCATTTCTATTGCTAGAGAATTGTATAAAGATATTGATGTTTTAATCATGGACGAAGCAACTTCAGCACTGGACAGTGAGACCGAACGAGCCATACAGCAAAGTGTTGATGCTCTTAAAGGCCAGTACACTATATTTATGGTAGCGCATCGTTTATCCACTATTCGCAATGCGGATAGAATCGTGGTAATGAGCAAAGGTAAAATTGAACAGATAGGCTCATATGATGATTTACTCACGACTTCGCCATTGTTTAAAAAAATGATTACCCTGCAAGAATTATAAAAACTGCCAATAAAGTTACTAATACAAGAATAAAAGTTCATCACAGTTCTATTTTAAAGTTAGTTAAAACCTAACGATATCCTTATCTGAACATCCTGAGAAAAGAAAGAGCTACTAAACATGCTGCACCACCCATTACTCAAATTATTTAACGAATCTATTTGAAACCGATTTTAAAAACATAACAAAAAAAAAATTTACGACTTGTTAAGCCTCGAGAAGCAAGAAGCTTTATTTAACAATATGATTACGTGTGGTGACAACGTAATTCCTAGATTTTAAATTAAAAAAACAGATGTTCAAAACAATCATAACCTCTCTAGTCACGGTAAGAAACTATCTTATTTAACAAAAAATTTGATTTATTATCTAAAATAAACAATAGTAAATTTCGGGTAGATACTAAAGCCGATTTTGTAGTTTCTATTGCGAGTTATCCTAAACGCAGTCACTTATTGCCAGCTGTTTTTGAAGCATTAAACAAACAAACGGTAGTGCCTAAAAAATGGATTTTAGTTTTGTCTGAAGAAGAGTGGCCCAACTTAGTTCTGTCTTCATTTTTAGAAAAGTTAGTAAAAAGAGGTTTAGAGATTGTTTGGGTTAAAAACAATACCTATGCGGTAAAAAAATTAGTTCCTATAATTGAGAAATATCCTGAATTAGCAGTGATAACTCTTGATGATGACATCATTTATGAACAAAATTTAATAGGCAATTTGGTTAAAAATGTTAATGCAACAGAAGGGTGTGTAGTAGGTCATGTTGGTAAAACGATGATCCAAAAAAACAAAAAACTTCAAATGTTGTTTAGAGACAATAAGATTACAAATAGTAAAACTAATTCTGCACAAGTATTTTTAATAGGTTGGGGAGGAATTTACTATCCTTCAAATGCCTTATCAAAAAAAGTTATAGATAAGGATGCTATTCAACTAATTGTACCTGGAAGAGGTTCTGATATTTGGTTTTGGGCGGCAGCGATTGCTAACAACACAAATCAATATTGTATCGAAGCACATAATAATAAAAACCTCGGAATTCCTATCCCATCAACAAATAGCACAAAACCAAAAGATACACCACCAGCAAATCAACTTGAAGAGCGCTTCCAAATGACCATAGTATTTTTTTGAAATTCGACGAAAAATTAGTAGCGACACTACCCAATAAAATTTAGAATGAATGCTAGATAGAATCATAACAAAAAATGGATAAAGCGCAACGAGGTTATCTTATATTATTATTTCTTTTTTCCCCTTTTTTAGGTGTATTTAAAATATTTAAACTAAAAAACGAAAAAGACATTACCTTTTTCACAACCTTGTTTTTTGGTTTAGTGGGAAGTGCTTTTGTTTATATCAAAGGAACAGATGGCCATTCGCATTTGATGAATGCAAAAGCAAATTATCTTGATATGTCTTTAGGCGAATTTTTTACGAAATCCTATGAAATTCTAACCTTTGGCGCAACCAAGGGAACTACCGATATTTACTTGCATATTATTTCTTTCCTTTCAGCTTCTGTATTACAAAAACCAGAACTGATACATGTATTTGCGGGCTTTGTATTGGGTTACTTTTTTATAAAATCGGTCTTGCTGGTTTTGAAAGATAATTTATTTGTAAAGAAAAGCTATATTTTGTTAGGTTTTATTACGTTGTTTCTAATGATACAAAGTATTGGTGCATTAAATTCCATCAGAATGTGGACTGGTATGTGGGTACTCTTTTATGGTTCGTACAGTTGGGCTATGACTAAAGAAAAAAAATATTGGTACGTAATTTTATTTTCGGTATTTGTCCATTTCTCCTATGCCGTCATATTAATACCTGTTGCACTCGCTTACTTATTACAAAAACAAAAAAAATACTTGTTGCGCTGTACGTTGTTTCTTTTTTTACCACTGCAGCATTTTCATCTTTTGAAGCCTACATCCCAAAAGTAGATTTACTTGAAAGTAAGCAAAAAACCTATGCAATTGACTCTGATGAAAAAGCAAAACGATTTGCAAAAGATAATCTCTACAAACAAAAACAAATAGTCAATACAAATTTTTATAAAGCTTCAGGACAAACAAACTATTTAAACTATAGTATAGTTGGTTTGTCAGTTATACTGATTGTGTTCTATCTAAAAAAGACAGCTGATGCTAATCTAAATTTTTTAGTAGCAGTTGGTATTGGCCTATATACTTTTTCAAACCTCGTAGCTTTCTCGCCATCATTGCAAGGCCGAACTAAAACAATTGCGGCTACCTTTCTATTGGCAGCGGCCATACACTTACAACTCAACTTAAAAAACTATTATTTAAGTGCTAAATCCACAAGATTCTTAAATCTTGGATTGGTTCTTTTTTTACTATCGTCAATTCCTATATTCCTCTTCTATTTATCTGACATACTCTTTAATATTAGTTTCTTTATACTGTTGTTGCCACCTATTTCTTGGATTTTGGGTGATGGAGATTATTCTATACGAGGGGTAATAGGATTATTAATCGATTAAAATTACATAATGAATATAGCGATTTTAATAAAATATGATTTTGACCCCACAGCTGGTGGTGTGCAAAGAGTAACTGATAATCTTTCAACTATTTTTTATAATGCAGGTCACACTATTATAATAATATGTTTTACAGACATAGAACAGGATTATTTACATAGTCCCATCCCTGTTTTTACAGTGAACAGTGAAACTGATTTAAAAAATTTAATTAGAAAACAAAAAATTACAGTTGTAATAAATCAAGAAGGCTATTCCCGAAAATTTACCAAGCTAGTACTAAATAGTCGACGACCTGATACTTATGTGATAAACAATTTGCATATCAATCCATTAAATTTTTACGATAACTACAGGCAATTTATTGGACTATTTTTAAAAAATCACAAACTAAGCCTTTTGAATAACATACTAGTGCATAAAACTATCTTGGGATATCATATTGTCAAACAACGTTATGATCTTAACTACATCATTAAACACACCAATGCTTTTGTAATGCTTTCAGAGCGCTTCAAGCCTGAATTATTTTTTTTAGCACCAAGTCTAAAAAAGTTTGAAAAAAAAATACATGGAATTGGTAATCCTTTTACACTGCCCGATATTGATATTACCTTACTAAATAAAGAAAATATAATACTTTTTGTTGGACGTCTTAATATTTTACAAAAACGAGTAGATCTTTTAATGGAAATATGGAAAGATTTACACCAAAAATTGCCTGAATGGAAGTTTTGGGTGGTAGGAGAAGGAGAAGATCAAGATTATATGAAGGATTTTTGTAAAAAAAATCAATTAAATAGAGTGACTTTTTTCGGAAAGGATAACCCCAATGACTATTATAAAAAAGCGAAAATTTTTCACTTGACTTCAGCTTTTGAAGGTTTTGGTAATGTGTTGGTAGAAGCGCAAAGTTACGGTTGTGTGCCCATTTTATTTAATTCTTACTCGGCTGCTCAAGATATTGTTACTTCTACCGAAAATGGAATTTTAATAAAACCTTTTGATGTTAATGCATATGTTGATGAAACCATATCACTAGTACTTAATCCAGAAAAACTGTCGGACATGGGGTTAAACGGCTATGAGAATACTAAAATATTTTCATATCCTGAAACCTATAAAAAATGGGAACAAGTTTTTAATAGTTTAAAATAGCAAAATGCTAAAATCCATCATAAAAAACCTCTCCAATCTCCCAGGTTGGCGCACCAACAGAAAAATAGTTGTTATCGAATCTGACGATTGGGGAAGTATTCGTATGTCCTCTAAAAACGCTTATGATACATTGTTATCAAAAGGTCTAATTCTTGATAAAGGCGCTGGCGCTAGATACAACAAGTATGATACCTTAGCTTCTGCCGAAGATTTAAACTGCTTATTTGAAACCTTAAATAGTGTAAAAGATAAAAACAATCACAGTGCAAAGTTTACTGTGGTTAGTCTAACCTCAAATCCTGATTTTGAAAAAATAAAAGAAAGCAAGTTTGAAACCTATTTTTATGAACCTATTACAACTACGTTAGAAAAGTACAATAAATCAGACGCATTTGCTCTTTGGCAAGAAGGAATAGCCGCCAATACATTTGTACCCGAATTTCATGGTAGAGAACATTTAAACGTGCAACCGTGGATGCGAGCATTGAAAAAGGGTGACAGAGAAGCTTTATTAGCTTTTGATTATGGAATATGGTGTAACGACCAAAAAGAGGGAATGGGATTCCAAGCAGCATTTGATTTGGAGTTTGCTACTGATTTGGAGGAACAAAAAACAATCATCACTGATGGTTTACAGCTTTTTGAAAAACTACACGGTTACAAAGCTCGTTTTTTTGTGCCACCTAATGGTCCTATAAATAATGAGCTGGAAAAAGTTGCAGCAACGGCAGGAATAGAGTTTATGTCTTCACCCAAAATTCAAAAAGAAGTCCTTGGTGAAGGACGAACCACAACACATTTTAGGTACTTAGGCAAAAATAACAAGTACGGTCAAACCTATATTACCCGAAATGCCTTTTTTGAACCGTCGGGTTCTTCCAAAAGTGAAGTTGCTTCCTGCCTAGCGGAAATTGAATTGGCTTTCAAATTTAAAAAACCAGCAGTTATCAGCTCGCATCGTGTGAATTATATTGGAGGTTTATCCGTTAAAAATCGCGATAAAGGTTTGATACAACTCAAGGAATTATTAAAAGCGATCACAAAGAAATGGCCAGAAGTAGAATTTATGACATCTACGGAATTAGGGGAAATAATAAGAAAAAAGAATAGAAAAAATATTTAATAATGTCAAGGATTTGTTAAGCTCTTCAATATCTAATTCAAAAGGATGGAAAACAAACCGAAAAATTGTTGTTATTGAAAGTGATGATTGGGGAAGTATTAGAATGCCTTCTAAAGAGGTTTTTGAAAAGTGTTTAAAAGCAGGTTATCCTGTTAATTTAAATCCTTACGAAAAAAATGATAGTCTTACTAGTAAAATAGATTTAGAAATGCTTTTTGAATTATTGACTACGTACAAAGATATAAATGGAAATCATCCTGTAATTACCGCTAATTGCGTCGTTGCAAATCCTAACTTTGAGAAAATAGCTGAAGATAAGTTTCAAAAGTACCATTATGAATTAATTCATGACACATTTCAAAAATATCCCCTTCATGCAAACAATCTGGAAATATGGAAAAAAGCCAATGAGGAAAAAATATTCCATCCACAATTCCACGCTCGCGAGCATGTAAATGTAAGTAAACTAATGAATGCTTTGATTAATAAAAATCCTGAAGTACACTTTGGATTTAACAATTCAATGCCTGGTAATTTAATTAAAGATGATGTCAAAAGTGGAAACCTATATGTGGAAGCAACTTATTATAAAAATGATCAGGATAAAAAAGACAAATTAAACATTTATTTAGAAGGACTTGATCTATTTGAAAAAACCTTCGGTTATAAATCAGAGTCTATTATTCCTCCAAACTATACTTGGAATAGAAGCTTTGATAAAAATGTAGTAGAAAAAGGAGTTCGTTTTCTTCAGGGACAAAGAAAAATGAGAGAACCTGCTCTTACTAAAGATACTTATTATCACCGTTTTCAAGGTCAAAAAAATGAAACAGGATTAATTAATTTAGTTCGCAATGTAAGCTTTGAACCCTCAATAGTAGCAATAGATAATCAAGTCGGTGCTTGTATTAATGCAATTTCAATTGCATTTCGCATGAACAAGCCTGCTATAATAAGCAGTCATAGAATTAATTATGTAGGTTTTATTAATCCAAATAATCGTGATAAGTCGTTAAAATTATTAAATAACATAATAAAAACAGCTTTACAAAAGTGGCCGGATATAGAATTTATGACCTCTGATGAACTAGGTATAACAATTAACAAAGATTATAGAAAAAAAAGAATAATTAAGTTCCTTGTGAACAATAGAATAAAACGTATTTCAAAAGTTTATAATAATAAAATGCGAAATTTTGAAGGTGCTAATTTAATGGTTAACATTGATTTAATTAAACTTCATAAAGAAAAATATAGAGCAATATCTAATAAATCTATTAAAATTCATTGGCTGAACATCTATGTTAATAGTTCTAAAATTGAAAGTTCAAATTTTGTACCAGAAAGTATCTATTATACATTAATTGAACCCGTTTTAAACAATATCCATTTAAATTTAGCTTATGCTGATAAAAACATTTATGATTTAATTTACGAACAAAATATATTTCCATTAACTATTCTTCGGAACATAAATGGCAATTTTTATGGCTCAACGTATGAACCTGTTACTATCAAAACTAACGTAGATTTAAAAAAATATATAAATAAATTCCCCGCATTAATAGTTAAACCTTCTTTAGAGTCTGGGGGGGGGCAAAATATTCATTTGTTTAAGCAATCTAACAATGTCCTGGTTGATGATAAAGAAAATACATTAAATATACAATTTCTTGAAGATACTTTTAAAAGAAATTATGTAATTCAAAAATTAATTTTACAACATGTAGGCTTAAGCAAATTTAATCCCACATCAGTAAACACTATTAGAGTGTTAACATATTTAAGTTCTGAGACCGGAAAGATTGAAATTCTACATTGTATACTTCGTGTTGGTGCAAGAGGTGCGTATATTGATAATTCAAGATCAGGTGGCTATGCTGTAGGAATTGATGGTAACGGCATTTTAAATAAATTTGCAACGAATAAATTAGGAACACATTTTACAGACGTTAATGGTTTAGATTTAACAAAGCAACACGTCATTCCACATTTTCAGGAAATTAAATCTAAAGCTTTAGAAATCAGTTCAAAATATTTACATTTTAGATTATTAGGCTTGGACATGACTGTTGATAATAATGGAATGACTAAATGTATAGAAGTTAATACTAGTGGAAATGAAATAAGCTTTTACCAACTAAATAATGGACCGTTATTTGGTGAATTTCATGACGAAATTATCAGTTATTGTGTAAAGAACAAATCTCGAATTTATGAAAGTTATACGATTTAATATATCCATTGAATAATAAGGGTCGGCTTGAAAAATTATATTTATTTTGCTTTACCCAATTAATTTATTGAATTATATTTTTTCGTCGTCCTTAACCGCTTTTTATTTTACTTATGTGGTATTAAATAATGAATAAAAGTCCGCTTCTCAGCCATTTATTTTAGGCATAGTTGCAAAAAAATGTCATTACACAGGTCAAAAAAATAATTATAAGCAATGCTACACGGTACGAAACGTAATATTTGAACCATTCCTTGATCAAAATAAGAACTGGGCAGAGTCAGCATTTAATGAAATAGAAAATGCTTTTTTTTGGAATACACCAGCAATAATTTCATCTCATAGAATTAATTATGTCAGTAATCTTTCTCAAAAAAATAGAGATTTAAGTTTAAAGCATTTAGAGTCCTTGCTTAAAAAAATCAACTTGAAGTACCCAGATGTTTTGTATCTATCGTCTGCCCAATTAGCAGATTTAATCAAATAAAAAAATGTATATTTTGATAAGAAAAACTTTGTCTTTATGCTATAAATCTATATTTAACAGTAGACAATTAAAACTTTACAACCAAATTAGGAAAAGAGATATTTTAGATTTACATGAAAATTTAAAATACCAAAAAGAAAAACTGTTTGTTATTTTGCAAATTGCTTGTGAAAATATTGCTTTTTACAAGCAATTACGATTAGATTTAGTTAATTTTTCATCATATGAAAACTTTCAAAAAATTCCATGCATGACTAAAGATTGTATCAGGCAACAGTCTGATTCTTTACTAAATAAAGAATATGAAAATCTGACTAATATTTTTAAAAATACTTCAGGTGGCTCTACGGGAGAACCTATTGGCTTTTACCAAACAAAGTTACAAGCACATCATGGAATGGGAAATTATTGGTTTTCTCTGTTTTTAAATAAAATAGATATAAATGAAAAATCGATTAACTTGTGGGGAGCCCAAAGAGATATGCATGCTGATAAAACTTCATTTAATTTTAAATCATACTTTAACAACGTAATAGTTTTAAACACTTTTGTATTAAGTGATGAGATAATTAATAGTTATGTACAGAGAATGAATAGTATTAAACCCGCTTTTATTAAAGCTTACGTACATTCAATATACGAAGTCGCGAAATTTATTAATAAAAACAATATAGTTCTAGAATTTACACCAGTCATTCATTGTACAACAGGACCTTTATATCCTGAAATGAAAATGGAGATAAAAAAAGCTTTTAACAATGCACATGTATACAATTTCTACGGATCACGTGAAGTATCTGCAATTGCAACAGAAGTTTGTAACGAAAAAGGTTTATTTGTTATGTATGATAATGTTTTTGTAGAAATACTGGATGATAATGATAAACCAGTGAAGAAAGGTGAAGAAGGTAATATAGTGATAACGACGCTTAATAATGATTATATGCCCTTAATTCGTTACAAGATTGGTGATCGTGGTATAAAGGGCGATGATATAGAATTTGGAACTCTTAAGTTGGACAATGTAACAGGAAGAACTTTGGGAGTAATTCATAAAAAAGATAAAACTCGAGTTGATGGTCAATTTTTTACCACCTTGTTTTTTAATAAAGAAGGAATAAAAAATTTTCAAATAATACAAAAGTCTATTGATAAAATTGAAATAAAAATAGTGAAAGCTGAAAAGTTTATCAATGCTGAGCTTGAAGATGCTTTATTTAAAATTAAAGACGAATTAGGAGAGATTGATATTGATGTTGAGTTTAAAGATAAAATTGATTTAACGGCTACAGGTAAAATAATGTATGTATATTCCGAATTAAATAATTAATGAAACCTATAAAAGTCTGTTTCCTCATTCCATCCCTGAAATCAGGTGGTATCGAAACCTATTTGCTCCGTTTTTTAAAGCATCAAAAAGATAATTTAAACGCAACTGTTTTAATAAGGAATTACGAAAAAGGAGAATTGTATGAAGCATATAAAGCTACGGGAGCGACTTTAGTTTTTAAACCCTTAGGCTATTTCAACCCTGCAGCAATGTACTGGTATTATCAATTTTTTAAAGCTCAAAAGTTCGATACGGTTTGCGACTTTAGTGCAAACTTTGCAGGTCTTCCAATGGTATTAAGTAAAATGGCGGGCGTAAAAAAGCGCATTACTTTTTATAGACAAGGTAGTGATCTTTTTAAAAAATCAGTTGGTAAGCAATTATACAATAACGTAATGAACATCTTAGTTTATAGCTATTCTACGGCTATTTTTGCCAATTCTAAAGTGGGTCTCGATTTCTTCTTTCCTAAAAAACGTCCAAATGACACCCGTTTTAAAGTCATTAAAAATGGAGTAAATAGTGCTGATTATTTAAATTATAAGGAATCTAAAAAAGAAGTTCGAAAACGATTGGAATTGCCAGAAAGTGCCTATATTGTTGGACACACAGGCCGTTTTACTGAAGCTAAAAATCACTTTTTTTTACTAAATGTCGTTAGCCTGTTAATGAAACAAGAGGCAAATATACATTTAGTGCTTATAGGAAATGATACTTATCAATTAGCACCGCATCTCAAACAATTGGGTATTCAAGATAAATGTACAGTATTAGGTTACCAAGCCAATATTCCAGAGTACCTAAATGCCTTTGATTTATATTTTTTCCCATCCATTACCGAAGGACAGCCTAATGCATTAATAGAGGCGATGATTTCTGGTTTGCCTATTGCAGCCTCCAATATTGATGCCATTAAAGAATGCTTACCTACGAATAATCAAAATTCTTTATTTGATCCGTATAATGTAGAAACAACAGTTCAAAAAACACTAGAAATAATAAAGAATCCACAAAATTATGCCTACCAAGAATTTGCAAAACAAAACTTTGATGCAGCCATTCAATTTGAAGAATTTTTTAAGAATCTATAACTAAATGAAAAAAGTATTATTTGTACACGATGGACCAATTTACACTAATGCGGACCAATCCATTTTTTATGGCGTGCATTATAATGACATATTGGTAGAGCGCTACTCCTATTTTGGTAACAAAGTAAGTTTTATGATGCGGAGTGCAGCAGTATCAATACAACAAGCTAAGAATTATTCTGTGATTCAACATCCTGCTTTCTCCTTTATTGAAGTGCCAAATTTTAAATCTATAGGAGCCTATTTTAAAAAAAGTGAGGCTGTTAACATAATTAAAAAAGCGGTTGATGAACACGATGTGATTATTTTACGCTTGCCTAGTGCTATTGGTGCTATCGCTTTTGACTATGCCACAAGTATCAATAAACCAGTATTAATTGAAAAAGTAGCTTGTGTTTATGATGCACTATGGAATTACGATTGGCGCGGAAAATTAATTGCTAATCAGAAGATGAAAAAATACCAAAGCATTTTACAGAAAGCTTCTCACACTATTTATGTAACGGATCATTTTTTGCAAAGCAGATATCCTACTAAAGGGAAATCAATAGGATGTTCTGATGTGATTGTAAATGATCTCGATGTTTCCATTTTAAACAATAGAGAACTTAAAATTAAAAATGCACCACAAATTTTGACTTTAGGAACTGTAGCCGCAATAGATGTTCCCTATAAAGGGCAAGCAGATGTCATCAAAGCAATTGCAATCTTAAAGAGAGAAAACATACTTTTCCACTATAAAATAGTTGGGCAAGGTGATGCTGGCAGACTTACTAAAATTATCGACAACTATAGTGTAGCAGATTTAGTAGAAGTGGTAGGCCCATTGCAACAAGAAAAAGTTTTTGAGTTTTTAGATGGGATTGATCTATACATTCAACCAAGTAGAACAGAGGGAATGCCTAGAGCTATTATAGAAGCCATGAGTAGAGCGTGTCCAGTTTTAGGCTCTGATGTAGGTGGAATTCCAGAATTAATTAGTGAAAATGCCTTCTTTGAAGCTGGAAACGTGACTGAAATCGTTGCAATGCTAAAGAGTTTAAAGCAAGAAAATTTAGCACAATGGGCTAAAGAAAACTTTTTAAAATCAAAAAATTTCAAAAAAGAAACTTTAGATATTAAAAGAGAAAAATTTTATAAGACATTTTTACAAGATTTTTATTTAGAATAAAACGATGAAAAAAAAAATATTATTTGTAGCCAATATTCATAAACATTTTCGTGCTTTTCATATTCCTTATATCGAATATTTAAAAAGGGAAGGATATGAAGTGCATGTGGCTGCAAACGATCCCGATACATTAGTACCAGAGGCAGACAAGCAATATAACTTGCCCATAAATAGAAATCCATTTTCGAGAAAAAATTTAAAAGCTATTGCTGAGTTAAAAGCGATTATTGATATTGAAAAATACAGTCTTATTCACTGCCATACGGCCATGGGATCAGTAGTAGCTAGAATTGCAGCTATGGCATTTAGAAAATCAGGAATGTTAAAAGTACTTTACACCGCACATGGTTTTCATTTTTATAAAGGGTCTCCTAAATTATATTGGTTATTGTACTATCCTATGGAGAAGTACTTAACAAAACACACCGATGGACTCATCACCATCAATACGGAGGATTATGAATTCATTAAGACTAAAGGAAACCCACTAACAGCTTACTTCCGTATTCCTGGCATTGGCGTAAATGGAAAACGATTCAATACGGTCACTACAGTAGAAAAAAATGAAATCCGTAGCCGTCAGGGCTATCAAACCACTAATTTTATAATGATTTACGCGGCGGAATTTATACACCGAAAAAATCATCAATTTTTAATTGAAGCTTTAGCCAAACATAAAGAGGACTTTCCTAATTTCAAACTACTATTTTGCGGACGGGGCCAACTCAAGGAAGAAATGGAAAATCTAGTAAAACAGAATAATTTAGAAAACACTATAACCTTCCTAGGGTATCGAACCGATATTGATGAATTGTATAAAATGGCTGATGTAGGTGTTTCTTCTAGCAGGCAAGAGGGATTAGGACTCAATTTGATTGAAGAAATGATGTGCGGTTTACCCATACTAGCAACAAAAGATAGAGGACATAATGAAATTGTTATTTCAGGTGAAAACGGGTACTTATTTGAGCAAGGTAATACAGCCGCTTTTATAAAATATCTTAAATTATTGTATAATAATACGATTTTAAGAGAAAAAATGGGGGAAAAAGCTTTTGAACGCTCTCAGAAATTTGAAATTACAAATTCTCTTTCAGAAATGGATAAAATCTATAAACAATTTCTGCGCGACAATAATATACACATTAATCAGTTGCAGGCAAATATTAAAAACTAACATCGACAACTACCGCAATCAACCATTACATCCTTATAATTTTGATTGTGAAAATCAGAGCGCATTAATTTTGATTTTTACTTTCCACAAATTTATTAAAACAAAGCTTTAAAATATATTTCAACAATACTAACACAATTAAAATAAGACCATTATGACAACAAAATTTTTAGAAATGATTAAAGAAGTATTTGAAATAGAAGACAGAACTATCGCAATGGAGGATACTTTTCGTGATTATGACGAATGGGACTCACTTACACATTTGTCCCTTATCGCAGAAATTGACGATGTTCACAACGTAGTCATTGAAGATGAGGCGTTCAGATATCTAACCACTTTAGATGACCTCTTTACAGAAATTCAAAAAAGAGTCAATACTTAAATTAAACTTATATGGCAACTCTTTCGTTTAAAAAAATAGGAATTTTAGGGATGGCAGCAGCAGTACCAAAAAATACTATTGATAATTATACATACACAGAGTTCTTTCCTGCAGCGGATGTTAAAGGCATTGTAGACAAGGTAGGAATCAAAGAACGTCGATTTGCTCCAGAAGGAATGTGTGCATCCGACCTATGTTTTGCAGCAGCAGAACAACTAATCCACGACTTAAAAATCAATAAAGAAGAAATTGATTTACTTGTTTTTGTTTCCCAGACTCCAGATTATCGCATGCCTGCGACCTCAATTACTCTCCAACATCGTCTAGGATTGGGCAAGCATACTGCCGCATTTGACATCAGTTTAGGATGTTCCGCATTTATCTACGGACTTTCTATAGTCTATGGTCTAATGCAAAGTGGTGGTTTTAGAAAAGCCTTATTATTAGATGGTGAAACCCGTTCCAAAATATACTCCCCAAAAGACAGAAAAACGGCTTTTCTCTTTGGAGATGGCGGAGTTGCTGCGATAATCGAACAGAATGAAAAATTTGGAGAAAGCTTTTTCTCTTTAAACTCGGATGGATCATTAGCTGATTTAATTAAAATAGATGCTGGAGGTTACCGAAATCCTAGTTCTGCAGAGTCGTTAAACGAAAAAGTGGTAGATGAGCATGGAAATGTTCGTAATGACGAACAAGGATACATGAACGGTGCCGATGTGTTTAACTTTGTTTTGAAGGAAATTCCCAAAAACTTTAAGTCGGTTCTGCAGCAATCCAACAATACAAATGAATCTATAGATTTTAATATTTTTCATCAAGCCAATGATTATATGAACAATTATTTGGCAAAGAAATTAAAACTGGAAACAGCTAAGGTACCGTCTTGTATTGCACAATTTGGTAACACCTCTTCGGTATCAATTCCTCTAACAATAGTGAGTCAACTTCAAAACAAATTGGAAGGAACGAAAAAGTTAATGCTATGCGGTTTTGGAGTAGGTATGTCCTGGGCAACCGCTCAAATTACCTTAGTAGACTGTAAAATCAGTAATGTAGTAGAAATCTAATGATCAACAACCCTTTTAGCCTTTCTGGAAAAAACTTAGTAATTACCGGTGCCTCCTCAGGCATTGGCAGACAGTGCGCAATTACTGCAAATACTTTAGGCGCATTTGTCATACTGCTTGGACGTTCCAATCAACGATTAAACGAAACCGCTAGCCTCTTAAGCAATAAGAATTATCTATTATTAGCAACTGATATTACTGACTATGAGCTTACCTCAAATAGTCTAGAAGAGTTACTTAAAGATCTAAAAATTGACGGTATCGTTCACGCTGCGGGAATATCAACTACTTTACCTCTGCGAAACATTACGCCACCAAAATTGCAACCCTTTTTTGAAACAAATGTTTTTGCCCCTATTAACATTACCAAGTTGTTGATTAAAGCAAAATTTGTGAATCCTCAAGGAATGAGTATTATATTTATTTCATCCGTGATGGGAATTGTCGGAGAAATGGGAAAAACTACTTATAGTTTAACAAAGGGAGCTCTAGTAGCAGGAGCGAAATCATTAGCTCTGGAACTGGCCAATAAAAAGATTAGAGTCAATTGTATTTTGCCTGGAGTAGTAGAAACACCAATGAGTATAAATGCAGTTTATTCAAAAGATGCGGAAACCTACGATAAAATAAAAAGCCACCATCCTCTTGGATTAGGAATGCCAGAGGATGTAGCTAACGCCTGTGCATTTTTGCTAAGCGATGGCGCACGATGGATTACAGGTACTAATCTAGTAGTCGATGGCGGCTATACGGCTAGATAAAAAACTAAAAATTCCTAGAAAAAAAATGAGTAATATAGCTAGATCACATGACTACCACATTCAAGTTGTAACTAATGATCATTTTAATGCGAATACCTATATACTTAAAAGCAACAGCAATCAAAATGGTTGTTATTTAATTGATATCGGAAACTACGAGGGCGTCATACAGCTTTTAGAAAAAAACCAGTATATCAAGGGAATTTTTTTAACTCATGCACACTACGACCATATTTGCGGAATTAATAAAATTATCGATCGATTTCCCCACTGTAAAATTCTTTCTTCAAGTTATACAAAAGAAGCGCTCCGAGACAGCAAAATGAATTTATCTTTTTACCATAATACACCCATTACTTATAATGGCAACAATATCAAAGTTGTTGACGATCAAGAAACTTTAGATTTATTTCAGAATGATCAACTGACAATATTGGAAACTCCAGGACACAATAAAGGAAGTCTAAGCTTTAAAATTGGCCATGCGATTTTTACAGGAGATTCCTTAATTCCAGACAGAGCAGTAATCACTAAACTAAAAAGTGGAAATAAAGTGGAGGCCCTCGCGAGTATAATAAAAATAAAAAACAATAGTAAAATCAATGATGTGATTTATCCAGGACATGGAGAATCCTTTGAAGCCAATACTATAAACTGGAATTTTTATTTATAGCTTTCTTTCGTTAGTACCTTATGCTAGTACCTATTTATAATTGCCGGCTTTCAATAAAAAGCAATTACTACACTAAAACAGAAAATAAGCACAAAAAAAAATACAATAAAATGAAAAATATAATAATAATCGGTTGTGGCTCTCATGCCTCGGAACTTGTTGATTATATAGAATATATAAATAAAAATTCCAGTACACAGCAATATCACATAAAGGGATTGATTGATAATACTGATGCACATTACCTCCATTATAATTATAATTATAAATTTATTGGAAATATTGATGATCATGCAATTGATTCAAATGTTTATTATTTATTGGGTATAGGAAATGTAACCATTAGAAGTAAGGTTCTGGAAGAATTTAGATCTAAAAACGCAAAATTTACAGGAATTATTCATCCTACAGCATTGATTTCGAGTTCTGCAGAAATTGGAGAAGGCACCATAATTTCTCATAATGTTTCAGTAGGACCAAAAGCCAAGATAGGAGCATTTAATGTGATTAACTCTCGATGTACAATTGGACACGATACAGAAATTGGCGATAATAATTTTCTAAGTCCACAAGTCGTGTTGGGAGGCTATGTTAAAATTAAAAATTTAAATTTTTTAGGTACTAACAGTTGCGTATTGCCAGAGATTGAAATTGAAAGTAATAACAAAATTATGGCAGGTATGACTATTACCAGCAAAGTGCATAACAATGAAACCGTGTTTTTCAGATACAAAGAAAAACTTGTTGTAAAACAGTAACTATTTTTATCCTATATACCAATAAAAAATTATGTACGCTTTCCTAAAAAGAACCTTTGATTTGTCGATTTCTATAATAGGTTTACTGATCATTTTTCCCCTATTTGTAGTCATTATAATTTTCCTCCAATTTACAGGCGAAGGCGAAATGTTTTATTTTCAAGAACGAATGGGTAGGAATAATAAAGTTTTTCATATCTACAAATTTGCTACTATGTTGAAAGATAGTCCTACTTTAGGTCATAAAAACTTGACGGTAAGAAACGATCCGAGAATCACAAAAGTGGGTGGATTGTTAAGGAGAACTAAACTCAACGAATTACCTCAAATTTTAAATGTACTGGAAGGAGATATGGCATTGGTAGGTCCAAGACCACTGCTGTCCACAAGTTTCCAAAGATACAGCCCAAAGGTTCAAAAAGTAATTTATAACAATAGACCCGGCATAACTGGAATTGGTTCGCTAATATTTAGAGATGAAGAACTTTTAGTAACCACTTATAAAGAATTAGGGAAAAATCCATCAGATTACTACAAAAAGTATATTTTTCCGTATAAAGGGTCATTAGAACTGTGGTATTACTATAATCGTTCCCTTAGCGTTGATTTTAAAATTCTTTTTTTAACGTTTTGGTCATTGGTTAACCCACAATCGAATTTAGTTTACAAAATACTAAAAAATTTACCAGCTAAACCTGATTCCTTAACAGTAGCTGGAATACAAAAATTATAAAACCAAACCATTAAAACCCAATTAATAAAAAACATGCCAAACATTTCTTGGTACTTTATCCTCCTGATCCCAATTGCATATTGGCTTAAAAACGATAACCATAAAATGTTTATGGCAGTGAGTATAATAGGTTTTGTGCTGTTTATACTTTGTTCAACGAGTTATGTACCAAAAAAATTAATAAATACTATTGAAAAGACCTACACCCCTATTCAGCTAAACCAACTTGACGAAACAAAAACATATTATATCTATGTATTGGGAGCCGGCGCGTCAATAGACTCAGGTATACCAGCGACGATGAATCTAAACGCTACTGCCTTAACCAGACTAGTTGAAGGAATCAGAATCTATAATTCTTTAAATCATCCTCTTTTAGTTACTTCCGCCGCACTAGAGGATGGAATTAAAAGTCAAGCAAAATTATCGAAAGAAGCGGCAATTTCATTAGGTGTAAAAGAACAAAATATAAAAATGCTAGAAACACCTACTTCTACCTTCGAAGAAGCTAAAGCATTTAAAAAAAGATTTGGAACAAATAAAAATGTAATCCTAGTTACAAGTGCTATGCACATGCCACGAGCTGTCGAAATATTTTTAGACCAAGGTATTAAAGTAACACCAGCTCCTACAGATTACATAAATAAAATAGATAGCTTTATTTATAACGGCCTCACGATTCCCTCTTTTCAGTCATTGAATCTCTTGAATAATTATCAAATAGCAATCGTTAAGCATCTCTACTATAAGTGGTTTAAAAAACCACAAAAATAATATAAAGTACAACATCAATTGCTGCTTATCATAAGCTATAACTTAGTTTACACTCTCAATTTACAATCTTAATTTACAATTTATGATCTCATTATCAGTCCCCTTCCTCAACGGAAACGAGTGGAAGTACGTTAAAGATTGTCTCGACACTAGCTGGATATCATCTGCCGGTTCCTACGTTAGTTAATTTGAGATTTGAATGATTAAAATAGTATATAGTGAACTTATACATTTCATACTTCTAAATAAATAATCCTACTACATAATAAAGCTATAAATTATAGAAACTAAAACATTTAAAAAATAACAAATGAGAATAAATAAACTTGATGGTTTACGTGGGATTTTTAGTTTAATGGTTGTCCTATTCCATTATCGAAGTGAATACATACCTGACTTTATTCATAATAATTTTATAATTAGGCAATCAGGTTATTTTGTGGATTTTTTTTTATTTTAAGTGGATTTGTAATAACTTTTAACTATCAATCTCTTAACAAATTAGAAGATGTTATATTATACTTAAAAAAAGGTTGATTAGAATATATCCATTGCTATTATTTACGACTTTAAGTTATTTTATTATTGAAATTTTATCTAATACATTAC
>NZ_AJXL01000062.1 GCF_000264055.1 Flavobacterium sp. ACAM 123 | reverse complement strand
TATTATATCAAACCGAAGACGGCCAAACAAAAATACAGACGCGTTTGGAGAACGAAACCGTTTGGTTAACGCAAGAGCAAATGAGTACTCTTTTTACAAGAGATAGAACTGTAATTACAAAACACATTGGTAATATTTTTAAAGAAGGAGAACTAGAAGAAAAAAGCAATGTGCAAATTTTGCACATTAGTGGTTCAGATCGCCCTGTGAAGTATTATAATCTTGATGTTATTATCTCAGTAGGCTATCGTGTAAAGAGCTTACAAGGTACAAAGTTTAGACAATGGGCCACTTCCCGCTTGCGAGAATACATTGTAAAAGGCTTTACCATGAACGATGATTTGCTCAAAGAAGCAGCTGGCGGACCTTATTTTGAAGAATTATTAGCACGTATTCGTGACATACGCTCTTCCGAAAAGGTGTTTTGGCGCAAAGTATTAGATATCTACGCTACTAGTGTAGACTATGACCCTAATGCCACAACTTCACAGCAATTTTTCAAAACCATACAAAACAAAATGCATTGGGCAGCACACGGTCAAAGTGCTGCCGAAGTTATTTACAATCGTATCGATACTGCAAAACCACACTTGGGACTTACCCATTTTAAAGGGGAGCAACCCACAAAAAAAGAGGTTGGCGTAGCCAAAAACTACCTGAACGAGCAAGAATTAAACGTATTGAATCGTACGGTAACAGCTTATTTAGAAATTGCCGAATTACAAGCCTTGAACCGCAAACCCATGTACATGAATGATTGGTTGCAGCGTGCAGATGATTTCTTGCAAATGACAGGAAACAATATTTTGACACATGCAGGCACAGTAAGCCATGAACAAGCTTTAGAAAAAGCTAATCATAAGTACCAAGCCTACAAAGACCAACTGAAAAATGAACTTTCAAAGGTGGAAAAAGACTTTATAAATCAAATAGAGAGTACACAAAAACAGCTAAAAAACAAAAAATAACATGGAAACAGCTGTAAAAAATACAACAAAACGGTACGACAAATACAAACCTTCGGGAGTAGAATGGTTGGGCGATATTCCTGAGCATTGGGAGGTATCTAGGTTAGGAGTATTGTTAAATCCAATTTCTATAAATAATAGAACTGATTTATCACTGTTATCGATAACAAGAGAAAAAGGAGTTATTTTAAGAGATTTAGAAGATGAAGGTGCAAATCATAATTTCATTCCAGATGATTTATCAAATTATAAAGTTCTGTTGAAAGGACAATTTGGAATGAATAAAATGAAAGCTTGGCAGGGTTCTTATGGGATTTCTAATTATGACGGAATTGTAAGTCCTGCTTATTTTATTTTTGATTTAGAACAAAAAATGACTCCTGAATATTTTCATTTAGCTATTAGAAGTAAATTATATGTTTCATTTTTTGGTTCAGCTTCTGATGGAGTAAGAATTGGACAATGGGATTTGTCTAAAGAAAGAATGAAGCAAATTCCTTTTTTAATACCCTCTCTAAAAGAACAAACCGCCATTTCTGAATTTCTAGATGATAAAACGACCAAAATAGACCAAGCTATTGTCATCAAGCAACAGCAAATTGAGTTGCTCGAAGAACGTAAACGAATAGTTATTCATAAAGCCGTCACCCAAGGGATTAATCCTGATGTAAAGCTAAAAGACATTGATGTGGAATGGATTGGGGAAATTCCAGAGCATTGGACTGTAAGTCGACTTGGATTAATGCTAACTATATACTCAATTAAAAATCATCCAAATGAGTTATTGCTTTCAATCACAAGAGAGCTTGGTGTTATTGTAAGAGATTTGGAAAATGAATCTTCAAATCATAATTTCATACCAGATGATTTAAGTGGCTATAAATTACTTAAAAGAGGAGATTTTGGAATGAATAAAATGAAAGCTTGGCAAGGTTCATATGGTGTTTCAAATTATACTGGAATTATAAGTCCTGCATATTATACCTTTAGTTTAGTAGATACCATTAATCCTGATTTTTTCCATTTAGCAATCAGAAGTAAAATATATGTTCCTTTTTTTGGTCAAGCATCAGACGGTGTCAGAATAGGTCAATGGGATTTATCTCAAGACAGAATGAAACATATTCCTTTTGTGATTCCAACGATTGAGGAACAAAACGATATATTGATATTTATAGAAACTTCAACTACAAAAATCGCCACCGCAATTTCCTTAAAAGAGCAAGAGATTGAAAAGTTGAAGGAATACAAGAGTAGTTTGATTGATGGGGTCGTAACGGGTAAGGTTAGGGTTTGTTAATTATGGAAACAAAAGAAGAAACGATTACGACAGCAATTCATAATATTAAACCAGAAATAATTAGTGTCAAACAATTAGTTACGACAACTAATATTATAATTCCTGCTTATCAACGTCCTTACAAATGGTCAGTAAAAAACGTGAATCAGTTACTAGACGACATACTTTTTTTTTACAAAAAACCTGCCTATCGGTTGGGTACAATTGTTTACCACGATGATGAGGATAACAAATTAAATATTGTAGATGGACAACAACGCACCATTACTTTATTACTAATAAGTTTAGCAATAAAAAACAGTCAGCCTTTACAAGAAAAACTATCTAAAATAAGATATGTCACGCCAAATTTAAATAATATCGAACATTTGCTTTTTACAAATGAAGAAAGTAAAAATAACATTAGAAACAATTACTATGAAATACAACGTAGGATTGTAGATTTTAATGAGGATACGGTACGTTTTTTCTTTGAGCGTTGTGAAATGGTAAAAGTTATTTTGACAGATATTTCAGAAGCCTTTCAATTCTTTGATTCCCAAAATGCGAGAGGGGTAGATTTAGATCCTCACGATTTATTAAAAGCATTTCATCTGCGTGAAATGATGGACAATACATCTGAAATGGAACGTATTAATACCGTTGAACAATGGGAGAATATGGAATTGGAACAGTTAAAAAATACCTTTTCACTTTATCTGTATCGAATTCGAAATTGGGCAAATGGAAAAACAGCCAGAAAGTTTACTAAAAATGATGTAGATGTTTTTAAAGGAATTAGTCCAAGTGTACAAGAGCCTTATCCTTTCGCTAATATGTATCGTATTAGCCATTTTTATGTAGAAGGATATAATCAAGATTTTAACAGAAAAATTGATCAAAGAAATATGCCTTTTCCGTTTCAACTGGATCAAGTTGTTATTAATGGAAAACGTTTTTTTGAAATGATAAATCATTATTTATCTGTAATCAAATCATTAAAAGTAACTTCTGAAAAAGAAGGTATTGCAAAAGAGATTTTGCTAACTATTGAAAGTTATGAAGGTCGAAATAGAACTGGTGATAAATATGTACGTAATTTATTTGACTGCGCTTTAATTTATTACATAGATAAGTTTGGATTAGTAGAAATAGAAAGGGCAATAGAGCGCATCTTTATTTGGGCTTATTCCGTTCGATTAACATATCATAGTGTTCAATTGGCTTCAATAGACAATTATGCCTTAGAATATCCTTATGTTTTCAAATCAATAAAAGATGCCTTGAAACCGAATGATTTTTTAAATATTAAATTAAACATTTTAATGAAAGATGATTTATTTGATTCGGATAAAACAGAAGCATTAAAAGTAATATTCAAACAATTAAATTATATTTATGAATAAAGAAATCCCCTCTTTTTCAATTAAAGAGTTGTTTGAAAAAAATGATTCTTATGTGATTCCCATTTATCAAAGAAATTATACTTGGGGACAAGGAGAAATAATGCAGTTGATACAAGATATAAGTGATTATGCTTTTGACGAAAAAAAGAACAATCAAAGTTATTACATCGGAACTTTAGTTGTTTATGAACGTATTGTAGACAATCAGATTGTTTATGAAACAATAGATGGACAACAACGATTGACTACCTTGAATATATTGTTGAATGCCTTTCATCGATTATTTAAGAGTCAACTGAAATCCCCAATTAAGTACCGACTTGATTTAAGTTTTGACAGTCGAAAAAAGTCAACAGATACACTTGAAGTAATAAATCAAAACACAGAAAAAGTATTTTTCTCTGCTTCAAAAGAATATAATGGCAATATAAAACAGCGTTATTATGATGCGGAAAAGTTGCTAAATCAATTTTTAGATACCGATGATAAAATAAATGTATTCTACTCGTATTTAACTAATAATGTAAAGATAGTGAGGGTTTCTGTTCCTGAAGAAACTGACTTGAATCACTATTTTGAAATTATGAATAATCGTGGAGAACAATTAGAAAAGCATGAAATCTTGAAGGCACAAATGCTTGAAATAATTCATGAAGACAAGAAACTAAGTAATGCTTTTAATCTCATTTGGGAAGCTTGTTCTGATATGGAACGATATGTTCAATATGGCTTTACACCAAAAGAAAGAGATTTAATATTCACCGCAAAGAATTGGAACATTCTAAATTGTAATAGTTTAGAAGAAATAGCCGATAAAATTCATACTAATTCAATAGAAGTAGAAAAAGGTAAAGAGCTAACAGGTAAAGAATTTACAATTTTTGAAATCATTGATTATAAAGATTCTTTCGAATTAAATTCAAATCATTTAGATGAGGCGCCAGAAAGATTTACATCCGTGATTAACTTTTCAAACTTCTTATTACACGTTCTAAGAATTCAAACAAAATCAGAGGAGGTTAGTTTAGATGATAAACGATTAATAGATTTCTTCAAAGCTAAAATACAATCATTAACTCCTGTAGGTAAAATTGATTTTGTAAAAGATTTTGGATATAGCTTATTAAAAACGAAACATTTGTTTGATCAGTTTATTATTAAAAGAGAGTTTATTCGAGAAAAAGAACAATGGAGTTTAAAGCGATTGAAATGGTATGATGGGAACAAAGTTAGCTACGTAAATAGTTTTGAAGATAATGAATCGCTAAATAAAGAGCTAATAATGCTTTTGTCTATGTTTCATGTTTCTACGCCAACTTTAGTTTACAAGCATTGGTTAAATGCATCTTTATTTTATTTGTTTTACGAAGAGGATATTAATGCTCTCTCATATAAAAAATACTTACAGAACTTAGCAGAAGCTTACGTTTTTGACCGTTATGTTACGACAGATGTAATAGACTACTTTAATATTATCTATATAAACAATGGAAACAGCGTAAATAAAAAACTAAAAAAATACAATTTAGACTTATTAGACAAAGGGACTGCGGTTGAAAATTTCATTTTTAACTATTTAGATTATATTTTGTGGAAGCAGCAAAGTATAGGTGCGTCAAATTTTGAATTCACGCAAAGAAGTTCAGTAGAGCATTATTACCCTCAAAATCCTATCTCTCCCGAACACAAAATAGATAGAAGTATTTATGATTTATTCGGTAATTTATGTTTAATTAGTAGTAGTAAAAATTCGAGATTAAGTAATCATATGCCTACTGCTAAAAAAGATTTTTATAACAAAGTCGGTACTGATAGCTTAAAGCAAGATCTGATGATGGATGAAGTTCATTGGGTAGAAACGGAAATAAAGATTCATGGCGATGCTATGAAAGATAAGTTTGAGAACTTTAATAATTCAGCAAAACCAACAAACAAGCTCTAAAATAAAAAATAGCTTATCTATGAAGCAAAAAATATTTCTTTCTAGTGTTCAAAAAGAATTTGCCCAAGAGCGAGAGGCATTGCATCGTCATATATTGACCGATCCTGTGCTGCAACTCTTTTTTGAGCCTATTCTATTCGAAAAATTGCCTGCCAATGGTTTGCAACCTATGGAAGTGTATTTGAAAGAAGTAACCCAAGCCGAAGTGTATTTGATTTTGATAGGAAAAGAATATGGTTTTGAAACGCCATCAGGTATTTCGCCTACAGAACTCGAATATGATCTCGCACAACAAGAAAATATTTTTTCGTTGGCATTTATAAAAAACGATACAGAGATTGATCGAAACCCAAAAGAACAAGCGTTGTTTCGTAAAATCCAAAATTCGTTGTCGTACAAACGATTTACTTCTACAACTGAATTACTGTCTGAAGTGACCAAAGCTTTGGTAGTAGTATTGCAACAAAAAGGAATTTTACGTTCCATTGATTTTGATTCCGAAGTAAACAGTAAAGCTAAACTTGACGCCATTGATGAAGACAAAGTAAACAACTTCATCAGCTTAGCGAGATACAAAAGAGGCTTTCCATTACGCGAAGGAACAGCATTGCCGAAAGTACTTTCGCATTTGAATTTCATTTCCGAAACACAACTAACCAATAGTGGGATTCTTGCCTTTGGACAAAATCCACAACAATTTTTCCCGACAGCAATAGTTAAATGTGCCCATTTTCATGGATTGCATGTTGCTAAACCCATTCCAGATCACCGTGTAATTAAAGGTGATGTGTTTACACAAGTAGATGAAGCAGTTGATTTTATTTTGTCTAAAATAGCCCTTTCTGTAGGTTTGCGTTCACAGACTAATCAAGCGCCGCTACAATATGAAATTCCAAGAGCGGTAATTGCCGAAGCTATAGTCAATGCCGTTGCTCATAGAGATTATCAAAGTAAAGGAAGTGTGCAATTAATGCTTTTTGCAGATAGAGTGGAGATTAGTAATCCTGGAGGACTCCCACCAGAACTGACTTTAGATAAACTAAGAACAGACCACGCCTCCTATCCTAGAAACCCACATTTGGCAGAAGCTTTGTACCAAGCGGGATATATAGAACGTTTTGGAACAGGTACAGGAGAAATACTTCGTTTATGCAAAGAACATGGATTACTAGAGCCAATCTTCAACTTAGAAGAAGGATTTAAAGTTACTCTTTGGCGACCATCGACAATTAGTGGACAAGTTACTGGACAAGCTACCGACCAAGTTACCGACCAAGTTACCGACCAAGTTACCGACCAAGTTAATGAGCTCATAAAAAGATTGATTTTGATTTCAGATCAAGCCTATTCACGACAGGAATTAATGACTATTTTACAACTAAAACACAATCCAAATTTTAGAGATAATTATTTAAATCCTGCAATGGAAGAAGGCTTTATTGAAATGACAATTCCCGACAAACCGAATAGCACCAATCAAAAATACCGCCTTACTGAAAAAGGGCAACTAGTAAAAACCAAATTAGAACAAGATGCATAGCCAAACCAACGAACAAGCTTTAGAATCTGCCATAGAGAAAAAACTAACCGGCAGTTGTCTCGAAGAATTGAAAATTGCAGGAACTACAGTCGATAGCGTGAATGAGCGTGCCGAGTTGTACCGTTCGGGCAATGGCTATTTCATAGGTTCAGCCAATGATTTCAATGCTAAATTTGCTATTGATGAGGTTCGATTTTGGCATTTTCTAGAAACAACCCAACCCGAAGAGTTAGCCAAATTGCAAAAGCAAAACGACTGGAAACTCAAAATTCTAGAGCGTTTGGATCGTTTGGTGAAAAAATACGGCATTTTGCGTATCCTCCGTAAAGGACTCGAAGTTGATGATGCGCATTTTACGCTGCTCTATGTACTGCCTTTGGCGAGTAGCAGCGCAGTGGCAAAGGTAAATTTTGAAAGCAACGAATTTAGCGTTACACGCCAAATAAGATATTCAATAACCAACCCAAGAGAAGAAATTGATATGGTAGTTTTTGTAAATGGTTTGCCTATCGCTACCATGGAACTCAAAAACCATTGGACAGGGCAAAACGCAAAAGTTCACGGACAAAATCAATACAAATTTAAAAGAGACATTACACAACCTTTGTTAAACTTTGGGCGATGTGTTGTGCATTTTGCAGTCGATACAGATGAAGTTTATATGACAACGAAATTAGATGGAGCAGGAACTTTTTTCCTCCCTTTTAATTTAGGACATAATTACGGTAAAGGCAATCCACCGAATCCTTTTGGCCACAAAACGGCTTATTTATGGGATGAAGTTTTAACCCGTGAAAGTCTAGCAAATATCATTCAGCATTTTGTACGCTTTGACGGTAAGGAAAAAGATCCTTTAAGCAAAAAAACTTTATTCTTTCCTCGTTACCACCAAATGAATGTCGTTCGCAAACTAATTGCAGATGCCAGTAAAAATGGTGTAGGACAAACGTATTTAATTCAACACTCCGCTGGTTCAGGTAAATCAAATTCTATTACTTGGGCAGCGTATCAATTGATAGAAACCTATCCTGAGAGCGAAACCACTCCAGGAAGTCGTGGCGTTACCAATCCGTTATTTGATTCGGTGATTGTGGTTACTGACCGACGTTTATTAGACAAACAATTACGAGAAAATATCAAAGAATTCTCGGAAGTAAAAAATATTGTTGCTCCTGCTTATTCGTCCAAGGAACTAAAAGAAAGTTTAGAAAGTGGCAAGCGAATCATCATTACCACCATTCAAAAATTCCCTTTCATCGTTGATGGAATAGCCGATTTAAGCGACAAACGTTTTGCGGTCATCATAGACGAGGCACACAGTAGCCAAAGTGGCTCAGCTGCTGATAATATGAACCGTGCCATGGGTAGCAACAACGTGGAGGAAGAAGAAGATGCCCAAGATAAGATTTTGGAAATCATGCGTTCTCGTAAAATGAGTACAAATGCGTCTTACCTAGCCTTTACAGCGACCCCAAAAAGCAATACTCTAGAGAAGTTTGGCGAACTACAAGAAGATGGAAAGTACAAACCATTCCATTTGTATTCGATGAAACAAGCTATTGAAGAAGGCTTTATCTTAGACGTGCTGGCTAATTATACTACATATAAAAGTTACTATGAGATTGAAAAATCTATAGAAGACAATCCGTTATTTGATACCAACAAAGCGCAGAAAAAATTAAGAGCCTTTGTAGAGCAACACAAGCAAACCATCGCTATAAAAGCGGATATTATTATAGATCATTTTTCTTCTAAAATTGTCAGTACCAAAAAACTAAAAGGGAAAGCCAAAGCCATGGTCGTTACGCAGAGTATCGAATCGGCGATTCGATATTATCTAGCTATTCAATCTATTTTGAAAGAGAAAAAGCAGCCTTTCAAAGTGGTTGTTGCTTTCTCAGGCAAGAAAACCGTGGATGGCATTGAATATTCGGAAGACAGTCTCAATGGTTTTGCCGAAAAAGATACCCGTGATAATTTTGATAGTGATGATTACAAAATACTAGTTGTGGCCAACAAATACCTAACAGGATTTGACCAACCCAAACTAACCGCCATGTATGTCGATAAGAAGCTACAAGGCGTTTTAGCCGTGCAAGCCTTGTCAAGATTAAACCGTGCAGCTAATAAATTGGGGAAGAAAACAGAGGATTTATTTGTGTTGGATTTCTTTAATTCGACCGAGGAAATTCAAGACGCTTTCGATCCTTTTTACACTGCAACTTCATTGAATAAAGCCACTGATATCAATGTTTTGCACGAAATTAAAGCAACCTTGGATGATGTAGGAGTTTATGAATGGGCAGAAGTAGAAGACTTTGTAGATAAATATTTCAAAAAAGTAGATGCACAACTGTTAAGCCCCATTATTGATTTGGCCGCAGACCGATTCAACAGTCAATTAGAATTGGAAGACAGCGATAAAGCCGATTTTAAAATTAAAGCCAAACAGTTTGTCAAAATATACGGTCAGATGGCTTCTATCCTCCCTTATGAAGTGGTGAACTGGGAAAAGATTTTCTGGTTTTTGAAGTTTCTAATTCCAAAACTGATTATCATTGATCCAACTAGCGATGCCTTGGATGAGTTACTAAATTCAGTCGATTTGTCAACATACGGACTAGAACGGGTAAAACTGAATGCAGGTATTGGTTTAGACGATGCCGAAACTGAATTAGACCCTCAAAATCCAAATCCTCGTGGAGCTCATGGAACAGGTACAGATGAAGATCCATTAGATTTAATTATCAATAGTTTTAACGAAAAGTGGTACCAAGGTTGGGATGCCACACCAGAAGATCAAAGAGTAAAGTTTGTAAGTCTAGCCAAAAACATGCAAACGCATCCTGATTTTAAAAACAAATATGCGGACAACGCAGACAGTCAAAATAGAGAAATAGCTTTTGTGAAAATTTTCAATGACGTAATCGCCAACCATCGAAAAACAGAACTTGATTTATATAAAAAGCTGACTCAAGATGATGCCTTTAGAATTGCTATACAAGATACATTGAAGAGGATATTGAGTGCTTAATATTATATTAAATAAATTATTTTAGAAATAAAAAACAAGCGGTTTTAAGTAATGCTTTTGATTATGTGCGATACAAAGAGAGCATTCAAACTCTAATCATAATTGCCCACAACAATGGTTTTTCTTTTACGAAGGATTAGTTCAACAACACATCTGGACAGGCTGATTTAGCAATCACTGCTTTATTTTTAATTAGAACAACAACATCAAATATAATATGAAGAGTATAATCATTAAAACATTTACAGCCACGGCAACAATAGGATTATATAAAGGCATACTCCAATGAACTTATTTCTATAATTGACTTTAAAAAAATATTGTATAAAGCACAGGAACAAATTAAAAAGGAATTTGATGTTGCGTTGAGCACTAAACTTACCCTTTGCGAAATTGTTTTCCTAGGTCAGGAAGAGCCATCGGTATCGCTGGATTTTATCCAATATCCTAAATTCCCTACTGAAGAAGTACTGCTGAAAAAAGCAATTATCCAGTTAGTAAAATTGTTAATGGAAAACCTGGATCAAAATCGAACCGTAATTGTGTTCCAGGAGGAAACTATTTGTTTAGAAAAAATAGATCCTAAAATTCAATTTTAAGAAATAAGCTAATGAAAAAGTTAATCTTACATATTCCCCATTCCTCCACAACAATTCCATTACTACAAGGCTATGTAGTACACCAAGATATCCTCGATGCCGAAATCCTAAAATTGACGGATTGGTACACCGATCAATTGTTTGACAATAAAACTGATGTTAGTATCATTGCTCCTTTTACCCGCCTCTTTTGTGACCCCGAACGCTTTACAGATGACAGCCAGGAAGAAATGGCTAAATTTGGAATGGGAGTTTTATACGAAACCTTAGACAGTGGCAAATTGATGCGAAAAGTCACGAGTCAAATTAGAGAATTTGCTTTAGAAAACTATTATTATCCGCACCATAACAAACTAAACGACTGCGTAAATGACGAATTAAAGCAGTCGAAAACAGCATTAGTAGTCGATTGTCATTCTTTCCCTTCAACACCTCTAAAAAGGGCATTATCACAGGACCTACATACTCCTGACTATAATATAGGAACCGATGCTTTTCATACGCCCAAAGAATTAATAGATTTCTCTAAAGACTACTTTGAAAGTTTAGGTTATTCATTGGGTATCGATACTCCTTACAGCGGCGCATTAGTCCCAATAGAGCACTATCAGAAAAACAAAGGAGTCGAAGCCATTATGCTAGAAGTAAATAGAAGAATGTATCTAAACGAGCCAACCAATGAAAAATCAGAAAATTTTGAAACTACAAAAAGTGTTGTACAAGGTTTTTTGGATGGCTTAAGAAATTTGTAGATGGTAGAAAAAATACCTGACAGGAATAGTTTTACTTATCTGTTTTAACTATTAGTAAAGATAGAACAGTATTGTCATTTCGACATTTGGAATACAAGAAAAAGCCAATCATAATTGAAACCCTATTTAATCCGACACATCTAATTTGTAATTAGTTAATACTATAGTAGTGCTAAAATAAAACAGACTAATCTTCTATTTAAATTATGAAATTATGAACCAAGCAAGTTTTAGTATTAGAAAATCGAAGCTAGAAGCAGAATTAAAGAAAAAGTCCAGAATACTTGGTAAATTATCTGACTGGAACAAAAATACAGTGATTGAATTAACTATTACTGACGGTTTATTGACATTGGTTATTCCAGGTTCAAGAATTGAATTACCATGCCTAACAAAAAGCACTGCCAAAGCAACAATAAGCTTCTTTTACTTCAAAAAAATTATACAAACATGGAATGATTTAAAAATAGAATGCATTATAATGGATAGTACCATTAAAATTGGAGTAACTTCATTCAAAGCACAATCTACATTTTTTGAATCAGACCGCATTTTAAGAAGTATTAATTTACCCATGAATTATTCAGGGTATCATTTATTACAATTAGAAAACCGTGGTTTTACCGCAGAAGAAATTGACTTTAACGGTCTAGAATTTGAGCTATATCAAGCAAAAAAAAGCTTAAAAGCTTCGATCAGAAAAACAACTGAGCTACTTCAAATATATGGCGTTACTGCTGTTGAAATAGAAGAATTGCTAAACAATAAAATAAAAATGTAATTACTAGTTCTATGCTCGATCTAAATAGTACTATAAAAGCAAAACTAGCAACCTTGCGAGGATCTTATACTAACTTAGCAAATAAAAAAAGGATTTGATGATGACAAAAGCTCTGAAAAGAGTTAGGTTTTGCTCGTTAAATAATCCCTAAATCCTTAGCTATAGCGATAAGATGTACGGTATTGTTTGCCTTAAAATAAATTTTAAGCTTATTAACCCGCTTTTCAATAGAACTTATACTATTGGGGCTAATGCCTTCTTGTTTCAATACCGTTTCCATTTTCTCTTGCGATAGTCCAAGGGAGAGATGCCTAATCAACTGCACGTCATAGTTGTCTATTTCACTTGTAGTCTTGTCTTGAAGCAAGCTTAACAATTCCGGCGAAATATTTTCCGGTTCATTATTGTACGCTTTTTGAATGGCTCTTTTAAGATCATATATGGTGTTTCTCCCTTTTAATACATAGCCATCTATGTTAAGCTCGTCAAATAATAATTTGATACGGTGTGCTCTGTTTTCAATCGAAAAAACAATAATCTTAATGTTAGGGAACAACTGTTTTACTGCAGCTATTAATTCTTCACCAGAATTGAGTTTGTTCACCTGATGATCCTCTTTAAAAGACAAATCAGAAATTAGCAGTTCAAAAGGAGTAGCATCAATATGTGCTTTTTTAATTTTTAACAAAGCTTCATCACAATATTTTGCATATTGAATTTCGGGAACATCAAGTTCCTTGAGTATTTGAGCCGCACCCACATCATTAAAATCTATATCATCTGCAATTAAAACTTTTGTAAACATATTATTGTTGTATTATTTAGGAAGTAAAATTTTAGCTTTGAAACCTTTATTAATTTGAGAATCAAAAGTAAGTATTCCTTTTACTGCCTGAATACGGTTTTCCGCATTTTGGAGTCCATTTTTTAAAATTAGTTTTTCCGAGAGGCCCACCCCATTATCTGAATAGTCAATTTTTACATTATTTTGATCGCTATCAAAACCAATTATCACAAAATTGGCTTGGCTGTATTTTTTCATATTGACCATCAGCTCTTGCAAGACTCTTTGCAGCGCTATCTTTTTTTCGTTTTGAACTTTTGACCAATCTATTATATTTCCATTTTTTATAATAACTTCGACACTGTCACTTTTATAACTACTGAGCATTTGTTTGAGATTGTGTTCAAAACTTTCTCCTGTCTCTATCGTACTATTCTCCTTAGAGAAATCTCGTGTTCTAACATATATTTTATCAAGATTGTCTAACAGCGTTTCTTTTTTTATAGGGTTTTGTAAATCTTGGGTTTCCGCAAAAGTCATCGTATAAAAAACATCATTAGCGAGTTCATCATGAAGTTTTTTAGAAATTCGAGTTTCGGTATTGTAACTTGCTACTAATAGCTCTCGTTTACTTTTATTTCTAAAATAGTGGATAAGGAAACCGATTCCTCCAAGTAGCACAACGAATCCAAAACTGAGCAAGTACTTTTCGTTTTTTTGCGTTTCAAGTTGCAAAAGGGTTTCTGCTCTTTGCCCCTTGTATTTTATATTTTCCAAAGTCGCTTCTCTAGAATCATACTTAATTTTAGCAAACTGATTTTTAGCATTGTTTCGTACTGTTTTAATGCTATCATTAAGATTTACAAACAATGCGGCATAAGTATTTACCCCTCTTTCTAGATTGTAAGACATTAAGAGTTCCAATGCTTCCAATCGTTCATCTATACTTTTATACTTTGTCGCTACCTTATAAGCCTCCAATGCATTCTCCTTCGATTTTTGATGATCTCTATTTTGATAAAAATCCGCTAAATGCAAATAGCTTTTAATACTACCATAGGAGTCATTAATTTTAGTTCTGATTACTAAAGCCTGGTTCATTAATGCTAGTCCCTTTTGAATTTGATTGTCTTTGTAATATGCAAATCCCAGATTGTCAATAATTCTAGCTTTCTTATTCTGTAGTGTATCTAAAACATCCGATTTTAAAATGGGCTCTAAAAGAGCAATGGCTTTTTTGTACTTTTTTTGTTCCGTATATACTGTAGCGATATTATTGAATGCTACCATTCTAGAAACGGAATCTTTTACCGATTTTAAAATTGTAGTATAATAACGAACGGCGTCATCGTAATTTTTCACTTCTTTTGCTGAAATCCCAAATAAATTATTTGCGGCCATTTGATATTGCAAATCACTATTTATGTACGGTAAAGCTTCGGTCAACGTTTCTTCGCTGCTATAATAATCTCCTGAAGTCTGTTGGATTTGAGCCATTCCGAGTAGATTATAAGCAATGTAAGAACTGTCCCCCACATTTTCAAATAATTCTTTGGACTTATTATAATAATAAAAAGCACTATCTGGCTTATTAGCGACATTATAAGAATCACCTAAGCCTGAGTAATTAATAGCTTTAGTCTTTTCTAAGCTATCTTGTTTTGTAGAAATATCAATAACTGTTTTTACATTCTTTTGACAAGACACAATTAAAAGCAAAAACAGCACAATAAAAAACGGGGAACGGAACATATAAAGTTTCTTTCCCCGAAAATAGTATTTAATTGTAAATTAAAGCTTTTTATTATGGCTTTTTTGGAGGTGTAATAATAATTATTTCATCACCAGGATCTTCACTTGCATTAACCGTGCTTGTGTTAAGAACAGAAATACTGTCTCTTTCCATTGATTTTAGGTTTTCTTTTTGAATTGCGAATTCCTTTGATTGCGCCGTTGTACTATCAATAGCATCCGCATCACAGGATCCCATAACTAAGCCCGATACTGCAAAAGCAGCTATAAAAAATATTTTTTTCATGATTGTAATTGTTAAAAATTGGACATAGGTTTGGCCGTTCGATATCTTTAATCGAATAATTAATATTGGCTAAACCATTAAAATGAGAACAGTTTGTTTTGGTTTCGGGAAGTAAAGTGAGCTAGTACAGAACCGTTTAATTATACTTCCCGGAATAAAAATTCTGTTCTGTATAGCGTCACTTTTATAGAAGTAGTTTTGTACATTTGTCCGTATCGCGAAATAGAACAACAACTAATTCTGAGGCAAAGTAATGATGCTTCTGAAGTAAAATTGATACGGAATTCCTATGATTCCCAGTATGACGAAGGATTCCTGAAAATTCCTAAAAATTCCTTTAAGCTTATGGTGAAAAATACTTTAGAAGATTATAAAGCAGCTATTAAATTGAAGTATGAGATAGAGAAAACGGGAAGTCATTCCAGTTTCTTGCTAAATCCTTCTCGCGCTAAATTGAGGAAATTGTGTGCCGAGTTATTTAAAAATGATGCAAACGCTGATGATTTAAAAAGCTTTTCTGCTTTTTTTCAATTTGATTTTGTTCCAAATTGTTCCAATAAATTAAAAGATCAAACAGATAGATTCAGGCCTATAGAAACCTTTTTTAAAGGAGAAACGGATTTAGCTGATATTGAAGCGGTGAATATTGCGGCAATATTGGTTGGCTTTAATCAAAGACCTTACCTTAAATTTTCAAAAATAGAATCTTTTAAAAAAGAGCTTAGTCTTATTGATAGTCCTGAAGGTACAGTTGTACCCAAAGTTACCGGAGAAGATAAAATTGCTATAAATAACAACACGGAGAATGATGGAATAATTCAACAATCATTCTTGGTGAAAAAACAAATGCGATTTTTACAGACACCGCAAATTATTCCCGCAATGGTTCTGATTTTAATCATAGGTGGTTTCGTATATTGGTTTTTTCCAAAAAAAACGTGTATGCAATGGCAAAAAGACCATTATGAAGCGGTTGTCTGTGAAACTGAAGAACTCGGCATTGTAAATTTATACTCCAAACTGCCCATGAATGAAAATATGCTAACTTTTAAAAAAATTGAGGTTTCGGATACGACAACTTTTTTTAAGCATAATAAACCCATTTTATGGTATTGTAAAAATGGAGACCATCTTGATTTTTTTAATGCCCCAGGTTTCCACCCTGAAAATGAAAAAACATTAAAACCGATTACACAATATATGATTGATAAGTACGTGAAGTAAGTGTACTATCTGCTAAAACAATCAAGCTGTACTTCGATAACTACAATCGTAAACCGTTCACATCCCCTACTCACCATTCCAAATCATATAAAAATTACTACCCATAAAGATAATTGCAAACAATTTGTAATTAAAAAGAATTCATTTTCTAATGGTCAATTCGCAACAATAATTTCTAATAAAGTAATTCCAATATAATTATTACCACGACATCCTTTGTCGTTACACGGCCTTAGTTTTGCTTCTTTAACGAACAACACTATGGAAACCTATTTTCATCTTAAAAATAATTTAACCTACAGATTAAACAAAAACCAATTGGGTGAATGCACTTGCTTGGAAGCACTGCGATTCCTAAAAGGCATTTATACCAGTATAGAACGTTTTCAAGAACGTTATTTGAATGATATTGCTTCAATTCCGGAATTGTACAAGTTGCATACCTATTTATCAAACAACTATGATTCGGTGGAAGCTTTTTCATTCAAAGAGGCTTTACAAATAGAATCATTGGGTTTTAAAAGAATGGTTTTTGATAGCATCAACATTACTGAAATGATTCAAAATCTTGGAGCTACAAGATTACAAGTTACAGGCAAGGAAGTGACAAGAAAACAATACGATCATTTCGGAAAATCGTTGCCTGAGATTAATTACCATGCCATTTACGAAACCTATACAATAGACGGCAGATTGTTAGAACTAAAACTAGACATCAATTTATTCGCCGTGAAGTGTTGGTGTACCTCGACTAACAAGGAACATTGGTTATGGATTGAAGACGAATATAAAGACGATCCCCTTGCAGCAATTGCCAGTACATTCCGTTTTCATGAAAATGTCATCCCACACATCAAAGAATTAAAGCGACAGGGAGATATTATGCTCGTTGAAATGAAAACAGAGGTGAATCCTAAAGGAAAAATCATCCCGCTAACAGCAGACCAATACTTCAATTTACTAACTGCCGAATCCTAATCCAAACTACTTGCTAGAGGAAGCACTGATTTTCTTAATTATACACCCCTAAAACTCATACAACCAAATGATTATTACTTGATTAAAATAATTTGCAAATTCAACAAATAAATTTAAAAATCAAATATTAAAGTACTTAACTAAAAAGAACCGTATAATGAAGAACCGTATTACATTAGAACCATCAACAAACACCCACACACTTGAAGCAAAAAACATTGAAGTGGAAGATTTAGAAACCGGGATCCTAAAACTAATAATTATAGGGGAGGGAATTGTCACGCATGGAGAACATGGCACCTTAAAGACCGAATCGCCTCATGTTCTTAAATATGTGCAACAAGAATTGAATCCGGTAACGAATGCTTTGCAAAACGCTTTTGATTAAAACATTGATTACGACAAAACGAGAATATATTTAATTTATAAGATAGTTAGAATTAGTACTTGGTTCATCATATTTACTGTGGCATAGAAATAAGTCAATAGTATTGTTATGATGCAATTGAACTTCTTTCTTATAAATATTTCGATATTTGGTCGTTGCTTTTTTGAACAAGACCAAATTATTTTTTCAAATTTTCACACAGAATTCAGATACTGTGTCGTTCTATTGTTAATTTGAACAAAAATAAATTTATTTTAAAAGCGCAACTGCTTTTTGAGCTTTTTGGTTGACTCCATTTCATTACTTCTATGACCTTCATTTATTGAGTTTTTTTATTTTTAAAGTACACATACGACAAGCAATTGTAACGACGCTAATTCAATAAGTTCTTCTGCTTCTAAATATTCTTTGATTTTTTGGTTATACCGGTCTTTAAACGAGAGCTTTTGAGTTTCCATTTTTATTTTTTTTTCAAAATTAACCGTGAACAAAGACAAATGGTGTCGTTGCAATCAAAAGTTCTTATTTACTAAGCAAAGAATTTATCTAATCAAACAGACTAGGACCCATTTTTCTGGTAAACCCTCAAAATAATAAACAGCCGACCCATACCGATCTTTAACACGAAGAGTTTGACCATCTATGAAATATAAAGCCTGCCCGTATTTATCCTTTTCGCGTATAGTTAATCCGTCAAAGTAATAGATTTTAGCACCGTATCGATCTTTAATTTTAGCCGTGTTACCATCCATAAAATATATTTTATCTCCGTATCTATCTTTAATTCTAATGGTTTGACCATCATAATAATAAAGGGGCTTACCATATTTGTTTTTTGATTTCAAAGTCAAACCATCTACATAAACAAAGGCGTTGCCGTATCTGTCTTTTTGCTTTACACTTTGTCCAATAATAGCATTTAGAAAAAAGTAGAATAATTAGAATAATAACTTGCTTTCTCATATATTAAAGGGTAGTTTTAGTGGTCAATAATTCTTATAAAAACTTTGTTCCTCTAAATTACAGCTACTTTTAAAAATAACCGTTAGAAAGACGAATGATTTTAAATAACCGATTTAACAACGTCACGTTTTGGCGCTATAACCCACTATTTTTACATAATAAATAAGAACGGATGACTGTAGAGGAAATAAAGCAAAAAATACTGGAAACACATCCATCGTGGGACTCCACTGGAGATTCCATAGACGACGATAAATATGCTGAAGTACAAGAAGGCTACATTAGAGAACTCATATCAGATTATTGCGAAGCGCAAGGCTACGAGGCTGAAGGATTTCCAACGAAACAAAAGGAACTAGGTAAAACGAATGAAGATTATGACGAAGACTATTTTACATGGGAACGATATGAACGATATATAGACCTCTTGTGCCTTGAAAAAGAAGACGTTTTAGAATTACGCTTTTTCTACTATAATACCTTTTGGCCGGACCAAGTGACTTCTAAAGAAGAGTTAGTAGCGGAAATTATATTAAATTTCAAAAACAACTTATACGATGAATTTTAAAACTGAAAATCAACAACACATGAATATTTTATACCTACACGGGCTCGAGAGCAAACTAAATCCGCAAAAACGATCCGTTTTAGAACGTTTCGGAACCGTTATTGCACCTGACCTAGATTATCACAACAATCCTAATGTTTTTGATTTACTTAAAAAACTAAATGAAGAGAAACGATTTGATGTTGTAATTGGCAGCAGCATGGGTGGTTTTATGGGCTATTATTTTGCCAACACCATCACATGCCCTGCACTACTCTTTAATCCGGCTTTGCCACATAGACCAGTTCCTCTAAACATTCCTAAGATAAATACTTCAAATACTGCATCGCTTCTACATTTTGCATTAGGTGGTCAGGATGATATCATCAAAGCCAATGATAATTTAAGATGGCTCTCTGAAAACAGACTACCAAATACTGACATTAAAATTTCAATTCACAACCAAATGGGGCATCAAATTCCATTGGATGTTTTTGAAATGGAAGTAACAGGATTCTTCAATGAATTGGATCTTTTGAAATAAAATTAATCTTTCCTACGCCCTCAAAAATTAGCTTTGTCAAGGTCGTAGTTTGAATCAATTACAATTATAATAAATAAAAAAATACATGGATAAACATCAAAATTTATTAAAACAAGTTGGCTTTTTACTAAATAGCTACAATAAATTAGCAAAGATAACAGGTGAAAACTTTAATATCTTCTCAGTAATGGGAATGGAAAGCAACGAGGTAAAAACACACTCAGCTATTATTGGTCATTTACTAGATCCTAATGGAAGTCATGGCCTAGATAATATTCCTTTAGAGTTATTTATCAAACAAATTATACCTAACTCAGCTGAGAAAGAACCGTCAGAAGAAGAAAACTTAATCTTAAATCGATTCAATCTAGACATTAAGAGTTGTCAAGTAAAAATTGAAGAACATGTTGGTAAAATAAGTGATGATTATTCAGAAGGTGGACGAATTGATGTTGTGGTTAAAGACAATGTGAATGGTGCAATAATTATTGAAAATAAAATCTACGCCGAAGAACAAAAGAAACAACTTGTACGTTACAGTAAAGCTTATCCCAATGCACCAATTATATTTCTAACCTTAGATGGTCACGATTCTACTTCAACAAATGATATAAATACAGTAATTGATGTAGAAAGTAATAAAAAATTAGAAATAAATAAGGATTACTTTTTAATGTCTTATGAAAAAGATATTTTAGAATGGTTAGAAAATTGTTTAAAAGAAGCTGTTAAATTCCCAATGTTAAGAGAAGTGCTTCAACAATATATTTATTTAATAAAAAAATTAACTCACCAAACAACAAATGCTAAAATGAAAAAAGAAATAACAACCTTAATTAAAGATAATTATT
>NZ_AJXL01000061.1 GCF_000264055.1 Flavobacterium sp. ACAM 123 | reverse complement strand
ATTTTTAGTTTGTACTACTAATTAACATTGTTTTTCAAACCGCCTTAAATAGAAAAAGGCTTTCACAGATAATGAAAGCCTTTTTTATAATTAGTAATATTTACTTATTCAGCAATAACCAAAGCATCGTGTTTCCAACTTTTAACAGCAGCAATTTGATTGTTTGAATAATCTACTTCGCTTAGAACGGTATTATTCCAGAAAAACCACTTCCCTGTTTTTTGCCCTTTATCATATATTGCCATGGCTGTTTTATTCCCATTAGTATCATAAGAGACCCATTCTCCTTGTAGCTTCCCGTTTTTATAGAAACCCATTTGTTGCACCTTGCCATTCTCATGATGAAAAGTTGCCTTAACCATATTTCCAATGGCTTCCAATTTTGGGGTTTTATTTTGAGCGAAAATCACACCTGAAATCAATACTGTAGCTATAATTATATATTTTTTCATGACGTATCTTTTTATTCGTTTCCTTGTCAAATATAAATTATTATTTACTTTTAAAATACAATTTAGTAACAATTTAGTAACATTGGACAAAAACTTAACATTGAAAAATCAAAATACATCGTCGTACAACTGCTAAAAAACACCTTTTCTCAATTCATTATTCATAATTAGTCCTAAATTTGCACTCGAACTCCACTTGCGAGTGTACGGAATAATCTAAAATTTTGATCATGTATAGAAGTCATAATTGTGGCATTTGAAATTAAAAGGAGGAAGCCCAGTGGGCTTTAGATATTTTGCATTAGTAAAAACAGCATATAAAAATAAATAAAATGTATAGAAGTCATAACTGTGGAGAACTAAACGCCTCACACATAAATACTGAAGTTACTCTTGCCGGTTGGGTTCAAAAATCCAGAGACAAAGGGTTCATGAATTGGATTGATTTACGTGACCGTTATGGGATTACGCAATTGATTTTTGACGAAGGTCGTACCGAAAAAACAGTTTTTGAATTGGCAAAAACATTGGGTCGAGAATTCGTGATTCAGGTGAAGGGAACCGTTATCGAACGTGAAGCCAAAAACAAAAACATTCAAACGGGTGAAATAGAGATATTGGTTACTGAACTTACCATCTTAAACGCCGCTTTAACACCGCCATTCACCATTGAGGATGAAACAGACGGTGGAGAAGACATTAGAATGAAATACCGTTATTTAGACATCAGAAGAAATCCAGTGAAAAATAATTTACTGTTCCGTCACAAAGTCGCGATGGAAGTGCGCAAGTACCTTTCTGATTTGGATTTCTGCGAAGTGGAAACGCCCTATTTAATAAAATCAACACCGGAGGGAGCACGTGATTTTGTTGTTCCTTCTCGAATGAATGAAGGGCAATTTTATGCGTTACCACAATCTCCACAAACCTTCAAACAATTATTGATGGTAGGTGGAATGGACAAATATTTCCAAATCGTAAAATGTTTTCGCGACGAAGATCTACGCGCAGACAGACAGCCAGAATTTACGCAAATTGATTGCGAAATGGCTTTTGTAGAACAAGAAGATATCTTGAACGTTTTTGAAGGATTAACAAGACATTTGTTAAAAGAAATTAAAGGGATTGAAGTGGATAAGTTTCCTCGTATGACTTACGAGCACGCGATGAAGACTTACGGAAATGACAAGCCGGACATCCGTTTCGGAATGGAGTTTGGTGAATTAAACGAAACAGCACAAAACAAGGAGTTCCCTGTTTTCAATACCGCTGAATTAGTCGTGGGAATTGCAGTTCCGGGCGCTGGAATCTACACCAGAAAAGAAATCGACGCTTTAATCGAATGGGTAAAACGTCCGCAAGTAGGTGCTTCAGGAATGGTCTATGTGAAATGTAACGAAGATGGCACTTACAAATCATCCGTAGATAAATTCTATGATCAAGATGACTTGAGTAATTGGGCAAAAACAACCGGAGCAAAAGCAGGCGATATGATTTTCGTTCTATCAGGTCCTACCGATAAAACAAGAACGCAATTAAGCGCCTTGCGTATGGAGGTCGCTACGCGTTTGGGATTAAGAATACCAACTGAGTTTGCACCGCTTTGGGTAGTTGACTTCCCATTATTAGAATTTGACGAAGAAAGTGGTCGTTACCACGCCATGCACCACCCATTTACTTCCCCTAAACCGGAAGACATGCATTTATTAGCCACAAATCCCGAAAAGGTCCGTGCTAATGCCTACGACATGGTATTAAATGGTAATGAGATAGGAGGAGGATCAATACGTATTCACGATAAAACGACACAACAGCTCATGTTCAAATACTTAGGCTTCACAGAAGACCAAGCTAAGGAGCAATTTGGTTTCTTGATGGATGCGTTTCAGTTTGGCGCACCACCACACGGAGGGCTGGCCTTTGGATTAGATCGATTAGTTGCCATTCTTGGGGGGCAGGAAACCATCCGTGATTTTATCGCTTTTCCTAAAAATAATTCAGGAAGAGACGTTATGATTGATGCTCCATCGGCAATTGATGAATCACAATTAAAAGAACTACACATAAAATTAAACCTATAGTATTTCACCGGTAAAAATGGTTGGAAAACGTTGAAAATCAATTATTTTCAAAAAAAAGAATATTTAATAACAATCATATGATATTAAATATTACATTTGCTCATTATAAATTATTATTACAATTACAATGCGTACAGGAACAGTTAAATTTTTCAATGAATCAAAAGGTTACGGATTCATTACAGACGAAGAAACAGGAAAAGACATTTTTGTTCATGCTTCAGGAATCAACGCGGAAGAATTGCGCGAAGGTGATAGAGTTAGCTATGAAGAAGAAGAAGGAAGAAAAGGAAAAGTTGCTGCGAAAGTAGCAGTTATCTAAGCAAAAAATTTATTTTTTGCCTACGAATGTCTAAGACGTTTCGATTTATTTCGAAACGTTTTTTTTTGGATTAATCCTAAAAATCGTACTTACAAATAAAGATTCGTAATTGTTATTTATAATGACTTCAAATTACAAGATATTTGAAATTTCCTTGTAACTTAATTTTGTATTCCACTTGTGTTTTAAATCCTTGAAACCTATCTTTGCAAGACAATTTAGTACATAAAAATCATAAATTATGCAATCTGATCAGTTAAGTTACGTTCCGATTTTATTACAGTTTTTATTAGCTGCGGGCTTTGTTGTTGGAACTATTATTGTTTCCGGGAAACTAGGACCTAAAAGAAAATCAGAAATAAAAAATAAAAACTTTGAATGTGGGGTTGAAGGAATCGGAAATGCACGTATTCCATTCTCTGTAAAATACTTTCTAGTTGCTATTTTGTTTGTATTATTTGATGTAGAAGTCATCTTCCTATACCCTTGGGCAATTAATTTTAAAGAATTAGGAATGGAAGGCATGGTCAAAATGGTCATATTTATGGTTCTTCTTTTGGTGGGGTTTTTCTACATCATCAAAAAGAAGGCACTAGAATGGGAATAAGAAATTATTGTAAACACTGAATTAAAATCAACTTACATGGTTCATAATTCAAATTTTTTAATTCAAAATACAAAAAGATGAGTAATTCAAGCATTAAAATAGTTGAACCGCCAGAAGGTGTTGTTGGAGAAGGATTTTTCGCCACTACCCTAAATGATGTTGTAGGTATGGCTCGCGCCAATTCACTTTGGCCCTTGCCCTTTGCAACTTCTTGTTGCGGTATTGAATTCATGGCTACCATGGCCTCCCATTATGACTTAGCTAGATTCGGATCTGAACGTGTTAGTTTTTCTCCTCGTCAAGCAGATATGCTAATGGTAATGGGCACTATTTCTAAAAAAATGGCACCTATCTTACGTCAGGTATACGAGCAAATGTCAGAACCAAGATGGGTTATTGCAGTTGGTGCTTGTGCTTCATCAGGAGGTATTTTTGACACCTACTCTACTCTTCAAGGAATTGACAAAGTTATACCGGTTGACGTCTACGTTCCAGGATGCCCTCCAAGACCAGAGCAAATCGTAGATGGCGTAATGAAGTTACAGGAATTAGTTAGAACGGAAAACGTAAGAAGAAGAAGTTCACCTGAATACCAAGAATTATTGGCCTCTTATAATATCAAATAATATCATGGCATTAGAAAACACAGTTATTCAAGATAAATTAATGGCGGCGTTTGGCGAAAATGTGCTTCACTTCAAGCAAGAAAAAGATATCTTTTCGTTTGAAATACCTGCTGACAAAATCACAGCGATTATTCTCTTCTTGAAAAATGACCCTTTACTGCGCTTTAATTTTTTGACCGACTTATGTGGAATACACTATCCTGATAATGAAGTTGACCGACAATTTACAATTGTATATCATCTGCATAATTGGTATGAAAACAAACGTATCAAAATCAAAACTTTTATTAGTGGTGAAAAACCAGAGATAAAAACCATCTCTAACATTTTCCTCTGTGCAAACTGGATGGAACGAGAAACCTATGATTTTTACGGAGTAGATTTCATTGGACACCCACAATTAAAGCGTATTTTGAACATGGATGAAATGGTTTCGTTTCCCATGCGCAAAGAATTTCCTATGGAAGATGGCGGACGAACCGATAAAGACGATCGTTTTTTCGGCAGAACAATCGACAATTGCTAAAAATAGAATTTATAATTTTTCACATTCAATAAATGTCAGAACTATTATTACCCCCAGAGCATCGCTATGCTAAAATAATGAAAGAGAAGCTAAATGAAGATGGAAGCGAACTTTCCATATTGAATTTAGGTCCTACTCACCCTGCCACTCACGGGATTTTCCAAAACGTTTTATTGATGGACGGGGAACGTATTTTAGAGGCGGAACCAACCATTGGTTACATACACCGTGCTTTTGAAAAAATTGCTGAAAATCGTCCTTTTTATCAAATTACTCCACTTACAGACCGAATGAACTATTGCTCCTCACCTATCAATAACATGGGATGGTGGATGACATTAGAGAAACTGCTTGATGTTGAAGTGCCAAAACGCGCTCAATATTTAAGGGTAATCGTAATGGAGTTGGCAAGAATTACAGATCATCTTATCTGTAACTCCATTTTAGGAGTTGATACAGGCGCCTATACTGGATTTCTTTACGTGTTCCAATTTAGGGAAAAAGTATATGAGATCTACGAAGAGATTTGTGGCGCTCGATTGACGACTAATATGGGAAGAATTGGTGGTTTCGAAAGAGACTGGTCACCTGAAGCGTTCAAAAAATTAGATGTGTTTTTAGAAGAATTTCCACCGGCTTGGAAAGAATTCGAAAATCTATTCGAAAGAAATAGAATTTTCATGGATCGAACTATAAATGTCGGTTCAATATCCGCTGAACAAGCAATTTCTTACGGATTTACAGGGCCTAACTTACGTGCAGCAGGAGTTGATTATGACGTACGCGTCGCACAGCCCTATAGCTCTTACGACGACTTTGATTTTATAATTCCTGTGGGGAAATCTGGAGATACATACGACCGTTTTTGTGTGCGTAATGCTGAAGTTTGGCAAAGTTTAAGTATCATTCGTCAGGCTTTAGAAAAAATGCCGGAAGGGAATGATTATCATGCTGACGTTCCTGACTATTACCTTCCACCAAAAGCGGATGTTTACACCAGTATGGAGTCTTTGATATACCATTTTAAAATTGTAATGGGTGAAATTCCTATTCCAGTTGCAGAAATATACCACCCTGTAGAGGGAGGAAACGGAGAATTAGGTTTTTATTTAGTAACTGACGGAAGTCGTACTCCATATAGATTGCATTTTAGAAGACCTTGTTTTATTTACTATCAGGCCTACCCAGATATGATAAAAGGCGCATTGCTATCTGATGCGATTGTAATCTTATCAAGTTTAAATGTAATCGCCGGAGAATTAGACGCATAGTCCCTAACCCCCGAAGGGGAATATAATGATCATAGAAAATGGAAAAGAAACATTTTATACAAGAAATAAATATCACTGACTCATTGATGAATCGTATTAATGAACTAATCAGCCATTACCCAGAAGACAAACGAAAATCAGCTTTGTTACCGGTTTTACATGAAGTCCAAGATGCTCACGACAACTGGCTGAGCACTGAATTGATGGATAAGGTAGCTGAGATTATTCACGTATTGCCAATTGAGGTATATGAGGTGGTTTCTTTTTACACCATGTATAATCAAAAACCAGTCGGAAAATACATGTTCGAGTTTTGTCAAACATCACCCTGCTGCTTAAACGGAACAGAAGATTTGATGGATTATACTTGCGAAAAACTAGGTGTGACGCAAGGAGAAATTACAGCAGATGGACTTTTTGAGGTAAAAGGAGTAGAATGTCTAGGAGCATGTGGCTATGCCCCGATGATGCAGCTAGGAGATTTTTATAAAGAACATCTTACAGAAGAAAAAATCGATCAGTTAATCATTGATTGTAAGGACGGAAAAGTAATACTACAAGATAAATAATATGTCAAAAAAGATATTATTAGACAAAATAAGCATTCCAGGAATCAAAACCTATGAAGTATATCGTCAAAACGGTGGCTACGCTTCAGTGGAAAAAGCGATGAAAGCAATGACTCCCGACGAAGTGGTCGAACAAGTTAAAGCATCAGGACTTCGCGGTCGTGGTGGTGCTGGATTCCCTGCTGGATTGAAATGGAGTTTTATTGATAAAAAATCAGGAAAACCAAGACATTTGGTTTGCAATGCAGATGAATCTGAACCAGGAACGTTTAAAGATCGCTACTTGATGGAATTCATTCCTCATTTATTGATCGAAGGAATGATCACTTCCAGTTTTGCTTTGGGTGCAAACCTATCGTACATCTACATTCGTGGAGAATACATGTGGGTTTACAAAATCCTAGAAAGAGCCATAGCTGAAGCGAAAGCTGCAGGTTGGTTAGGTAAAAACATATTAGGAACGGGATACGACTTAGAACTATATGTTCACATTGGTGCCGGCGCCTATATTTGCGGTGAAGAAACAGCACTTATTGAATCATTGGAAGGAAAGAGAGGAAATCCTCGTATCAAGCCGCCGTTCCCTGCAGTTTCAGGTTTATGGTCAAATCCTACCGTGGTGAATAATGTTGAAACTATTGCGTCAGTGCCATGGATTGTGAACAACTCTGGTGATGATTATGCTAAAATTGGAATCGGACGATCTACTGGAACTAAATTAATTTCTGCTTCAGGCCATGTAAAAAATCCTGGTGTTTATGAAATTGAATTAGGATTGAGCGTTTATGAATTCATGAATTCAGATGAATATTTAGGAGGAATGAGTTCTGACCGACCTTTAAAGGCATTAGTGCCCGGAGGTTCATCAGTACCCATTTTACCTGCTGAGTTAATATACAAGACAGCTAACGGTGAAGACCGTTTGATGACATACGAATCGTTGAGTGACGGTGGATTTGCAACAGGATCTATGTTGGGTTCTGGAGGATTCATTGTTTATAATGACACTGCTTGCATCGTACGTAACACTTGGAATTTTGCCCGTTTTTATCATCATGAGAGTTGTGGACAATGTTCCCCATGTCGCGAAGGTACTGGCTGGTTAGAAAAAGTATTACACCGAATCGAAAACGGTCACGGACGTGAAGAAGACATTGATTTGTTATGGAGCATTCAAAGTAAAATTGAAGGAAACACCATTTGCCCATTAGGTGATGCGGCTTCATGGCCAGTAGCAGCAGCAATACGTCACTTCAGAGAGGAATTTGAATATCATGTTCGTTTCCCAGAAAAAATAAAAAACAGAAATCATTTTGTCGCAGAACCTTTTGAAAAAGTAAAGCATTTAGTTTCTAAAGTAATAGTATAAGTTGAGTCGAAAGTTAAAAAGTGAAACGTTATAAGGCGTTTGACATTAAGGCATAAATAAAAATGAAAGTAACAATAGACGGTCAAGCAATTGAAGTAGAACCAGGAACTACCATTCTACAAGCAGCTCGTAAAATAGGTGGAGAATCTGTCCCACCAGCGATGTGCTACTACTCAAAATTAGAAGGAAGCGGTGGAAAATGCCGTTGTTGTTTAGTAGAAGTTGCGAAAGGAAGCGACGCCGACCCACGACCAATGCCAAAACTAATGGCTTCCTGTGTTACAGGATGCATGGACGGTATGGAGATCAACAGCAAGTCATCTGACAGAGTTAAGGAAGCACGTGAATCAGTAACCGAATTTTTGTTAATCAACCATCCTTTAGATTGTCCGGTGTGCGATCAAGCGGGAGAATGCGATTTACAAGACTTGAGTTTTGAACACGGTAAAGGTAAAAGTAGATTTATAGAAGATAAAAGAACATTTGAGCCGGAAGATATTGGTCCAAATATTCAATTGCATATGAATCGTTGTATTCTTTGCTACCGCTGCGTCATGGTTGCTGATCAGCTGACAGATAATCGCGTTCATGGTGTGATGGACAGAGGGGATCATTCGAATATTTCGACCTGTATTTCTAAAGCCATCGACAATGAGTTTTCAGGAAATATGATTGACGTTTGCCCAGTAGGTGCATTAACCGATAAAACATTCCGATTTAAATCACGAGTTTGGTTCAACAAGCCGTATACTGCACATAGAGATTGTGATAAATGCTCCGGCAAAACAACCCTTTGGATGTTTGGTGGAGAAATTCAAAGAGTTACAGGACGTAAAGATGTTTACCACGAGGTTGACGAATTTATATGTAACGGATGTCGTTTTGATCACAAAGATCCCACTCACTGGGTCATCGAAGGTCCACGCGCATTTGACAAAGACTCCGTTATCAATCAAAATAATTATACTCAAAAATTAGAAACAGTTGTAATCGATACCGAAGATTTTATCTTAAAAGGGAGAGAACAAGACCGTTTAAAAATAAGCATGCCTGCTATCCCTTTGGATAAAGAAGAAGAGGAAGATTTTAAACATGGTAACATTTAAAAGATGGATAGTACTTTAATTATAGAGAAAAGCGTTATTATTTTAGTTGTTTTTGGGATTACAATGCTTATGGCAATGTATTCCACTTTAGCTGAAAGAAAAGTAGCCGCTTGGCTTCAAGATCGTGTTGGTCCAAATAGAGCCGGAAAAGGCGGTCTCTTGCAACCTCTTGCAGATGGATTAAAATTGTTTGCCAAAGAAGAATTTGAGCCTGATACTCCAAACCGTTTTTTATTTTTTACAGGACCTGCTATTGCGATGACCACCGCTCTAATGACAAGCGCCGTAATCCCATGGGGAGATCGGTTTCATCTTTTCGGGAGGGACATCATACTACAAGCAACTGATATAGATGTTGCTTTACTTTACCTTATCGGTATAATGTCCATTGGTGTTTACGGAATCATGATTGGTGGATGGGCATCCAATAATAAGTTTTCGTTAATAGGTGCTGTTCGTGCCGCTTCTCAAATGATCTCGTACGAGGTCGCCATGGGGCTTTCATTAATAGCCTTACTGATGATGACTGGAACCTTAAGTTTACGGGAAATCTCTGCACAACAGTCTGGAATGAATTGGAATGTTTTTTACCAACCGCTATCATTCTTAATATTCTTAATCTGTGCTTTTGCAGAAACCAACCGAACTCCATTTGATTTAGCAGAATGTGAAACGGAACTAATTGGTGGATACCACACGGAGTATTCCTCTATGAAAATGGGGTTCTATTTATTTGCTGAATACGCAAATATGTTTATCTCATCTACCATTCTTGCTGTTTTGTTCTTTGGAGGATACAACTATCCAGGAATGAGTTGGGCAGTAGAAAACTGGGGTGTCAACTTTGCTAATGTATTAGGCATCGCTGCTTTATTTGTAAAAATATGCGGCTTCATTTTCCTTTACATGTGGGTAAGATGGACCATTCCAAGATTTAGATACGATCAACTGATGCATTTAGGATGGAGAGTGTTGATCCCACTATCGATAATCAATATCATTATTACTGGAATTGTAATCTTAAGAGCAGAAATAGCAATTTACTTAGGATTTTAAATAGCACTTACAAATGTCTACGCCTGATAGAAGTAAAACCTCATTTTGCCCCTTTTGCTAAGATGAATTTTAACGAAAAGCAGGAATAGCTTCAAAAAAATAAAAAATGTCAATAGAAACCATATCCTTATCTGGACGAAAAAAATTAGTCTCTCACAAAGAGATGTCTTTTTTAGAAAGAATGTATCTACTTGCAGTTGTCAAGGGAATGATCATCACAATCAAACATTTGTTTACAAGAAAAGTTACTATTCAGTACCCTGAACAGGTGCGTGAACGCAGTCCAGTTTACCGTGGTCAACACCAATTAAAACGTGACGAACAAGGTAGAGAGAATTGTACTGCTTGTGGTCTATGTGCGTTATCATGCCCTGCGGAAGCGATCACAATGACAGCCGCAGAGCGCAAACCGGAAGAAAAACACTTGTACAGAGAAGAAAAATATGCTTCAATCTACGAAATAAATATGTTGCGATGTATTTTTTGTGGGTTATGTGAAGATGCATGTCCAAAAGACGCTATCTACTTGACCACTTCAAAAACACTCGTAGCATCAAGCTATGAAAGAGAAGATTTTATTTATGGCAAGGATAAACTAGTTATGCCTTTAGATATCGCTATGGAAAATGCACAACTTAAAAACGCAAACTAATGTCGACTATACTAATTATCTTTTGTGTTTTAGGCGCAGTCACCATAGCCACCGCTTTTTTAACCATCTTTAGCAGAAACCCTATCCACAGTGCCTTATATCTTGTCATTTGTTTTTTCACCATCGCAGGGCATTATCTATTATTGAACTCACAGTTCTTAGCGATTGTTCACATCATTGTCTACTCTGGAGCAATTATGATTTTATTCTTATTCACCATCATGCTGATGAATTTGAATAAAGAAAACGAAGTTCATAAACCTAGAATTACACGATTAGGAGCTATTGTATCCTTTTGCTTGATAAGTGTGGTTTTGATTTTAGTTTTTGTCAACTCTAAACCTATAATTGGAGAATACATAAGTACGGGGGAAGATTACCAATCTATTAAAGTGTTAGGTAAAGTTCTACTCAATGAATATATGGTACCGTTTGAATTTGCATCTATATTGCTTTTAGTGGCAATGATTGGAACGGTTTTATTGTCTAAAAAAGAAAAAACAGAGAAATAACATGAACAATATTTTAAATGAAATAGGAATCGAAAACTACATTTTCCTTTCTACGATACTTTTTTGTATTGGAGTCTTTGGTGTCTTATATAGGCGAAATGCAATTATCGTATTTATGTCTGTCGAAATTATGCTGAATGCAGTCAATCTTTTGTTCGTTGCATTTTCTACCTATCACCAAGATGCACAAGGACAAATTTTTGTCTTTTTCTCTATGGCTGTGGCTGCTGCCGAAGTAGCTGTAGGTCTAGCTATCCTAGTTTCTATATTTAGAAATTTGGGCTCAATTGACATTAATAATTTAAAAAACTTAAAAGGATAAATTTCAATGGATACAAGTTTAACTTTGCTCTTATTATTAGCTCCTTTTATAGGATTTTTATTTAATGTCTTTTTTGGAAAAAGTATCGGAAAGCCAACTTCTGGTATAATCGGTACACTTACAGTAGCACTTTCATTTGCAGTTTCTGTTTATTTTTTCCTCCAAATAAATCAAACACATCAAGCGATCAAAATCCAATTATTCGATTGGATTCAAATCAGCAATTTTAAAGTAGATTTCGGTTTTCTCTTAGACCAATTATCAATCTTATGGCTGCTTTTCGTTACTGGAATTGGCGCACTGATTCATATGTATTCCATAAGCTACATGTCTGATGATGAAAATATGCATAAATATTTTGCCTATTTAAATCTATTTATCTTCTTTATGATTACACTAGTGATAGGCAGTAATCTTTTGGTACTTTTCATCGGTTGGGAAGGCGTAGGTCTTTGTTCTTATCTTCTTATCGGGTTTTGGCATAAAAACCAGGAGTTCAATGATGCGGCTAAGAAAGCATTCATCATGAACAGAATTGGAGATTTAGGTTTACTACTTGGAATATTCATCATAGGATCACTATTCTCTACTTTAGACTATGCCTCTTTAAAAACAGCCATCGCTGGTGCTACAGATTTAAACATGTATTGGATCTCTGCTGCCGCTTTTGCTTTATTCATTGGAGCTTGTGGGAAATCAGCACAAATTCCATTATACACTTGGTTACCTGATGCGATGGCGGGTCCAACACCAGTTTCAGCATTAATACATGCTGCAACAATGGTAACTGCAGGTATCTTTATGATCACAAGATTAAACTTCGTGTTTGATTTAGCGCCCGATGTTCAAAATATTATTGCGATAGTAGGAGCAGTTACTTCTCTTGTTGCTGCCACTATAGCATTGGTTCAAACTGATATTAAGAAAGTACTTGCCTACTCTACCGTTTCTCAATTGGGATTGATGTTCTTAGCTTTAGGACTCGGAGCATACGAAGTTGCCGTTTTTCACGTAATTACGCATGCATTCTTTAAAGCATCTTTGTTCTTAGGTTCCGGATCTGTTATTCATGCTTTGCACGGAGAACAGGACATGCGAAAAATGGGAGGTTTAAAAAAAGTAATGACAATCACATTTGTGACCTTTTTAATTTCGTCACTAGCTATTTCAGGGATACCTCCTTTTTCCGGATTTTTCTCAAAAGACGAAATATTACTGGTAGCATTTGAACACAACAAAATACTTTGGTTCATTGCTTCACTAGCCTCTCTAATGACAGCGTTCTATATGTTTAGATTGTTATACCTTACTTTCTTCAAGGAATTTAGAGGTACAGCCGAACAAAAAAGTCATTTACATGAAAGTCCAGCTTTAATTACATTTCCTTTAATTGTTTTGGCAGTTTTAGCAACGTTAGGTGGATTGATTAGTTTACCAACGAACAGTTGGTTGAACGAATATCTAGCGCCACTATTCACGAAAGTAGCAACAACGGAACATCACTTTGGAACAGCAGAATATTTGTTAATGCTAGTTGCCGTTATTGGTGGATTAGTAGGAATTGGAATTGCTTATGCCAAATACATTAAACAAAATCAAGTTCCAGAGGAAGATGCTGCTATAACTGGTTTCACAAAAGTGTTATACGATAAATACTATGTAGATGAAATCTATGACTTTTTATTCGTGAAATCTATCAATAACTTGTCCCAATTCTTTAAAGACAATGTGGAAACCACTTTATCCTCATTCGTTTTTGGATTAGGAAAAGTAACCAACGAAATAGGGTTTCAAGGAAAGAAAATACAAAACGGAAGTATCGGACGTTATCTTTTTGCGTTTGTTTTAGGCATGTGTGCCATTATAACCTATTTATTTTTAGCTCAATAATTTTCTACTATGAATGTATCTATACTACTAATTATACTTTTTGTTGGCGCATTTACAACATATCTCGCCGGTGACAAACTGGCTTCAAAAGTAGCGTTGTTCTTTGCCTTATCCTCTTTAGGATTTTCAATCGTATTGTTAAATCAATTTAACGCTGGTGAAAACATTAGTGTTATCCACCAATGGATCAACCAACCTAATATATCATTTGCCCTACAAGCAGATGGTTTGTCAATCGCAATGGTTTTATTAACCTTGTCGTTGACACCTATCATTATCTTTTCTTCTTTTGAAAATATATATAAAAATGCAAAAGCATTTTATGCTCTAATCCTTTTTATGGCGTTTGCCATGGCAGGAACATTCTTAGCTTCGGATGGTCTTTTATATTACATCTTTTGGGAACTGTCCTTAATACCTATTTATTTCATTGCCCTCATTTGGGGTAACGGTGATGTGGAAAAACGTAAAAAAGCGGTAGTGAAATTTTTTATCTACACGTTAACGGGATCTTTATTTATGCTAATTGCCTTTGTTTATTTATACCAACAGGCAGGAAGTTTTTTACTGGAAGATTTATACAAATTAAATTTATCTGCGACAGAACAATTATGGATATTCTTAGCATTTTTCCTAGCTTATGCTATTAAAATCCCACTTATTCCTTTCCATACCTGGCAAGCAAGCGTTTACCAAAAAGCCCCTGCCGTGGGAACAATGTTGCTTTCAGGGATTATGCTTAAAATGGGATTGTATAGTATTATTCGATGGCAACTGCCTATTGCTCCACTTGCAGCAAAAGAATACATGTATATCTTCATCAGCTTAGGAGTAGCGGGAGTCATCTATGGTTCCATTGTAGCATTGCGACAAAAAGACTTAAAGAAGTTACTCGCTTACTCTTCATTAGCCCACGTTGGGTTAATCGCAGCGGGAACATACACCCTTACTATCGATGGATTGCGCGGTGCGGTACTGCAGATGATCGCTCACGGTTTTGTGGTAGTAGGATTGTTTTTTATCTCTGAAATTATTTTTAGAAGATATGAAACACGAACAATAGCTGAAATGGGCGGTATTCGTACTCAGTCACCAAAATTTGCTTCGATGTTCTTGCTTTTAGTATTAGCCTCAGTTGCGCTTCCTACTACTTTCAACTTCGTGGGCGAGTTTACAGTGTTATACAGTCTTTCCCAAATCAATTTATGGTTTGCCTTCGTAGGAGGTATGACTATCATCTTGGGAGCCTACTATATGTTGAAAATGTACCAACAAGTCATGCTTGGAGAAACGAATACAAAAGTGTTTACGGATGTGACCTTTAAAGAAGGATTTGCTTTGGTTCTAATCATCACAGTTTTATTCTTTTTTGGGATGTATCCAAAACCGATTACAGACTTAATCACACCAAGTTTAGAAAATATTTTAACTCATATTAATAGAATTAACTAGTCAAGTAAAAAAATGAATACATTAATAGCTATAATAGGATTAGGTGTTTTATGCCTTTTATTTGAAATTTTAGATTTAAGAAAAGCAATTATGCCAGTAACAATTATTGGATTACTGGCCATACTTGGACTTGATATCTCTGAATTTAATTCCCCTGCCGCCTACTACAACAACATGATTATTGTAAGTAAATTTTCAACTGCATTCAGTGCTCTCTTTATCATCCTAACCATTTTCTTAGTAGCGCTGAGTCATAAATTCTATGAACATCAACAAACTAAAATATCTGATTTTATTGCCATAAAAATATTTTTACTGGCAGGAACGGTTGCGATGGTTTCTTTTGGAAACTTAGCCATGTTCTTTTTAGGAATCGAAGTTTTGTCTATTGCCTTATACATTCTGGCGGCAAGCAATAGATTGAGTTTAAAAAGTAATGAAGCTGGTTTAAAGTATTTCTTAATGGGATCTTTTGCTTCAGGAATTATCCTTTTTGGTATCTGTTTAATCTACGGAGCGATGGGAAGCTTTGATGTTATTGAAATAAGTGAATTATCACAATCTGCTGAATTACCCGTTTGGTTCCCAATTGGGATTGTATTAGTAACGATCGGAATGCTTTTCAAAATTGCAGCAGTACCATTTCATTTCTGGGCTCCTGATGTATATGAAGGATCACCTACTTTGACTACTGCTTTAATGAGTACATTAGCAAAAGTGGTAGCTATTGCCACTTTATTTAAATTGCTTACAATCATGAACGCGGATATTTCGCCTTCCTTCCAAATTATTATTGTGATCCTATCTATGGCTTCGATGACGGTAGGAAATATAATGGCGCTTCGACAAGTAAATGTAAAACGAATACTCGCGTTTTCAGGGATATCGCATGCTGGTTTTATGTTGATGACTTTACTAAGCACTACAAACGCAGCAGGAACATTATTGTATTACTCATCCGCTTATGCATTAGCCGGTATCGCTGCATTTAGTGTAATTATCTACGTTTGCAAAGATAATGAAAACGAAGACATGGTTAATTTCCACGGATTAGGAAAAACAAACCCCTTATTAGCGGCGATTCTGACAGCCTCGTTATTGTCTATGGCTGGTATTCCAATTTTTGCAGGATTTTTTGCTAAATTATTTTTATTCAATAACATGCTGCAAGCAGGTTTTATCGCTTTGGTTATAGTTGCTGTAATCAACTCGATTATAAGCGTAGGATACTACTTTAAATTGATCCTAGCAATGTATACCAAAGAACCTAATGAAGAAAGAACAGGTACTCCCGTTGTTATTTATGCAGTTGCCGTTATGGCGATGGTCTTGAACATTGCACTAGGTTTGTTTCCATCATTTGTTTTGGATTTATTGGCATAACTTCATTTAACAATAAACAAGAAACCATTCGTCTCGGCGAATGGTTTTTTTTGTATTTACCTAGTCTTTAGCGCCAGCAAAAAGTTCTACTATAATTGCTTTTCCCAATACCAATTGTATATTCAATACAGCCACATTACACAGTACTATTTTCGTATTACATCTTTATTATAGCAAAAGGATGTGCACTAAAAATAAATTCGTTTGGTACAACTTAAGTCATAGAAGTAAAGATAACCACATCTAAAAGCAGATGTTAAAGCGCCGTTATAGTTTGATTTTATATCGCTTCAACAAAACAACACACTACTCTTAGCTATTCTTGATGCAAATAACTACTACCAAAAATCCCGCTGATACGCATACCACCGGGACTTTCTGATCTAAATATAATAACAGCCTAATTCCTTCCTGTAATTCTAACAGCCATGCTACCTCCAACTCTCGGCTCTTGTCTAATAACACTATCATTCTGCCTTCTGTAACCGTAGTCGACGTAGTCACTCGCTTTTTGGTTATATCTAGAATCACAACGGTCGTTATCGTTATTTGCATATCCGCGAAGTCCCTTTACGGACCCATAAGTATCGACAATTTGACCACAACCATCATAGATAATCTCTAAACCTCCTACACGCTGTAAAGCATAACGGCTATATCCCATCTCTACAACACCCACTCGCAACACTCTGTCATTTCTATCGTAACTGATAGCAACATTACCGACACGTCTCACTCTACCCAATCTATCTTGTTCCACAATTAAACCATAATTATCTCTTCGACAAGAGGCGGCCACACTGTATTCTTTATTTACACCACCTCTTCCATTATTTCTAAAAGATTTGTCACGACCAGAAGGACGCGCATTAAAATCAAATTGTCCATCAGTAAACACGTAAAACTCGATTCCACTTTCTATGAACACAATGGGTTCCGCATTTCTAAAATCAACAGCTACTACTTTCTGCTGAGGCATATCGTTTTTCTCTGTTGCGTTTGCTACACCACCTCCTATTAAAAGGATACTAGCTACTAAAAAAGTAATTTTTTTCATAATAATTAAATTTAGTGTTTTGCCTACTCTTTAGCTTTTCGGCTTCCGCTGCTACACTCTTCTGTGAAACGACATATTCAAGTAGTGTGCCAAAGTTTTGAATCACAACTTGGTAATTATAGCAAGAAGAATCATTCAGAAACAATAAATCATTGAATACCATTATGATAACTTTAATTAACTCGACAAAAAGTATTTTTTTAGAATCAATATCAACCGTGTTTTTATACAACTACTTTTACATGCCTTCTCTGTTTCATTGATTTTTTCCCAAATGCTTCAATGTCCTGATGTTATTTATCCGGCTACCTTTACAGCTATTGTCTTTAATCCTACTTTAAATTCTTTATATCATTCCTTGCCACTTATTGACATTTGCTTCTACTTTAAACATCCGATATCCAATTAAGACCGCCTTTACTCCTGTTTTTTTGCTACGAACTAATAAGGAAGTAACTAGCTACTTTTCCCAATAAAACTATAAAGACCACCATTGTCTAAAAGCATTTTTGTAAATTTGTATATACAAATGATTGATATAATCAAAATAATAAAATGAAGATGGAAAATAAATTAAAAGTGCAAATCTGGTCGGATATTATGTGTCCGTATTGTTACATAGGAAAAAGAAGAATTGAAGGAGCATTAGAACAGTTCCCACATGCAGCAAATGTCGAAATTGAATGGAAAAGCTTCCAACTCGATGCCAACTTTATTGCTTCTGAAGATGATAATATGGCAGAACATCTGGCCGAAAAATACCGTAAAGATAAAGCATGGGCACAAGAAATGATGGATAGCATGACTCAAAATGCTAAAAACTCAGGACTGGACTTCCATTTTGAAAAGGCAATTATGGCCAATTCATTCAATGCCCACCGACTCCTGCATTTAGCCAAGTCACACAACAAGTCAAATGACCTAGAAGAACTACTATTTAAAGCGTACCTAACCGACGGCAAAGACATCAATAATTTAGACACCTTAAGCGAACTAGGGATTGAAGTGGGACTCGATAAAAATGAAATTGATACAGTACTACAATCCAATGCTTATGCAGAAGCAGTAAAACAAGATATCGAAATGGCACAGAACGTAGGAGTTCAAGGGGTTCCTTTCTTTGTTTTCGACAACAAATATGCTGTTTCTGGCGCACAACATGTTGAAACATTTGTGAAAACACTAGAGAAAGTATGGGAAGAAGGTGATTTCAAACCGCAAGTGAAATTAATAGAAACAAATGATGGAAGCAGTTGTGGTATAGACGGCTGTGATTAGCATAAAAAAGATAAAAACTAAAAAAACCGCTTCGAAAGAAGCGGTTTTTATGTACCCGGAGCCGGAGTCGAACCGGCACGGTTTCCCACAGGTGTTTGAGACCAGCGCGTCTACCAATTCCGCCATCCGGGCTTAGCAGACATGAAATAACAACAGTTATTTCAACGCAATAAAAGAGGAGACTGTAATAAAATCAACCATCGATTCCTTTAACACGCTGCAAATGTAAAAAATAATATTAAAATTTCTACTAAAAATACTTAAAATTTTCCTTTCAGAGTTGAATAAATTTTATAAATTTGCACCTCCACAAAACGGGGCACACTAACTAACTACAAAACAACAAATTAAATGTCACATCTAGAACCAGAAGCTAAAATTTTTGCTTGTTCACAAAGTGTCTATCTCGCTGAAAAAATTTCAAAACAATACGGAATTCCACTAGGTAAAGTAACCATGTCAAAATACAGTGACGGTGAGTTCCAACCTTCTTACGAAGAGTCTATCAGAGGGTTACGTGTATTTATTGTTTGTTCCACTTTCCCAAATTCAGACAATTTGATGGAATTGCTTCTTATGATTGATGCTGCCAAACGGGCTTCAGCAAGACATATTACAGCTGTAATACCATACTTCGGATGGGCAAGACAGGACAGAAAAGACAAGCCAAGAGTTCCAATAGGAGCGAAGCTAACAGCAAAACTGTTAGAAACCGCCGGAGCGACTAGGGTAATGACAATGGATTTGCACGCAGATCAAATTCAAGGATTCTTTGAAAAACCGGTAGATCACCTTTTTGCGTCAACTATCTTCTTACCCTACGTAACAAGCTTAGGATTAGACAATTTGACGATTGCTTCTCCAGATATGGGAGGATCAAAGAGAGCTTACGCCTACTCTAAATTTTTAGAATCAGATGTAGTTATCTGTTACAAACAAAGAAAAGCAGCAAACGTAATCGGTACCATGGAACTGATTGGTGATGTGAAAGGTAAAAATGTAATCTTAGTAGATGACATGATTGATACCGGAGGAACTTTGGCGAAAGCTGCTGATTTAATGATGGAAAAAGGAGCATTGAGCGTAAGAGCAATTTGCACACACGCCATCTTATCAGGAGATGCATACGAAAAAATAGAAAACTCTAAACTATTAGAATTAATAGTTACTGATTCTATTCCGTTGAAGAAAGAGTCAACTAAAATAAGAGTGTTGAGTTGTGCACCACTTTTTGCTGATGTTATGCACATGGTCCACCACAACAATTCCATAAGTGGAAAGTTTATAATGTAAAACTGCTATGTAGTTATACGTTGATAATCCTTAGAAAAAATAGTCTCACACAGCTATTAATGCATAAAGATTGACAATAAAAATTTAAGGACTAGTCAATAAGTACTTATCTCTAGGGGCTAAGGACTAAAAAAAAGAATTATTAACAATTATATATATTACAATGAAATCGATTACAATTAAAGGATCAGAAAGAGAAAGCGTAGGCAAAGTAGCAACTAAAGCCTTACGTAATGCTGGAGAGGTTCCTTGCGTGTTATACGGAGGAGATCAGCCAGTACATTTTTCAGCACAAGAAAAAGCATTCAAAAACTTGGTTTACACTCCAAACGCTCACACAGTTGTGATCGATCTTGGTGATGGAAAATCATTCACTGCTATTCTAAAAGACATTCAGGTTCACCCTGTAACAGACGATATTTTACATATTGACTTCTTTCAAATCTTTGATGAAAAAGAAATCACTATCGAAGTTCCTGTTAAAATCATTGGTGACTCCAAAGGAGTTATGGCTGGTGGAGATTTACGTCTAAACAACCGTAAACTTAAAGTAAAAGCTTTACCTAAAAATCTTCCTGATTTTGTTGAAGCTGATATCACGCCACTTAACATGGGTAACAAATTATACGTTACGCAAGTTCCTACACCAGACTTCAAAATCATGCACCCAGACAATACAGTAATTTGTCAAGTGAAGATCTCTCGTGCAGCTATGAAAGCGGCGCAAGAAGCAGCAAAAGCAGCAAAAGGAGCTCCTGCAAAAGGAAAGAAAAAATAATATTTTTTCACTCAAATTTAAAAGCATCAGTTGTAAAACTGGTGCTTTTTTTATTTAATAATCTGTCCCAAAGGCGTACCGAATTAGGTCAGATTCTTACTTTTCAGGAGCATAAACACCTCCTTCCCTACAGGATTTGTCCCGCTATCCGTTTCAATCTTTTTGCCCGCCTACGACAGGCGATCAAAAAAGGATTTACACTACTATCAGGGCTATTTTACAACGTTTTTCCATCCTTGAACAATCCCTATATTCTACAGCATTAAATAATCTAATGATCTCATTGACTAATGATCTAATTAAGTTTACTTTTGCACTATGCTTAAATGGATATCAGATATATTTTCACCAAAACAAAAAGAAGACAATACCGATTGTATGAACAAATTTTTAATAGTAGGATTAGGAAACATAGGTGCTGAATATGTAAATACACGTCACAACATTGGGTTCAAAATACTGGATCATTTCGCAAAAAAAGAACAGCTTTCATTTCAGACTGTAAAACTTGGCGCTCTAACCGAGTACAAATTTAAAGGACGTACTTTTTTTCTTTTGAAGCCCAACACCTATATGAATTTAAGTGGAAAAGCAGTACAATACTGGATGGACAAAGAAAACATTCCACTTGAAAACCTTTTTGTAATCACCGATGATTTGAATCTGTCTTTCGGGACGATTCGCATCAAACCAAAAGGAAGCGATGGAGGCCACAACGGATTAAAAAACATCAACTTTATTCTGAATACCAACCAATATACTCGTTTCCGCTTTGGAATCAGTGACGAATTCAAAAAAGGAAAACAAATAGATTACGTATTAGGAGATTGGGATGACGCTGAAAAAACAGCACTCCCGGAACGATTAGAATTAGCATCCGAAATCATCAGGTCATTTGGAACCGCGGGACTAGAAAATACCATGACGACATTTAATGGAAAATAAAAAAAGGG
>NZ_AJXL01000060.1 GCF_000264055.1 Flavobacterium sp. ACAM 123 | reverse complement strand
ACAGTTATTGTATTTTTTTCGATATTTACTATACAAAATCAAGACAATGGACAAAAAATTACTTTTATAGTGCAATATTATTGGTTTTTTTCTTTACCATGGGTATTAGTGCTCAGGATACAAAGCAACAACCAAGACTACAAGAAACCTCCGTAATTGAAGGTTTAAACTTGTATCCGAACCCCGTGAGTAGCGGAAAAGTTTATATTTCCACAAAAAACGATTCAAATAAAGAAATAATCATTTTTGATCTTTTAGGGAAAAAAGTACTACAAACTTTAATTAGTTCAAAGGAACTAAATGTCTCAAGTCTAAATCCCGGCGTTTATATTATTAAGATTAATGAAGATAACGCAACAGCAACCAGAAAACTTATTGTAAGGTAAAATTTACCTTCAAAAAATAACTTAAAAAGCTCCAACCTCAATTGGAGCTTTTTTTAATCCAAATTGGAATGTCTTTTAATATCTAAAAGAGGTTTTAAAATTTATACCTTTACAAAAAACAATTCTTGATCCCATTTACTGATATATTTGCCATTTCCAGTCAAAAGCAATTTGAAAAAACTGCCTTAAAGGTATTTCGTTACCAGCACGAAAACAACTTGGTGTACAGAGAATTTTGTGATCTCATGAAAGTGGAGCCCCAAAAAGTCAAAACACTCCAACAGATTCCGTTTTTACCCATCCAGTTTTTCAAAAGTCATGCGGTGGTCTCTAATACTAACCCCGTTCAAGATACATTTACAAGCAGCGGAACAACCGGAACAATAACAAGTAAACACCTGGTAACAGATACTTCCATTTATGAAGAAAGTTACCAAAAAGGATTTTCTCAGTTCTATGGGAATATCGAAGACTATGTGGTCTTGGCTTTACTACCTTCGTATCTGGAAAGAGAAGGATCTTCCTTGATTTATATGGTCGAAGATTTGATTCAATTGTCCAATCATGACGAAAGCGGATTTTATTTGTACAATCATGAGGAACTCATAAAAACATTAACCGAATTAGACCAGTCCGGTCAAAATGTAATTCTGATTGGAGTTACTTTTGCTCTATTGGACCTCATCGAGAAACATCAGTTTCAACTGCGAAACACTGTTATTATGGAAACGGGCGGTATGAAAGGCAGACGCAAAGAAATGATTCGGGAAGAACTACACGAGCAACTTTGTGAAGGCTTTGGCGTAGCAGCCATTCACTCTGAATACGGCATGACTGAATTGCTCTCACAAGCCTATTCCTTGGGCGAAGGCGTATTTGAATGCCCTTCTTGGATACAGGTCCTCATTCGTGATACTGAAGATGCACTGACCTATATTCCGCAAGGAAAAACAGGTGGAATCAATGTAATTGACCTAGCTAATATTAATTCCTGTTCTTTTATTGCTACGCAAGACCTAGGCAAAAAAAATCCCAACAACTCTTTTGAGGTATTGGGACGTTTTGATAATTCTGATATTCGAGGGTGTAATTTAATGGTACTTTAAAGATGATCTGGTAACTGGTTTAATTAATGATTCCAATTACCCTTTTAACCAATTAAACTACTCTTACCACAAAATAATTTTTCTTACCACTCTGCAACAACGCAAACTGATCATTGATTAAATCTTTGGAAGAAAGAACAAAATCTTCTTTTACTTTTTCTTTATTAACCGAAATTGAATTCGCAGTCAGCGCACGTCTGGCTTCTCCATTCGATTTAAAAAACCCTGTTTTTTCATTCAAAAGAGCAATTATATCAACTCCTGATTCCATTTCGCTTCTTAAAATTTCCGCCTGAGGAACTCCGTCAAAAACTTCTAAGAAAGTAGCTTCATCTAATTCTTTCAAATCATCGGCTGTAGCATTTCCAAAAAGAATATTAGAAGCCTTGATCGCTTTTTCCAGTCCTTCTTTAGAATGAACAAAAACAGTCAATTCTTCGGCTAATTTGCGCTGCAACACTCTTAAATGCGGAGCTGTTTTATGCTCTTCAATCAAAGTCTCTATTGTTTCCTTATCCAAAAAGGTAAATATCTTGATATACTTTTCAGCATCAACATCGGTGGTATTCAACCAAAACTGGTAAAATTTATATACCGAAGTTTTGTCAGATGTTAACCACACATTTCCACCTTCGGATTTACCAAATTTAGAACCATCCGCTTTTGTAATCAAAGGGCAAGTCATTGCATACGCTTTGGCTTCTTCCCCTACGTTCATTCTACGCACTAATTCAGTTCCCGTAGTAATATTTCCCCATTGGTCTGAACCACCCATTTGCAACAAACAGTTGTATTCTTTGTGTAAATGATAAAAATCGTATCCTTGAATTAATTGGTACGTAAACTCCGTAAAAGACATTCCTTCTCCTTCGCCTGCTAACCTTTTCTTTACAGAATCCTTAGCCATCATATAATTTACAGTGATACGCTTACCCACATCACGGGCAAAGTTGATGAAAGACAACCCTTTCATCCAGTCGTAATTATTTACTAAAACGGGTGCATTTACTTCGTCTGAATTAAAATCTAAGAAACGCGATAATACTCCTTTAATTCCTTCTACATTATGATTTAAAGTCGCTTCATCAAGAAGGTTTCTTTCATCTGACTTTCCAGAAGGATCACCAATCATTCCTGTAGCACCACCTACTAAAGCTATGGGTTTATGTCCAAAGTTTTTTAAGTGTACCAAAAGCACAATAGGAACTAAACTCCCAATATGCAAAGAATCAGATGTAGGATCAAATCCTATATAAGTGGTAGTCATTTCTTTTAAAAGTTGTTCTTCGGTTCCAGGCATGATGTCGTGAACCAATCCGCGCCACTGTAATTCGGAAATAATATTTTTCATTTTCTAAAAATCAATTTTCACAAAGATAGTTTTAATTGCATAATTTGAAAATCAATCGGTCTAAAAATCCAACAATCATATTACCTTTACAAAATGATTTTAGTAACAGGAGGAACTGGTTTAGTGGGAGCGCATTTATTGCTGTATTTAATAGAATCCGAAAGTCTCGGGGTCGAAAAAATACGTGCGATTTATCGAAATTCGGAAACTATAGAAAAAACAAAGTCCCTGTTTCAACTTTATGACAAATCATCCTTATTTGCTGCAATAGAATGGGTTCCCGGTGATATTATTGATGTCCCTACATTAGAACATGCTTTTGAAGGAATTGATTACGTGTACCATAGTGCTGCCCTAATTTCATTTGACCCAAAGGACGAAGATCTAATGCGTAAAACCAACATTGAAGGCACGGCAAACATTGTGAATTTTTGTCTCGCCAAAGGAGTAAAAAAATTATGTTACATCAGTTCGACAGCAGCATTGGGCGATTTAGCAGGTAATGAAACCATTATTACGGAAGAAGTCGAGTGGAATCCAGAAAAACCGCATAGTGATTATGCTATTTCTAAATATGGCGCCGAAATGGAAATCTGGCGAGGTCAGCAGGAAGGATTAGATGTCATAATTGTAAATCCCGGAATTATTATTGGGCCCGGTTTTCAAGATCAGGGCAGCGGCCTATTATTTAAGAAAGTTGCCGACGGGTTACGGTATTACACTCTAGGAACGGCAGCATTCATCGCGGTTAGTGATGTGGCACGAATGGCGGTTCAATTAATGAAAAGCGAGATACGAAACGAACGTTATGTCCTAATTGGGCAAAACATATTATTTCGCGATATACTATATACTATTGCTGACGCATTGAAAGTAAAAAGACCTACACGTCACATAAAACCATACGCAATGGAAATCGCCTGGAGAATGGATTGGGTTTTAGCGAATATTTTCCGCAGAAAAAGACAGCTCACACGCGCTACCGCTACAGCATCTTATTCTAAACAAGAATACTCGACTAAAAAAATCAAAACAGCATTGAATACGGATTTCCTGGATGTCCATCAGTACATTAAGGAAATTTCAAACTTGTAAAATCCATAATATCGACGAAATATGAATTCTTTTGGTACAACTTATTGAATTGCTAAAGTATCTTTCCTTTTTTTTATCAGCTTCGATTTTCTCAATAGTAAAGAATCTTCTTTTATGGGTGTAACCTTGATTCGTTTTAGAGAATCGGCTTGTAACTTTGCTTTCTTTTTGTCCTCCCTCATGACCAATGAATCCAAGACTATTTTTTTTGATTCGATCCGTTTGATGAGCTCATCATACATCTCTTTATAGTCCCTATAATTAGAAGCATAATAGATATTGCTTTGCGCAAATTGAGCACTGTCCACCTTATACTTTTTAAAAATGTACTGAGATGGATTAATTTTATAAGTCTCTAATGATGTGGGATTTTGATATTTTATAGCATCTAAAATCGACAAATCATACATTACATCTATCATCTTGTCTTTGTCGATAAGATCAATAGGCTTATCGACCGCATCTTCTTTGCAGCTGATAAACCCGATTAAAATGGCAAAAAGACAAAAGTTGTTTTTTTCATCTATTTTGTCTATTCTCGATCAAACAAGAGTCTTTTTCCTGGACGGATATTTTTTACTTTAAATGCATTATAAACAAGTTGCCCATTTACAAAAGTATGCGTGATTCTGGATTTGAATGTGAATCCTTCAAATGGAGACCATCCGCATTTAGCAAATATATTCTCTTTCTTTACACTCCAAGGCAAACCAGAATTAACGATTACTAAATCGGCATAATACCCCTCTTTAATAAAACCACGTTTTTCTATTTTGAAAATCTGCGCCGGATTATGGCACATTTTCTCCACAATTTTCTCAATACTGATTTTACCCTGATGAAAAGATTCAAACATCGCCACTACAGCATGTTGAACTAATGGCCCTCCAGCAGGCGCTTGTAGATAGGGTTGTTTTTTCTCTTCTAAGGTATGTGGTGCATGGTCTGATGCGATCACGTCGATTCTTCCATCCAGTAAAGCTTCCCAAAGTACTTTTCGATCATTTACTGTCTTTACTGCAGGATTCCATTTTATTAGATTTCCTTTAGTAGCATAATCATCATTAGTAAACCACAAATGATGGATACAAACTTCGGCAGTAATTTTCTTTTGTTCTAATGGAATTTTGTTCGTGAACAAATCCATTTCTTTAGCAGTTGACAAATGAAAAACATGCAAACGGGCACCGGTCTTTTTGGCTAGCGCTATCGCTTTTGAAGAGGAAATATAACAAGCCTCCTCACTCCGAATAAGGTGATGTACCGTCACGGGCACATCCTCGCCATACTCTTCCTTATATTTTTCTAAATTGTTTTTTATAGTCGTTTCATCTTCGCAATGCACGGCAATAAGCATGGATGTACTCGAAAAGATCTTTTCTAAAGTAGCTTCATTGTCAACGAGCATATTACCCGTCGAAGAACCCAAGAATATTTTAATTCCAGCGACATTTTTCGGATTGGTCTTTAGAACTTCTTCCAGATTATCATTAGTTGCCCCCATCATAAACGAATAATTCGCATACGATTTCTCAGCGGCTAGCTGGTATTTTTGTTCTAAAATTTCTTGAGTAACCGCATTTGGCACCGTGTTAGGCTGCTCGATAAAAGAAGTAATCCCTCCGGCAACTGCCGCTCTGGACTCAGACTCTATATCCCCTTTATGGGTAAGACCCGGCTCTCTAAAATGAACTTGGTCATCGATAGCACCAGGCATCAAATAATTGCCTTCTGCATCTATGATTATACATTGAGATGACTTGGCGCTTATGCTTTCTGAAATTTCAACAATCAAGTCATTTTCAATTAAAACATCGCCTTCAAAAATCACCCCTTCATTTACTATTTTGGCATTCTTAATTAAAACACTATTCATTGTACTTTTTATTATAAACTATTAACTAATTTTTTTAATCGTAGAGAAATTACTCCAAAAACAGCTTCAACGATTATTGAATTACTCATTTTTGATTCTCCTTTTGTTCTGTCTGTAAAAATTATTGGAACTTCGACAATATTGAATTTTTTACAAAAGGTTCTGTATTTCATTTCAATCTGAAACGCATAACCCACAAACTTTATTTTATTAAGGTCAATCCCTTCCAGCACCTCTCTTTTATAACAGATAAAACCAGCGGTTGCATCGTGAATTTTCATCCCAGTAATAATTCGAACATATACCGATGCAAAATAAGACATCAATACCCTGTTCAAAGGCCAATTGACCACATTTACCCCTGTAACATACCTTGAACCGATAGCTAAATCAGCATTCCCAAAATGACAGGCATTGTATAACTTTTCAAGGTCGTTCGGATTATGGGAAAAATCAGCATCCATTTCGAAAATAAAATCATATTTATTTTCTAATGCCCATCTGAAACCATGAACGTAAGCTGTTCCTAATCCCGATTTCTTTTCTCTATTTTCTAAAAATAAACGACCTTCAAATTCCGTTTGAAGTAACCTGACTCTATCTGCGGTATGATCTGGAGAATTGTCGTCAACAATAAGAATATGAAATGGCTTGTGTTGAGAAAGCACCGATCTAATTATACTTTCTATATTTTCAATTTCGTTATAGGTAGGAATTATAACAATACAGTCATTCATATTTCTTTTAATTTCATCGCAAAAGTAACGTTTTTATGGCATTTGATTCATAATAAAATTATAATAAAAAGATTGATAGAAAAATTAGTAATTTTGTCCCGCTATGATTGAACACCTACTTCATCCACGAATAATAGAAAGCAAAGATTGGGCAACCCTTTTATTTGTCTTGGCATTTGCTATTGTCGCACTTACTAAATCCGTTTATGAAAATCGATTTGGCGATTTTATGAATTTGATCTTTTCAGACAAGTATGCTAAATTGTATCGTGACGGAAGTCATTTGAAAGGCAGCTTTACCATTTCGCTGTTTTTTGTACAAGTAATTTCGTTTGCCTTTTTCATACAGCTTTCCCTCAGTTTTTTTTGGGTTTGGCTCAAAAAACGGACTTAATACTTTATATTCAAATTATTACTTTTTTGATATTCTTTGTTTTATCGAAGTATCTAATAGAGAAAATTATCGCTACGGCATTCCATATTGAGGAATTTATGGAACAATTTAACCTTCAAAAGGTTACTTACAGAACTTATATTGGGTTATTTATCCTACCTATCAACATTATATTGTTTTATTACGACACAATATCAAGAAATACTCTATTAATAATCATATCTATAGTATTGTTAATCAATGTTATAACCTATTTGATTTCAATAAAAAAATATCAACATCTAATATTCAGTAAGATGTTTTATTTTATTTTATATCTTTGCGCTCTCGAAATAGCTCCCTATTTTTTTATGTTTTTTATGTTTAAAAAAGGGGGCCCTTAGAAAAAGTTAAGATATGAAAGTGAAAACAATTTTGGTGTCACAGCCCGAGCCTAAAGTAGAGAATTCTCCTTACTTTGAACTCCAACAGAAGCATAAAGTTAAAATTGATTTCAGGCCTTTTATACATGTAGAAGGAGTCAATGCCAAAGAGATTAGACTTCAAAAAATCGATCTCAATCATTACACTGCAATTATTTTAACAAGTAGAAATTCCGTTGATCATTTTTTTAGAGTTGCCGAAGAGATGCGTTTCAAGGTACCAGAAGGAATGAAATATTTTTGTCAATCAGAAGCAGTGGCGTTTTATTTACAGAAATACGTTGTTTACAGAAAACGTAAAATTTATGTAGGACCTAAGGATTTTGCAGACTTATCTCCTTTGATAAAAAAATATAAAGACGAGAAATTTCTTTTACCAGCATCAGACCAGTTAAATGCCGATGCAACAACAACACTTAATGGACTAAAAGTAGATTGGACTCCAGCTGTTTTTTATAAAACAGTTATGAGCGACCTCTCTGATTTAGCAGATGTGTATTATGACGTGCTGGCTTTCTTTAGCCCCACTGGAATTAAGTCCTTGTTTAAAAACTTTCCGGAGTTTGAACAAAACAATACCAGAATAGCTGTTTTTGGAAGCACCACTCAAAAGGAAGCTTTGGACAATGGTTTAAGAGTCGACATACTCGCGCCATCGCCAAATGCTCCTTCGATGACAATGGCCTTAGAAAAATATATTCTTGAAGCGAATAAGGGAAAATAAGTACTGACTCGACTTCAAATAAAAGCTACTAAAAACCATCTGTTCTACAGATGGTTTTTTTATGTCTAGTCTCCAAAAAATCAACTCCCAGCTGCCTTTTAAAAAAAGCACCACGATCTGCCTCAATTCTATTAATCCCGTATTAAAAATTGTAATTATATCACTAAGTAAGGCAAAGCTATCACATTATTACTTGTTTTTGTTTAAATTTGGTTTTCAATTACAACTAAACACACTAGTTTTAGTTCTAAAATAAAAGCTATGAAAATAAACTCGATGGTAGTGGAAATAGATGGAATCGACAAAGAAATTTTAAGATTCTTGATGGAAGATGCCCGCAAACCAATCCTTCAAATCGCAAATAAGATAGGCATTTCAGGAGCGGCCATTCATCAAAGGTTGCGAAAACTGGAAGTGTCCGGGGTAATCTCAGGATCAAAATTTGTAGTAAACCACAAAGTCCTTGGTTATAACACTATGGCCTTTGTTGGAGTCTACTTAGACAAAGCAGCACGAAATTTAGAAGCAGTAAAAGAACTAAAGAAAATCCCCGAAGTTTTAGAGTGCCACTACACCACCGGAAACTGGTCCATCTTGATTAAAATTATATGTAGAGACAACCAGCACTTAATGAATTTACTGAATACTAAAATTCAAATAATAGAAGGCGTTTCCAGAACGGAGACCTTCATTTCTTTAGACCAACAGATAAATAGACAGATACAACTTTAAAGAGATAATACGGGAATTAAAAAACAATGCCGATTTAGATACACAATACAGTCCAATTACATTCTTCTATATTTATATTACATCGGCATTATACCATCTCGATATGGGCTAAAACATACATTCGTCTGGATTGAGATGATTAAAAAAGCCGTCTCATTTATAAAACGAGACGGCTGCTATCCCTACAGAAGGAATTATCAAATTAGGCCATTTTCTAATTGCTTAATTTCTTCTACTACCGCCTCCCATATAGATGGAAACATAATAGAGCAACGTAGCGATAGAACCCAAAGCTGCTACCACATAAGTTCTCGCAGCCCATGTCAGCGCGTCTTTGGCCCCGTCATGTTCTTGAGGTGTAAGCATCTTTTTATTCTCTAACCAAGCCAAAGCACGATGACTGGCATCATACTCAACTGGCAAAGTGACTAATGAAAAGATTGTTGTTGCGGCAAAAAGCACAATTCCAATAAGCAACAACTGCGGAAAACTATTCATCAATAAAATTCCACCTATTAGAACCCATTGCATGTACGAAGATGCTACATTTACAAATGGAACCAATTTAGAACGCATAGTTAACCATTGATAGCCCACGGCATGCTGTATCGCATGTCCACATTCATGTGCTGCCACAGCCGCCGAAGCAGCGTTCCTTTGATTGTAAACAGCCTCGCTTAGATTCACTGTTTTATTAACCGGATTATAATGATCCGTCAATTGTCCAGCTACCGAAATCACGCGCACATCGTGAATTCCATTATCAGCCAGCATTTTCTCAGCGATTTCAGCACCGCTCATACCATTTTGCAACTGCATCTTAGAATAATGTTCAAATTTACTTTTCAGCCTTGAACTTACTGCCCAACTCGCCAGCATAATTGCTCCGGCAAGAATTAAATAACTCATTCCCATCTATTTTGTTTTTATGTTTACTTCTTGTTTAAAGTTACCAAGTACAATACAAATTCTGAACCAATTTTTTCGAATGTCAATTTGACATCATCAAAATAAAATTCCAATACAAAAACCATTTATGCACAAAAAATGAAACACATAGAATCATAGGTTTCAAGAGTCTTTACACTCTTTTAGAAAGATCACTTTTTAACATAGCTCAATGAAATTCTATGAAGAATAAAATGACTTTACACAATCCACTTTTCTATGATTCTATGTGTTTAAAAAAACAAATTTCCCTGAAAATTCCAACATCACAACAAAAACCATTTACGCAAAAAAAATCCAAACCCCAGCAATTGGAATTTGGATTTTTAAAAATTGGTTACTTATAACTTTAACCTACCAAATTAATGATCTTACCAGATACGATAATCACTTTATTTGGTGTTCTACCCTCTAGTTGTTTTATTGTTCTTCCGTCTTTCATGATAATCTCCTCGATTTGATCTTTAGTTAAGTCCAAAGGCAATTCGATAGTGAAACGCATTTTTCCGTTAAACGAAACTGGATATTCTTTACTACTTTCTATTAAATGTTTGGGTTCGAAAGCAGGAAAAGCCACCATCGCAATAGAACCTTTATTTCCTAATAACGACCATAATTCTTCAGCAATATGTGGTGCATATGGCGAAATAACAATAGCCAATGGTTGTAGAATAGCACGAGAATGACAGCCCTGAGCAGTCAATTCATTGACACAAATCATAAATTGTGAAACCGAAGTATTGAAAGAGAAATTCTCAATATCATCTGCCACTTTTTTAATCGTTTTATGCAAGGTTTTTAGATTGTCTTTTGTTGGTACATCATCAGTAACAATCAAATTATGCTCATCAAAATACAAACGACAAAGTTTTTTCAAGAATCCAAAAACACCTGAAATCCCTGCCGTATTCCATGGTTTTGCTTGTTCCAGTGGCCCCAAGAACATTTCGTACAAACGCAAAGTATCTGCTCCATATTCCTCACAAATAGCATCCGGAGTGACTACATTGTATTTGGATTTAGACATTTTTTCTACTTCTCTTTTTACAACATAATCTTCTTCTTCTAAAAAGGCAATATCTTTATATTGAGGCATCCAATTTCTAAGCTTATCTTCATCTATCACATTAGAATTTCCAATTAGCAAAGAAATATCGACACTTGTTTTGATCGCATTTTCGGCAGAATATTGAATTTTAAAATTCTTTAGTCCATTATTATTTTTGATCCATTCATCAACTAAGAGATGATGACCATTTAATTTTATACTATTAAATATATCTTCGCTTATTACTAGAGATGTAGATGCTTTGATTCCCTCCGTAACTTTTTCTTTATCAGCATCTAAAATTGAACCAGTTAAAAAAGAATCACTTACTTTTGCTCTAGCTCGCAGCAAAACAATAAAAACAAAAGCACTTTCCCCTAAAATCATCCCTTGGTTAATTAATTTCTTAAACGGCTCTTCAGTTGGTGCAAAGCCTTTGTCTTTAAGAAATTTATTCCAAAAACGAGAATACAGTAAGTGACCGGTAGCATGTTCATTACCACCGATATATAAATCAACACTTTCCCAATAAGCCAAAGCGTCTTGGCTGGCAAATTCGGTTTCATTTTTTGGATCCATATAACGCATCCAGTAAAACGAACTTCCTGCCCAACCTGGCATGGTGTTCAATTCCAAAGGAAAAACAGTCACATGGTCAACTAAATCAGTATTCACCACTTCTTTTTTATTGGTATCCCAAGCCCAAACTTCGGCATTTCCTAAAGGCGGCAAACCATCTTCTGTAGGTAAATACTTTTCTACTTCCGGTAGAATAATTGGTAAATGTGCGGTATCAATCATTTGCGGCAAGCCATTCACATAATATACCGGGAACGGTTCTCCCCAATATCTTTGGCGAGAGAAAACAGCATCACGCAAACGGTAATTCGTTTTCCCTTTTCCTTGATTTAATTTTTCTAAGGCTTCGATAGCCTTATACGCTCCTTCTTTATATCCTAATCCGTCTAAGAAATCAGAATCTACTAGTTTGAAACCGTCTTTGGCTCCAAACGCAGCTTCAGAAATATCTTTATCAAAAATGTTTTTGATTGCTGGCATTCCGCTTTGTCCTTTGAAGAAATTAGCAAAAGCATAATCACGCTCGTCACCGCAAGGAACCGCCATAACTGCTCCTGTTCCATACCCTGCCAATACATAGTCCCCTATCCAAACTGGAATCGCTTCTTTAGTAAATGGATGTTCAGCATAAGCACCAGTAAATACACCCGAAATGGTTTTCACATCAGCCATACGTTCTCTTTCAGAACGCTTAGATGAAGCTAAAATATAAGCATTTACTTTATCTAAACATTCAGCAGTGGTGATTTCCTGAACCAAAGGATGTTCTGGCGCTAGTGTCATAAATGTTACCCCAAAAATAGTATCAGGTCTAGTCGTGAAAACATCAATCCCTCTAACCTCTATACTGGGAAGTGCTATATTGTCTAGTTCTATTGTTATGGTATCTAAAACACCCGCTAAATTCCTTAAAATTTCTTCATTCTTGAAACGAATCACTTTGAATCCCTTTTCACTTAAAATTTTCGTTCGTTCCGTACTAACTTTAACTTGATTTTCATAGGTTTCGTCGACAACTTCAATTATTAGTTTTTTAGAAAGACATACAAAATCGACACCATGATCAGCGATTAAGTACTGCAGGCTAAACTTATAGTCTAGCGCTCTTGACTTTAAGTTGAGCCATAAAAACTCCTCTACTTCTGTTGGGGCGCTTCTCGTTTCTTCCGCTGTTTTAGCCGACAAATCTGAATTTTCAGATTCCACATTCTCTTTCCCAGCACCTACGTGTAAGATCGGGAACGTTACCATCGCCCCAACTGATTTCCCAATCCAGTTTCTTTGACTTTCTTTGATGCTTTCGCTCCAGTCGATATCATTTAACCCTTGTAACAAACGTTCCGCATAAGCTGAAATACGCATGCTCCATTGTGTCATTTTTTTACGAATTACAGGGAATCCGCCACGTTCCGAAACTCCGTTTACAATTTCGTCATTTGCCAAAACCGTCCCTAATCCAGGACACCAGTTCACTTCAGTCTCTGCCAAATAGGTTAATCGGTATTGTAAAAGAATTTTTTCTTGTTGTTCTTTGTCGAAATTTCCCCATTCACTTGACGTAAAAGGCGCTATTTTGTCATCACAAACTGCATTAACGGTAGTATTTCCCTCTTTTTCGAAAATTGAAATCAAAGTAGAAACATCTTCGGCCTTATCGCTGTCTTTGTTGTACCACGAATTAAATAATTGGATAAAAATCCATTGCGTGTGCTTGTAATAATCCGGATTAGAAGTACGCACTTCCCTACTCCAATCAAAAGAAAATCCAATTTTGTCCAATTGCTTTCTATATCCGGCAATTTTATTTCCCTCCTTATCATAACCACCATCAATATTTACTGAAGTGGTATCTTCCGGACGTTGCCCTGTTTGAATAGCATATTGTTCCGCTGGTAAGCCAAAACTGTCATAACCCATCGGGTGTAAAACATTAAATCCTTGGTGTCTTTTGTATCTTGCATATACATCAGAGGCAATATATCCTAGCGGATGTCCTACATGCAGCCCTGCACCTGAAGGATAAGGAAACATATCTAACACATAATGCTTTGGTTTTTCGGAGTTATTTACAGCGGCAAATGTTTGATTTTCTGCCCAATATTTTTGCCATTTGGCTTCTATCTCGTTCGGATTATATTTCATTCCCTCTTTCTATTTTTATATTAATGGAGTCATGCTGTCGCTTAAGCTCAAGTCATTCCCTCTTTCTGTTTTTATATTAATGGAGACCTACTGTCGTTTATGCTCAAGTCGTTCCCTCTTTCTGTTTTTATATTAATAGAGACCTACTGTCGCTTAAGCTCAAGTCATTGTCTACAAGCTGCAAAGTTTATCCCGATGCGTCTTTTTAGGTGGCAAATTTACGTTTATTGTACGAAAGTCGAAACTTTGAACGTTATTAACTTCAAATAAAGAAATTCTTTATTATTTTTACCCCATAATTTAAGTAAACTATGAGTTCTTCATTTGATAGGTTTCAAAAACGCAGGCTAATTTCCTCTTATTTTTCGGTTGTTCTAAGTGTATTCTTAGTATTATTCTTATTGGGAGTATTGGGTCTTTTTATTATTAACTCCAAAAAATTAGCAGACGACTTTAAGGAAAAAATTGCTATGACGGTGTTTTTCAAAAATGAAGCGAACGATAGTATTTTAAAAGCTTTTGGTGGCAAATTAAAAATAGCTCCATATGCGAAGTCTACGGATTATGTAACTAAGGAACAGGCTGCAAAACAACACACTGATATAATAGGAGAAGATTTCATGACGTTTTTAGGCGAAAATCCATTACAAAACTCGTACGATATTCACTTAAAAGCAGACTATGTCGAGAAGGATTCCATCGCTAAAATTGAAAAACAATTGCGAACAAACCCTATGATAGCAGATATTGTATATGACAAGCAATTAGTAAATTTAGTTAACGATAATATTAAAAAAGTGAGTATGTGGATTTTAATAATCAGCGGATTCCTTGCTTTTATAGCTGTTTTATTAATTAACAGTTCGTTACGACTGTCAATTCACTCCAACCGATTTATCATTAAAACCATGCAAATGGTGGGTGCAACAAAATCATTTATCAGAAAACCATTTGTTATGCGTAGTGTAAAACTGGGCATGTTAGGCGCTGGCTTAGCTATTATCGCTTTGATTGGTCTGTTACTTTATGTCGAGACCAGCTTTCCTGACTTAGGAATTCTTGATAACAAAATTCTTATTGCAGGTGTTTTATTAGCCGTTTTAGGAATCGGTATTCTGATTACGTGGTTAAGCACTCATTTTGCCACACAAAAATTCTTGAATTTGAGAACTGACGATTTGTATTAATATAAAAAAAATTGACCTGCAGGTAGGTAAGTTAAGTATTTTTGATCTCAGAATTTAAAAAGTAAAAAAGCATAAATGAAAGAACAAGGCCCACAACAAGATTTTCTTTTTGGAAAAATAAATTATATAATTCTACTGATTGGTATTGGAGTAATTGCGCTCGGATTTATCTTAATGTCTGGTGGAGGAAGTGATGATCCTAATGTCTATAGCGATGCTATTTTTAACTTTAGAAGGATTCGCCTCGCTCCAACAACTGTTTTAATTGGTTTCGGAATAACCGTATATGCCATATTAAAAAATCCAAAGAAAGCATAAATGAACACATTACAAGCTATCATCCTTGCTATCATTGAAGGGATTACTGAATTTTTACCTGTTTCTTCCACTGGACATATGATTATCGCTTCTTCCTTTTTTGGGATTGCCAGTGATGATTTTACAAAACTTTTCACCATTGTAATTCAACTAGGAGCAATTCTCTCGGTTGTAGTTTTATATTTCAAACGTTTCTTTCAGACTTGGGACTTCTATTTTAAATTATTTGTTGCTTTTATTCCCGCAGTAGTTTTAGGATTATTGTTCAGTGATCTGATAGATGAACTACTAGAAAGCCCAGTTACCGTTGCCGTTTCTCTTTTACTTGGTGGTATCGTTTTATTAAAAGTAGACGATTGGTTTAATCATTCAGAGGACACCAAAGTCACCTACCTAAAAGCCTTTAAAATTGGATTGTACCAATGTTTAGCAATGGTTCCAGGAGTTTCTAGAAGTGGCGCAAGCATTGTGGGTGGAATGTCCCAGAAACTAGCCCGTACATCGGCAGCTGAATTTTCATTTTTTCTTGCCGTGCCTACCATGTTTGGTGCAACTGCAAAAAAATGTTATGACTACTACAAAGATGGTTTTGTATTGACTCACGACCAAATCAATTTATTGATTATTGGTAATGTCATCGCTTTTATCGTGGCGCTTTTGGCCATCAAAAGTTTTATCGGATTTTTGAGTAAAAAAGGTTTTAAAGTTTTCGGGTATTACCGCATTGCTGCCGGAATCATTTTACTGATTATTCATTTTTTCATTCACCCTCTGACTATCATTTAATGACAGATGAAGACTACTTAAACGGACAAATTTTATTGATTGACAAACCTTTGAATTGGACATCCTTTCAGGCGGTAAATAAATTAAAATATGCCCTGATCAACAAACTGGGACTTCCAAAAAAATTTAAAATTGGTCATGCTGGAACTTTAGACCCTTTGGCTACTGGTTTACTTTTAGTTTGTACCGGAAAGTTCACCAAACGGATTACAGAACTTCAAGGTCAGGCTAAAGAATACACTGGAACTTTTTTCATTGGAGCCACAACTCCTTCCTACGATTTAGAAACTGAAATAGACAATACATTCCCTACTTCACACATAGACGAAGCCTTAATAAAGGAAACCGTAAAACAATTTTTAGGTGAAATAGACCAAAAACCACCTATTTTTTCTGCTATAAAAAAAGAAGGCGTTAGACTATATGAGCATGCACGCGCAGGCAAAACTGTAGAAATCGCTACCAGAAAAACCACGATTCACGAATTTGAAATCACCAGAATAGCACTTCCTGAAATTGATTTCAGAGTGCTTTGCAGCAAAGGCACTTATATCCGTTCTTTAGCTTTTGATTTTGGACGTGCCATGAATTCCGGATCTCACTTAACAGCATTGCGCCGTACAAAAATCGGGGATTATGATGTAACAGAAGCGGTGGATGTTGTTGTATTCGAAGATAATTTAGAATCAAAATAACCCTATTTTGAATTTTCTAAGAACGCTACTAGTTGCTCTCTTATTTTGCGGGAGTCTTTTTGCACAAGATAAAAAAATTACTTACGCTCAATTTGACGTTACCTTAGCGTTTACCGGAAATCCTAAACGCGGGAACGTTGACCAGCATACTAACATAAAAGAACCGTGGCTCATTCCGGACGGTTTGGGAACAAAATTCGGTTATGGCCTCCATTATAAGAAATGGGTTGCATTAGGAATCCATAGCGGTTTAAACTGGGATTGGTCAAACAAATTAGTTGTTGCCCCTGTTTTTGCTAATTTTAGATTCAGCCCAAAAATAGGGGAAGAAACGAGAATTACACTTCAACTAGGGGTTGGAAAAGCAATTGCATTAGGTCGCAGTAACCTAAGCGGAGATTATCAAAAAATTAGTCTTGGTTTACAAAATGGCGATGACATTTTACTTTTTATCGACCTAAACCATTTCGCTATCCCTATTAACAATCAAAGAGATGCAGGAAATATAAGTTTAGGGATTTCCTTAATCAGCTTCTAAAATATAATTATTCTTCTTCCTTGTCCAAGTCAAGCATCATATCGATTACCTCACTTTGAGTGGTCAATCCTTTGTCGTGAAAGTACCACAATTGCAAATCAGTTTTTGCCGTTTCGTCAAGAGCACCATGTGCTTTTTTATAGTTGCCTATTAAATCAGCGGCTCCTTTAGGTCTTGGTCCCCAATGTGCTAATGCACCGCCCGTTTGTTTATTGATGACAATAAGTTTTGGAATTGATTTGTCTTTATTGGTTAGAAATAAATTCATTAATTCTTCATTTTCATCACGCAGAACAATTTTCATATCTATTTTACCGTCAGACTCGGCAACCATTTTATCAAAAACAGGAAGTACTTGTGCCGCATCACCACACCATCCCTCAGAAATAACTATCCAAATGTATTCGTGTCTCAAAGATTTCAACGCCTGGGCATTCTCTTGCGGTATTTTTGATGTTTTCTCTAAACAGTTCATCCGGGTTTCATTTAAAAGACTATAATTAGTCAATGCGGTGGATTGTTCATTACCCGTAGATTTTTCCTCCTTTAATAGGTCTGTAATTAATTTTCTGTATTCGAAATACGAATGGCTATTGAACAATGCTTTTGCAATCCATTTTTTCATAATTTTTCTTTATTTAGGTGAAGTTAATACAAATTAATTGTTTTAAAGAGGACAAAACCACTTTCAGCCAAGCAAAAAGAGTAATTTTGATACCAACAAAAAAGGAAAATGGATTTAAATTCAAAATCAATTGGACTTGTCCTTTCTGGGGGAGGCTCAAAAGGGATAGCCCATGCAGGTGCCATCAAATTTTTAGAAGAGCAAAACATTCGCCCTACTCGGATTGCTGGAACAAGCGCTGGTGCAATCGTAGGCGCGATGTATTCTTGGGGAAAGACCCCTGATGAGATTTTAGAATTTTTCAAGTCGGTTTATCTTTTTCAGTGGAGGCATTTCACTTTTAAAAAAGCAGGCTTGGTCGATTCTGAATCCTTTAGACTCTATTTTCAAGCTATTTTTGAAGACGCACTGATAGGTGAATTAAAAATCCCTACACAGATTACGGCAACAGATATGGTTAGGGGACGCTTAAAAATATTTGAAGCAGAAACAAAAATTAGTGATGCTCTTTTAGCTTCTTCGGCTTTTCCCGGAATTATATCGCCCTATGAAATCAATGGTGAGCCGTATAGCGATGGTGGGATTTTAAACCATTTCCCAACCGATATATTACAAGGTCAATGTGACAATATTATCGGCGTTTATGTCAGTCCGATCCAAAAAATAGAAGCCAAAGATTTAAATTCCATCAGAGCAGTGACTACGAGAGCTTTTGATATTCTTTCTGCCAATACCAATACGCAAAAATTTAATATCTGCGAATGGCTAATCGAACCAACAGAATTGAGTATATACAGCACCTTTGAGATGAACAAAGCAAAAATGGATGTTATTTTTAAAATTGGCTACGAAGCGGCTAAGAGCTCCTTTGAAAAACTAAATTTATAAAAATTAAGCGATAGTATTTCCAAAAAAAGAATATCACTATATTTGCAGCAAACAACTCAACATACACATGAAATATAAAAGAATTCTTCTTAAATTAAGTGGTGAAGCTTTAATGGGCGACAGACAATACGGTATTGACCCAGTAAGATTAGCTGAATATGCCGAAGAAATCAAAAAAATTCACGATAAAGGAATCGAAATTGCCATTGTTATAGGCGGTGGAAATATTTTTAGGGGAGTTGCTGGAGCCAGTAATGGAATGGATCGTGTACAAGGAGACTACATGGGAATGCTAGCCACAGTTATCAACGGAATGGCCTTGCAAGGTGCGTTAGAAGACAAAGGAATGCTTACCCGTTTACAAACCGCGTTAAAAATCGAGGCAATAGCTGAACCTTATATCAAAAGAAGAGCGGTACGCCACCTTGAGAAAGGGAGGATCGTAATTTTTGGAGCCGGAACCGGAAACCCTTATTTTACTACGGACACAGCAGCCGTTTTGCGTGGTGTAGAAATTCATGCTGATGTAATTCTAAAAGGAACACGGGTGGACGGAGTCTACGATTGCGATCCTGAAAAAAATGCAGACGCTGTCAAATTTGATTTTATTTCTTTTGACGATGTAATCAAAAAAGGACTGAACGTAATGGATTCTACGGCATTTACATTGAGCCAAGAAAATAAATTGCCGATCGTTATTTTTGACATGAACAAGCAAGGTAATTTATTAAAAATCTGCGAAGGAAAAAACATAGGAACAGTAGTAAATATATAATCCCCTTAATCCCCGAAGTGGGACTTAAAAATTGGAAACAATGACTGAAGAAATTGAATTTATATTAGATAGCACTGAAGAATCGATGATCGGTTCTATTGCCCATTTAGAAAAAGAGTTCCTAAACATTCGTGCAGGAAAAGCATCTCCAGCGATGCTAGGAAGTGTTTTTGTGGATTATTACGGCTCAGCTACACCGCTTTCGCAAGTAGCAAAACTAAGTGTTCCTGATGCGAGAACCATCACGCTTCAGCCCTTTGAAAGAAACATGCTGCATGCGATCGAAAAAGCAATCATGGTGGCAAACATTGGATTTAATCCAATGAACAATGGTGACCTGATCATTATCAGCGTTCCGCCATTAACAGAAGAAAGAAGACGCGATCTTGGAAAACAAGCAAAAGTAGAAGCAGAAGACGCAAAAGTAGGAATCAGAAACGCTCGTAAAGATGCTAATACTGAGATCAAAAAATTAGAAAAAGACGGAACATCAGAAGACATTTGTAAAAGTGCCGAAGACGAAGTTCAAAACCTTACTAATAGTTACATCAGAAAGGTAGACGAGCTTCTAGTTAGTAAAGATGCCGAAATTATGAAGGTATAATTCCCTTTCAACGCATATTTTAAACCCGTTTTGTTATTGTAACAGGACGGGGTTTTTGTTTTTTGTAAATATCACTAAAAGTGGGTACTGTAACTTATAAAAATGTTTTCTATTTTTATAAATATTAACTGAACCAAAAAAAAATGAAAACAAACAAACAAACAAACAAACCCCTTACCATCAGCTAAAAAACCTTCTAGCGCTATTAGCTTTTATAACTTGTTTTATGCAATCATATAGCACAGAAGAAACTGTACTAGATAGTAATGCGAATAAAAAAAACTATATTACTTCGGAGAAAGTAAGCCTCGAAAATGTACTTTCGGTCATTAAGAACCCCATAATACTACACCAAACGGAAACTTTTAAGACCAATTATTCCGTAAATACGCTCCGTAAGAGTACCGAAAAGACAAATGTATATTTCACTAAAATAGTCAAGGGTGATGAATACACTACCTACCTTTTATTATTAAACCGCTATTCAAAAAGCAAGCCCTATTTTATGTATTACATCATAACAGATAGAGATAACGTACAGAAGGCAGCATTTGTTAAATACATACCCGATGCTCCTAGCATTTTACTTGATCAAGAAAACTTTACTGGTAAGATTCAAATGCTTGATACTAACCTGAAAATAAGATTAGATAGTAGATTCGTAAAAGGTCAATTTCAAAAAAATAATACAGCGTTAGGAAAGATGGCAGAATACTGCACAACAACTATCACGTACATTGTACATCTTTGCACCAATGGAGGCAATCACACTCCCGAAGAGGATTGCGGAAAGGGAACAAATGATGCCTACTATGAATATATTGGAATATCCGGTAGTTGTGTTCCTACCGAAAGTGGCTACGACAACAGCGCGCCTTTACCTAAAGAATTTGTTAATGGTTCTGATGGCATTGGTGGTGGTGGCGCTAATGCCGATTATGAAGTATTTAAATTTGAACAACTTTTAAATACTGACCAAAAACTATGGTGGGACAGTCCTAGAAATGATTCAAATAAAAAAGAATTAACAACATTCTTAATCCTCTCCCCTTCAGATGAAGCTAAGGCTTTTGCACTGGAAGCAATCAATGGTTATATGACTAGTAGCGAAGTCGATCTTGCATACAGAGTAATTATTGACAAATCGTTAAAAGACAATACCAATTTATATGGTGTTTATACACAACTAGGTAAAGCCCCTGCTTTTCAAGTCTATTTACAAAAATTTGATAATAATTTTTCTATTACCAATTTAAATTTTAGAGTTGATGATACGTTTAAAATTAATCAAGTCGAGAAGCATTGGAAAGCACAAGCGATAACGCTAACTCCAGAAAATAATTTGATTAAAATAATCATCAATAACGACCCGAGTCTACCCGGTAATATTATGAAGTTCCCAAAAATAATTTCATCACTTGTATTCATTCACGAAATGATACATGCCGAAATATACCGTATATTATTGAGCTGCTCAACACTCCCTAATGTCAATACTGAAAACATGACAGATGCCCAATGGGGAAGTTATCTGAAAAATATGCAGAACAACTTTAAGGAACTATATAAACTTTACTCACAATACCAACTAAACACAAAAGTTCCCAGAGAGTTTCAACATCAATACAT
>NZ_AJXL01000059.1 GCF_000264055.1 Flavobacterium sp. ACAM 123 | reverse complement strand
ATCTTACTGATAACGCACTTTTTTTTAATAAGATAGAAATGCATAAGTGGTGGCAGGAAGGCTATGATTATGCACTAGAAAAAAAGTGAAGTCATGAGTGATTTAAAATAATTTTACCACAATTCTCCCACTTCATTTTTAATAAAGGCTAATGCGGCACTGCTTGGAGATGGTTTTTCCAGTAAATCACTGATAACTGCTTGTCGCAAACTATCAGCATCTTTTACTTTTTCGTTATTTGAAGCCAAGCGGATCATTTGGATTGTCGCATTTTTGGCCGTGATAATGATAGACCAGCACTTCTCTGAGATATAGATTTGTTGGGCTAAATTATGTTCAAATTCTTGCTCAATCTGGGCTATTACAATATTCCGATAGTCATTTTTGTCTTCGGAGAGGGGGGCAATTCGAACCATCAATTGAGCAGGGTTAATGCGCTCCATAAATAAAGTCATGCGCTCGTAAGCCTGCAAACGCATTGGCAACGTAGCCGCTTGATGGTCTTTTTGCAACAACCAGCGTCTGGTACTTTGTTGGTCTTTAAAATGGGATTCAAATAAGAAGTAGGCAACAGCTCCAGTAATCAAGGATGGAATAGTGTAAGCTAATATTTCAACGATATTTGTAGAGTCCATGCTGATTTAAATTTTGTAAGACAAAAATATACTTTTTGATTTAATAACTCATTAATTATAGTATAATTTAGAACAGCTAACGCTATTTTTACTAAAAAAAAGAAGCGTCTCCTTTACCCTTTTTGAATTATAGAAATTAATGGAAACATACATTATTGTATTACTTTGCGTTGCCGCTTTTGCTGCAGGATTCATAGACGCTATTGTTGGAGGAGGCGGACTAATTCAAACTCCAGCAGGATTAATTTTATTGCCTAATTTACCTGTTTCAACCGTTATTGGAACTTTAAAAATACCTGCTTTCAGTGGAACTTCATTTGCGGCCTACCAATACCTGAAAAAAGTTACTATGGACTGGAAATTACTACTAATAATGATGGCGGTAGCTTTACCTTCAGCTTTTATGGGCTCTACTTTATTGACTTACATGAGCAATGATTTTATGAAACCCTTGTTGCTTTTTATTCTATCATTATTAGCAATTTACACCTATGCAAAGAAGAATTTTGGCCAACATATAGCAAAAGACCTTTCTAAAAGTACTCAGATTTGGAATGCGATTCTTATTAGTGTCATTGTTGGTTTTTATGATGGTTTTATTGGTCCAGGAACCGGAAGTTTTCTGGTGGTGTCCTTCATCGCGTTAATGGGATTTGATTTTCTTCACGCTTCTGCGAATGCTAAAATGGTCAATCTGGCGACTAACTTTGGTTCTATTTGTCTGTTTATGTTAAAAGGGAAGATAATTTGGGCGATTGCCTTGCCAATGGCTGCAAGTAACGCTTTTGGCGGCTGGTTAGGAGCTAAACTGGCCATTACAAAAGGAAACGGTTTTATCCGCATATTTTTTCTGGTAGTCGTTGTTGGAACTTTAATTCGGTTTGGTTACGATGTCTTTTTCAAATAAGATCATCTATTAGCGTTGCTACAGTATAAAAAAAGCTTGATTCACGATTCTTTATTTCTTATTCCAAACTTTTAAAATCAGAGTAGCACGTGCTGTTCTGAATTTTAATCGTTGAAGTTCAATGAAAAGAAATGAAATCTGTTTTTTAATTCTTAAATTCTTATTTTTGTAAAAATAGATAATTTCCATGCAAAAATACATTGCCCAGCTTAACGAAGCACAGCGCGAACCCGTATTGCAAAAAGACGGTCCCATGATAATAATTGCGGGTGCCGGTTCAGGTAAAACGCGTGTTTTGACGATACGCATTGCCTATTTGATGAATCAGGGTGTGGATGCATTTAATATTTTGTCACTTACCTTTACCAATAAGGCAGCACGTGAAATGAAAAAGCGTATTTCTGATATTGTGGGATCGAGTGAGGCAAAGAACCTTTGGATGGGAACATTTCACTCTGTGTTTGCCAGAATTTTAAGATCAGAAGCACACTTGTTAGGATATCCTTCTAATTTTACGATTTATGATTCTCAGGATTCGCTGCGCGCTATTTCTGGAATTATCAAGGAAATGCAACTGGACCGAGATGTTTACAAACCGAAACAGGTTTTAAGCAGGATATCCAACTTTAAAAATAGTTTGATAACCGTAAAGGCTTATTTCAATGATCGTGATCTACAAGAAGCGGATGCGATGTCCAAAAAACCTCGTATGGGGGAGTTATACCAAAATTATGTAGATAAATGTTTCAAATCTGGAGCGATGGATTTTGATGATTTATTGTTGAAAACCAATGAACTATTAAATCGTTTTCCCGAAGTTTTGGGGAAATATCAAAATCGTTTCCGATATATTTTAGTGGATGAGTACCAGGATACGAATCATTCCCAATATTTAATTGTTAGGGCATTATCAGATAAATTTCAAAATATATGTGTGGTGGGAGACGATGCGCAAAGTATTTATGCGTTTCGTGGCGCTAATATCAATAATATTCTGAATTTCCAGAAGGATTATGAAGGGGTGAAAACCTTCCGTCTGGAACAAAACTACCGCTCGACAAAAAACATTGTGGAGGCTGCAAATACCGTAATCGATAAGAATAAAACCAAATTGGACAAAATCGTTTGGACAGCCAATGATCTAGGACCGAAGATAAAAGTGCATCGCAGCATGACAGATGCTGAAGAAGGTCGTTTTGTCGCTGGAACTATTTTCGAACAAAAGATGCAAAACCAAATGAATAATGGTGACTTTGCTATTTTATATCGTACTAATGCACAATCGCGTTCAATGGAAGATGCGCTTAGAAAACGCGATATTCCTTACCGAATTTATGGTGGATTGTCTTTTTACCAAAGGAAAGAAATAAAAGATGTATTGTGTTATTTACGATTAGTTATTAATCCAAAGGATGAAGAAGCTTTGATGCGAGTAATTAATTATCCGGCTCGAGGTATTGGAAATACTACGATAGAAAAGCTGTTAGTAGCTGCTAATCATTACAAGCGATCGATATTTGAGGTTATGCAAAATATTGATAAAATTGACTTGAAATTAAATTCCGGAACAAAGCAAAAGCTATTAGATTTTGTTACCATGATTCAAAGTTTTCAGGTAATCAATGAAAATCAAGATGCCTTCTTTTTGACTGATCATGTTTCAAAAAAATCAGGACTCGTTCAGGAACTAAAAAAAGACGCTACGCCGGAAGGAATGGCTAAGATTCAGAATATAGAGGAGTTGCTAAATGGAATCAAGGACTTTACCGAAGGGCAAAAAGAAATTGATGGTGCTCGTGGCGCCTTATCTGAATTCATGGAAGATGTTGCATTGGCGACAGATTTAGATAAAGATACCAGTGACGAAGACCGCGTCGCGTTGATGACGATACACTTGGCCAAAGGATTAGAATTTTCTCATGTTTTTGTTGTGGGAATGGAAGAAGACCTGTTTCCAAGTGCCATGAGTATGAGTACTAGAAGTGAGCTTGAGGAAGAACGACGTTTGTTCTACGTGGCCCTTACACGTGCTGAACATCAGGCTTATTTGACCTATGCCCAGTCCCGTTATCGTTGGGGTAAATTAACAGATAGTGAGCCTTCGCGTTTCATTGAAGAAATAGACGGACAATATTTAGAGTATCTTACTCCTGCTGAAAATAATTATCGGTATAAACCGTTGATTGATAGTGATATTTTTGGGGATGTAGATAAATCTAAATTACGTTTGGCCAAACCGGCAAACGGAACACCTCCGCAGCAAATTAAGGATAGTGATCCTAAATCTGAAATAAATATTCGTAAATTGAAACCTGTTGCTGGAAAATCCGTTTCAGGAGGCGCTAACTTGTTTGACAATAAACTGACTGCTGGAAATATTGTAATGCACGAACGTTTTGGAAAGGGAGAAGTGTTACACTTAGATGGAGTGGGAGCTGATAAAAAAGCAGAGATTAAATTTGATGTTGGTGGTATAAAAAAATTATTATTGCGTTTTGCGAAATTGGATATCATTGGATAAAAAATTTCGTTAAATGCTTCATAGTGTTTATGGAAGCCGTTCGATAATTTTTTGTGGCACAGAAGAACACAAAGTGCATCGAGACGTTTGCGAGGCATTGTATTTTTCGATACAATTTCGAGTAGTAAAACGCTCGCATTACTACTTAAAACCACTCGAAAAAACGGTTGTGTTTTTAATAACGGATATTAAATAATAGAATAGCTCGTCCGTTCGAGTGATTTTCAGTTTTTAACAATGTTGATGTATACTAAAATATATTGCTATAAAAGCAGTATGGATATTGAGTAAATTACAATATTAATTGGTGTAATATTAGGTAGTAAAGCTTTCGCATTACTCTAGAATATCAGACGAAGAGACAAGGAAATAATAAAACAAAACAAAAAATGGCTCAATTTATAAAAATATACCCAGACAATCCCAATGAAGCGGCTATTGCCAAAGTGGTTAAGGTTTTAAGAGATGGTGGTTTAGTTATTTATCCAACTGATACGGTTTATGGGTTGGGATGTGATATCACAAATACAAAAGCTTTGGAGCGTATCGCAAAGATAAAAGGGGTTAAATTGGAGAAAGCTAATTTTTCATTCATTTGTAGTGATTTAAGTAATATCTCAGATTATGTAAGGCAGATAGACACGGCGACTTTTAAATTATTAAAAAGAGCTTTGCCAGGACCTTATACTTTTATTTTACCGGGTAATAACAATTTGCCAAAGGAATTCAAGAAGAAAACGACGGTTGGTATCCGTGTACCTGACAATTCTATTGCTTTAGAGATTGTTCGTCAATTAGGGAACCCAATTGTTTCGACGTCGATTCGCGATGATGATGATGTGATTGAATATACTACAGATCCTGAACTTATTTTTGAAAAATGGCAGAACTTAGTTGATATGGTGATCGATGGTGGCTATGGCGATAATGTAGGTTCAACGATAATTGATTTATCAGGTGAAGAGCCAACGGTGCTCCGTGAAGGAAAAGGAAGTTTAGATATTCTATAAAAGAGTAGTGTAGTTACAGAAAATCTGACTTTGTATTTATTGTTTTAATTTATATAGTACCATAAGCAAGAAGTATAAAATTAGAGGATTTTTTTTAACGATTAGTATTATACAAGTAAAGAAGAGCAGGCCAACTGGCCTGCTTTTTCTTTTAAAAAAAAACAGCATAAAAAAAGCGTCCCGTATTTGGAACGCTTTTCTATTTCTGTAATTTGAATACACAAACTACAGTATGAAATTTAAACCTATTGTTTTGAGTTTTTCATTTCTTGTTCGATCATTTCGTAGAATTGATCAATTTTAGGCAATACAACAATACGAGTTCTTCTGTTACGAGCTCTATTTTCAGCAGAATCATTTGCTACTAATGGAATGTAAGAGCTTCTACCTGCGGCGATTAGTTGTGCTGGGTTAACACCTAATTCGTTCGTTAAGACACGAATAATTGACGTAGAACGTTTGACACTTAAATCCCAGTTGTCAAGCAATATGCTGTTACCAATGAAAGGTACGCTATCAGTATGACCTTCAACCATACATTCAAAATCAGGTTTGTCATTTACTACTTTAGCTACTTTAGCCAAAACTCCTTTTGCTTTGTCAGTCACGATATAACTACCACTTTTAAATAATAATTTGTCAGCAATAGAGATGAATACAACTCCTTTTTCAACATTGATTTCAATATCTGGGTCATTGAATCCTACTGATCTTTTTAGACTGGTAACTAAAGCAAGGGTAACACTGTCTTTCTTAGTTAACGCATCTTGCATTCTAGTAATTTTCAAGTCTTTTTCTTTAATAGACTCTAATGCTTTTTCAACGTTTTGTGCACCTTTAGTAGTCAATACAGTCATATCTTTTGAAGCACTAATTAACGTTGTGTTGTAGTCTTTTAAACCAGCAACTGTAGCTGTAAGACCCGCTTTCTCTTCTAAGCAAGAATTTAATTTTACAGTGGCAGTATTTAATAAATCTTGAGTTTCCTTGTTTCTCGCCTCTAAATCTGTGTATTTCTTTTTAGAAACACAAGAGGTTAAAAGGGCTAATACGGATAAGGCAATTACAATTTTTTTCATAAATTTAATGTTTAGTGAAATACAAAAATAGTTTTTAATAAGTTAATAATATATATAATTTAATGTTAAAATCAGCGGACAAAGACCTTGCCACGATTTACATGGTATTGGAAAACGATACTTTTGATGTTATAGTACTTTTTTGTCTGAAAACTTCCTCTTTTTTTGTAAGTACTTGAAAATAAAGTATAAAAAGAATAGTGAGCTTTTAGAATCGCGGAAAAATGCGAAAACTTTCCCTGAAAAATAAATTGAGTTCCCGCTACTCCGTCTAAAATCATTCGGCTAAATAAAATGCTATAAAAACTATCCTTAGGTGTGTTTTTGGTTAACATTAGTAATGAATTTCTGAAGTTCAAAAATGTTTTCGTTGGATTACCCTGTGCGAGCGTCGCTCCGCCTACATGATACACCGTTGATTTGTAATTGTACTGTATCTTGTATCCCTTGTTTATAGCACGCCAGCACAGATCAATTTCCTCTTGATGGGCAAAAAAAATCATCATCGAATCCATGTAATTCTTTATACACATAACTTCGGATAAAGAAACAAGCTCCTGAAGCCCAAGATATTTCTATTTCATCATTATATTGTCCTTCGTCTTTCTCGATGGTGTCAAAGAGTCGTCCGCGGCAATACGGGTAGCCATATTTATCGATGAATCCACCTGCGGCTCCTGCATATTCAAAGTATTCTTTGTTCTTATGGTCTAATATTTTTGGTTGTACGATAGCGGTTTGGGATTCGTTTCTGAAGGTATCTATAATGGGTGATAACCAGTTTGCCGTTACTTCTACATCAGAGTTGACTAAAGCATATATTTCGGCGTCAATGTGTTTCAATGCTTCATTATACCCTTTGGCAAAACCAAAGTTATTGGTGTTTTTCACGATTTTTACTGCTGGGTGGTGCTGTTCAACAAAAGAGATGGATTCATCTGTAGAAGCATTATCTGCGACGTAAATAGTGGCTTCTGGAGAAAATTTGATTATTGAAGGTAAAAATTGCTCTAATAATTGTACACCATTCCAGTTAAGGATAACGACTGCTATATTCATCTTTCTTGTTTAGATAATGTAGTTAGGGAGTTCTGGCAGAAAGTGGTATTTTTCATTTTCAAAATCCATTTGGCAAAAGTAATGATTCATTCCGTTGGTCACCATCAAATAATCTGCTTTCAGGGTCATATTGTAACGGGCAATTTGGTCAAAAGTGGCTTGTGCTATTTTTATTTCGGGAGCTTTGCATTCGATTAGTACACGTATTGAGCCATCGCTATTAAATACTACTACATCATACCTTTTCCGTAATCCGTTGACTTTAAGTACTTTTTCTACGTTAATCAGAGATTTAGGGTATTTTTTTTCCTCCAATAAAAACTGGACGACATGCTGACGAACCCATTCCTCTGGTGTAAGAATGATAAATTTTTTCCTGATTTCGTCAAAAATAGACACTTTATTTTCGCTATTTTTGAAGCGGAATGTATAAGAATAAAAATCCAATTGCTGCATTAGGCAAAAATAATTAAAATGTTTAAAGTTTATCGTTTAAAGTTATGGTTATTTATGACATCATGGCTGAAAACTGTAAGTGAACACTGAATACTGAAAAAATGGAGGAGGTTATAAAGATTCTGAATGATATTAAAGCCGGGAACATTAAACCCATCTATTTTTTAATGGGAGACGAACCGTATTATATTGATATCGTATCGGATTATATAGAAAAAAAGGTCTTGTCTGAAGAAGAAAAAGGATTCAATCAAACCGTCTTGTACGGTAGAGATGTATCGGTTGAGGATATTATTTCTACGGCCAAACGTTATCCAATGATGGCGCAACGTCAGGTAGTAATCGTAAAAGAAGCACAAGACTTAAGTCGTTACATTGACAAGTTTGAAAGCTATGCCGATAACCCAATGCTTTCTACCGTCTTAGTGATTTGTTATAAGTACAAAACCTTAGATAAGCGTAAAAAAGTGACGAAGCTATTGGCTAAAAATGGCTTGGTTTATGAAAGTAAAAAACTATATGAGAACCAGGTTGGCGATTGGATAAAACGCATATTAGCAAGTAAAAAGTATACGATCGAACCCAAAGCCACCGCAATGCTTGTTGAATTTCTGGGCACGAACTTGGGTAAAATAAATAATGAGTTGGAGAAGTTGCAAATTATTTTACCGAAAGGGAGTGTAATTTCGCCAAAAGATATTGAAGAAAACATTGGATTCAGTAAAGATTTTAATGTTTTTGAACTTCGAAAGGCAATAGGGGAAAGAAACCAACTTAAAGCTTATACCATTGCTAAAAATTTTGCGAACAATCCGAAAGAGAACCCCATGGTAGTTACTACCAGCCTAGTTTTTGGTTTTTTTATCCAGTTGCTCAAATACCACGGACTTAAAGACAAAAACCCGAAAAATGTCGCAGCAGTTATTGGAGTTAATCCTTATTTTTTAAAAGAATATGACGTGGCACTAAAAAATTATCCTATGAAAAAAGTAAGTCAGATAGTGGCTTCCTTGCGGGATATCGATGTGAAAAGTAAAGGAGTTGGGGCGAGTTCGTTGTCAAATTTCGACTTGTTACGAGAAATGCTGTATAATATATTCAATTAGTGGTTAAATTTACGTTATTTGCACTTTATCAAAATAGGAATTAATTATGGGAATGAATAAGAATACTATCTTAGGATGGGCTACTTTTATAATGATATTGATGGGGTTATTGTTAATAGGTCTTGGAGCTTTTAAATATAGTGATGTTTCTGGATGGGGATTTGCAGCCGTTGGTGTTGGGTTTTTGGCAAATGCATGGGTCTTTAGTTCTTTAAAAGGAAGGTTATAGAATAGATTTTATAAAAAATACGAAAAAAAGCACTATGAGGAATAGTGTTTTTTTGTTTGTAGTACTATATTTATAAAATAAAATTAGAAGTGTCTATGTGGAAAAATTTGTCTATTAAATCTCAGTTAATATTAATTCTATTAATTCCGTTTTCAGGGTTGCTATATAGTACTATTTCGAATATAAACTCTTCTTTAGAGAATTATAAAAATATTGATGAAAGCTTAGAAAACATTGAGAATATTGCTACTCTTTCAGAAGGATTGGAGTTAATTGGTAACGAACGAGGGTTCAGTAATTATTCTTTTTTTGACCCTTCGATAACTAAAAAGTATATTGAGAGTAAGCAAAAAACAAATGAATGGTTTTTAAAAAACAATAGTAGAGATACTGTAATCGCTAATAATCTCAAAAAAGTCCATAAAAGAATTTTAGATCTTCATGAAGGTATTGATAACAAAACGGAAAGTCCAATAACCTCTTTTGTTAAATATACAGTAATTAATGAAAGCATAATTAATTTAATTGATAGAGAAGTTGTCTACTGTAAGTATCCTAAAATTACTTCTCTTGCTAACAACTATACTAATTATGTGTTGTTAAAGAGAGCCGCTTTATTAAAAAGAGGTGTCGTAATACAAAGTTTAAGAGTTAAAGAAAATAATGGTTTTTTATTAGAGATATACTCTCAATCTAAAGTATACACAAGAAGTGTTGATTTCAATTTGTCAATTTTTAAACTTGATTTAATAAATTCAGAATTAGAGGCATTTAAAAATTCAAAAACTTACGTGTCTTTTAATAGTAACGCACAAGATGTTATAGATAATAAGTTACAGTTTTCTCTTAGTGAATGGTGGAGGCAGTCCACGAGGATCGTAAGAGACATAGCAAAATTAGAAAAGAATAATTTGAATTACATTGTAAAATTTGCCAACAATGAAAAAGCAGCAGCATTAAAAAGTATCATAGTTTTAGTTTCAATTCTTTTACTTTTCTTAGCAATATCTTTTATTTTATTATTCAAATTAGTTAGTCAATTATCTGGCTCCCTTTATTTAATGTCTACAACTATAAAGAAGATATCACAAGGTAAAATTATACGTAACCCTACTTTTTCAGGAAATGTAGAATTTTTAGGTATCAGTAACTCCTTCAATCAATTGTTGGCAGGAATGAAAGAGCAGTTAGAATTAGCATCAAAAATAAGTTCAGGCGAGTATGGAACAAAAATTAATCTAAGAAGTCCAAATGACACGCTCAATAAGTCAATGAACGCAATGTCTCTGGAATTGCAAAGGATGGAAGAAGAAGCTATGGAGCTTAACAAAATGAGGGAAAGTGTTAGCAAAGTCAATACTTCCATATTAGAATCAAGTAACTTAGAAGAATTTGGAAAAAACATATGCCATACTCTTGTCGAGCAAACTCAGGGTTGCCAAGCTAATTTTTATATTATTAATTTGATAAAAGATATAACGCAGCTTTATAAAATAGGAGGTTATGCTGACCATAAAAATACGCCTTCAATTATAAAGATAGGTGAAGGTTTAGTGGGAGAAGTCGCTCAATCAAATCAACAAAACTGTTTGAATAACTTGCCTAATAGTTATGCCTACTTGTCATCGTCTCTTGGCGAAGCTCCTTATTTTAATGTCTTAATTACGCCCGTTTCTTTTAGAGGTGAAGTTATTGGAGTAATTGAAATAGGGTCTCTTGTCAACTTCAGTGCAAATCATAAAGTACTTTTAAAAACTATTTCGGAATCAATAGGGAGTGCAATTGAAGTGTATATACACAATGAAGAATTAAAATTTTCTGTTACTGAAATTAATAGTAAAAATAATATTCTTCAAGTACAAGAAGAAGAACTTAGACAAAGTAATGAAGAGTTAAATAAGCAATCTATGTTGCTAAAACAATCGGAGGACGAACTCAGGAATCAAGCATCAGAATTAGAGCAGACCAATGCCTATCTCGAGGAGAAAGGAAGTGAACTTGAAAATAAAAATCATGAGATTGTACTTAAAAATGAGAAGCTGGTCCTTGCTCAAGAGGAATTAAATAGCAAAGCAAATGAAATAGCACAAGGAAGTAAATATAAGTCGGAATTTCTGGCAAATATGTCTCATGAATTAAGAACACCTTTGAACAGCATTTTAATACTTTCAGAACTTTTAAAAGAAAATAATTTAGGCAATTTGACAGGCCCACAAATTGATAATCTATCAGTAATTAATTCTTCGGGTAAAGATTTACTCAACTTAATTACGGATATTCTGGATATTTCTAAAATAGAGGCTGGTAAAGTCGAAATTTATCCTGAAGAATCTATTGTCGAAAGAGTATATTCGGACATGGACGGTTTATTTAAAGCACAAATGGAAAAGAAGAATATTGAGTTAATTACAACTATTACTAAAGACTGTCCAAGAAAATTATTTATAGATATTGGCAAACTAGAGCAAATTCTTAAAAACTTTTTGTCGAATGCTTTGAAGTTTACTCCTGAAAACGGAAAGGTTTCTTTGCGCTTTTCATCGGGTTTAGATAATAATGATTTTACTTCAGAAACATTATCTAAATTAAAATCAGATGAAGTGTTATCTATTTATATTGAGGATAATGGAATTGGAATATCGGAGGAAAATAAAAAGAAATTATTTCAAACATTCCAACAGGCAGATAGTTCTACGAGCCGAAAATACGGCGGTACAGGATTAGGCTTATTTATTTCTAAAGAATTAGCGATACTGCTGGGAGGGGAAGTTAAATTTAAAAGTGTGCTAAACAAAGGAAGTGTCTTTAGCGTGCATATTCCAGTTACTTTTCAAGGTGATAAATTAGAAAATTCAAATTCAGAATCTCTTGCTGATACTACGTTGGATTCGATAAGAATAGAAACACCAATCCCATCGGAAGCTGTTGTCGATTTATCAGAAAATCTTAAAGATGATCGACATTTTGTTTCACTTGATGACAAAACCATATTAATAATTGAAGATGACGCTTCATTTGCGGAAGTATTGTTACAAGTAGCTCATGATAATGGCTTTAAGGCAATTGTTGCTTATCAAGGACAAACAGGCTATCAATATGCAAAAAGATACAAGCCGAAAGCGATCATTTTAGATATGAAATTACCGGGAATTGATGGCTGGACTGTTTTAAAATGGTTGAAAGAAGACAAAGAATTACATCACATTCCAGTTCATGTTATGTCAGGTATGAATAGAGAGAAACTAGCCAAAGAAATGGGCGCTTTTGATTTCTTAATCAAACCGATAACAACTGATAAATTAAAGAATGCTTTTGATTCGATAGATATTCAAATAAACAAAGTTTTTAAAAAGGTTTTGATTCTGGAGGACGATGTAAGTCTTAATTATTCCATAAAAGAATTGATTCACAATTGCGACAGAAATGTAATTTGTGTACAGGCACATACCTTTAAAGAAGCGGAGCAGATCTTAATGAACGATGATATTGACTGTGCTATCATGGATATTGGACTCCCTGATTTTAAGAATATTTCAAACATAGCTACCCTTAGAGCAATATCAAAAAACGATCAGATTAAGATAATTGTAAACACGGGACAATCTTTGACTGACGAAGAACAGTTAGAATTGCAAAATAGTGCTGATGGAATTGTTATAAAAACAGAAAATGTTACTGCAAGATTAAAAGATGAATTACTGCTGTTTCTGGATACTGTGGAGACTTCTAGTATAAAAGCTAGTAAAACCATCCAAAATTTGCTAGGAGGAGAAGTTCTCAAGGACAAAACAATTTTGATTGTTGATGATGATATTCGTAATATTTATGCCCTTTCAAGTGCATTAACGACAAAAGGCGCGTCGATTTTAACAGCGTTTAACGGAATTGAAGCACTTGAGGTTCTCAAAAATAATACAACTATTGATATCGTTCTAATGGATATTATGATGCCAGAGATGGATGGTTTTGAAGCTACCCAAAAAATCAGAGAAAATCCAAAATGGAAAAACATTCCTATTATTGCGTTGACAGCAAAGGCAATGAAAAGTGACCGTGAAGAAATATTAAAAGCCGGTGCTTCTGATTACCAATCAAAACCAATAGATATACAGCAACTTATTTCTTTAATTAGTATATGGGTTTATAAATAGATGATAGAATTTAATGATCTTGAAGAAATTGTTTTTTTAATAAAAAAACAATTCGGTTACGACTTTGAAGGATACTCTAGAGCTTCTTTTCTTAGACGTATTAATCGTTATATGGAGTTGTCTGGAATGAAAACAGCTTTTCATTTGAAGAATGATTTGATAAATTATCCTGAAAATTTTAATACTTTCATCAGCGAAATAGTTGTGAATGTTAGTGCGTTTTTTAGAGATCCAGATTTTTTCAAATCATTACTAGTTAATGTTTTTCCCTATTTAGAAAGCTATCCTAAAATTAACGTTTGGAGTGCAGGCTGTTCTTTTGGCGAAGAAACCTATTCCTTATCTATTTTATTAAAAGAAATGAGTTTACTAGGCAAATCAAGGTTATATGCGACGGATATTAGTACAAACGCTTTAGATAAATCAAAAAAAGGAATCTATTCTAATAAAGATTTTAAAGAATATTCTGCTAATTATTTTTCATCTGGGGGGAAAGAATGCTTCAATCAATATTTTGTTTCTGATGGGGAAAAATCAATTATTAGTTCGGAATTAAAAAAAGACATTTTATTTTCCAGGCATAATTTAGTTACTGATGGTGTTTTCAAAGAATGTCAGCTTATTTTATGTCGTAATGTTTTAATTTATTTCAATGAAGATTTGCAAAATAAAGTTTTCGAACTCTTTTATGAAAGTTTACCGATACACGGTTTTTTGGCACTTGGAAATAAAGAGACACTGCGATTTAGTTCTATTCAAGATAAATTTAAAATTATAGATAGTAAGCAAAAAATTTACCAAAAAATAAAATGATATGAAGATGATTATTATTGGTGGTTCAGCAGGTGCTTTTAATCTAATAATATCTATTTTAAATGGATTAGATAAAGAAATGAAAGTTCCTATAATAATTATATTGCATAGATTAAAAAGTGCAAAAACGATACTTGAAGATTTTTTACAATCTCAGTCTCATTATATCGTAAAAGAGGCAGAAGATAAAGAATTTGTAAAAGCGGGACATTTATATACGACTCCATCTGACTATCATCTCCTGCTAAATGAAAATTTGAGTTTTTCATTGGATGCTTCAGAAGAAGTCAATTATTGTAGGCCATCTATTGATGTCAGTTTTGAATCCTTTTCATCTGTTTTAAGAGAAAACTCTTGTGGAATTCTATTATCAGGAGCAAATCAAGACGGAGCAATGGGCTTAAAAATGATTGCCGAAAATGGAGGAAAAACAATTGTACAAGATTCTAAGGAAGCAGAATTTTCATCTATGCCTCGCGCAGCAATTGAAATATATAAAAATCATACAGGGTGTACACTAAACCATATTATTAAGAAAATGAATAATTATGCTAAATAAAAAACATACCCTTTTGTTAATTGATGATAAGCCTGAAAATTTAATGGCTTTAAAGAGTATTCTCGATCTACCGGACAGAGAAATCATTAGTTGTTTATCCGGAAGCGAAGCGTTGCAAGTACTGCTTAAGAAAAAGGTTTCTTTAATACTTGTAGATGTTCAAATGCCTGATATGGATGGTTACGAATTTGTTGAAATAATTAAGAGTCATCCAGATACTGTTTCTATTCCCACTATTTTTGTCACTGCAATAAGTAATGAACAAAAATACCTGTCTAAGGCCTATGATTTAGGAGCAATTGATTTTCTTTCGAAACCTTTAAACACGGAAATTACTCGAAAAAAAGTAGAGTCTTTTTTAAAGATATGGGATTATGACCAAGAACTAAAAAAATTGAATGAAACATTAGCTCAAAAGAATGAAGAATTAGAACAGTTTGCTCACATCATTGCTCATGACCTGAAGAGTCCATTAGCAAGCATACAAACTTTAATAAGTTTAATTGAAGAAGATCATATTCTTGATTTAGGAGGTGAGGTTGCTGAGCTATTTCACATGGTAAAAAAATCTTCAAATAGTATGTCGAAATTAATTGAGGACATGCTTTATTACAGTAAAAATGTGCAAAATAATGAGGTTAAGGAAGTAGTTAATATTGCGGAGACTGTAGATGAAGTTTTAAAACTCATACATCCATTAGCAAATCTCCAAATTGAAAAAGTAAACTTGAATCATAATATTCTATTTCAACCTTTAGCGTTTCATCAAATAGTTTCCAATATTGTATCAAATGCAATTAAATATAATGATAAAGAGGTTTTAAATCTTAGAATTTGTTTTGATAAAAATAATTCTTCCTTGTCATTTAAAGATAATGGTCCAGGAATAGAGGAGAAATACCACGACAAAATTTTTGAGATGTTTCAAACGTTAGGAAAGAGTTTTAATGGAGAGAGTAGCACAGGTATTGGATTAAATTTAGTCAAAAAACTGGTGGAGAAAAATGATGTTTCAATACAGGTTAATAATAATTCTGATCAAGGCTGTGCCTTCGTGATTTTAAATCTTGAAATGACAAGTAATAACGCATCGCAGCTACTGAGTTTAGTTTAAAAAATATTTTAAAAGCACTATTTATTCATTATTCTTTAAAGCAGCTTTCTTGCCGAAAAAATAATACCTTTGTACTTTAAAAAATTTATTAATTTTGTACGTGAGAACAATGGTTGGAAAGAATTTTGATTAAAATCTAAAAATTCTAAATCATTAAAAACAATTAAAAAATAATTTATGTCAGACGATAAAAAAGTAATATTCTCAATGTCAAAATTGAGTAAAACCTATCAAGGAGCAGATAAACCCGTTCTTAAAAACATCTATTTGAGTTTCTTTTATGGAGCTAAAATTGGTATTCTGGGACTGAATGGTTCAGGAAAATCATCCTTATTAAAAATTATCGCTGGTACGGATAAAAACTATCAGGGAGATGTTGTTTTTGCGCCAGGTTATACTGTGGGTTACTTAGAACAAGAGCCAATCCTTGATGATAGCAAAACTGTTATCGAAATTGTTCGTGAAGGTGTTGCTGAAACGATGGCCGTATTGGAGGAATTTAACCAAATTAATGATAGTTTTGGTCTTCCAGAAGTGTATGAAGATGCAGATAAGATGGACAAACTAATGGATCGTCAAGCTCTGTTACAAGACAAAATTGATGCATTGGGAGCTTGGGAAATTGATACCAAATTAGAAATTGCAATGGATGCTTTACGTACTCCTGATGCAGATACTCCTATAAAGAACCTTTCTGGAGGGGAACGTCGTCGTGTGGCTTTATGCCGTCTATTACTTCAGCAGCCTGATGTTTTATTACTGGATGAGCCAACGAATCACTTGGATGCAGAAAGTGTATTGTGGTTAGAGCAACATTTAGCGCAATATTCAGGAACGGTAATCGCTGTAACACATGACAGGTACTTCTTGGATAATGTGGCGGGTTGGATTTTAGAGTTGGATAGAGGAGAAGGTATTCCATGGAAAGGGAACTATTCTTCTTGGTTGGACCAAAAATCAAGCAGAATGGCACTTGAGGAAAAAGTGGCTTCAAAACGCAGAAAAAACTTAGAACGGGAGTTGGACTGGGTTCGTCAAGGTGCTAAAGGACGTCAAACAAAACAAAAAGCACGTTTACAGAACTATGATAAAATGCTTAATGAAGATCAAAAAGCATTAGATGAACAATTAGAAATTTATATTCCTAATGGACCTCGTTTAGGTACTAATGTAATCGAAGCGAAAGGTGTTTCTAAAGGATATGGAGATAAATTATTATACGATAACTTAAACTTTACCTTACCACAAGCTGGAATTGTTGGAATTATTGGGCCTAACGGGGCTGGTAAATCGACTATTTTTAGAATGATAATGGGAGAAGAAAAACCAGATGCAGGTGAATTTGTTATTGGTGATACGGTTAAGATTGCGTATGTTGATCAAGCACACTCGAATATAAACCCTGATAAATCTATTTGGGAAAACTTCTGTGATGGTCAAGAATTAATTATGATGGGAGGACGTCAAGTGAATTCTCGCGCGTATTTAAGTCGTTTCAATTTTGGCGGAAGCGATCAAAACAAAAAAGTTTCAACACTTTCTGGTGGAGAGCGTAACCGTTTACACCTTGCCATGACTTTGAAAGAAGAAGGAAACGTTCTTTTATTAGATGAGCCTACCAATGATTTGGATATTAACACGCTCCGTGCTTTAGAAGAAGGTCTGGATAATTTTGCAGGTTGTGCGGTAGTAATTTCTCACGACAGGTGGTTCTTAGATAGAATTTGTACGCATATTCTTGCCTTTGAAGGCAACTCTGACGTATATTATTTTGAGGGTGGTTTCTCTGAGTACGAAGAAAATAAGAAAAAGCGTTTGGGTGGGGATTTAACTCCGAAGCGATTGAAATACAGAAAACTAATCAGAAGTTAATTTTATTTTTTTATAAAACTATAAAAAGGATGTACATTAAGACGTCCTTTTTTGTTTTAAATTTAGTTAAAGTAGCGCTCTCCTTTTTATCGTATTGTAAAAGTAGGTGGGACTTGTTGTCTGTCGTTATACCGATTGCATATTCATATTACACCGGTATCACAACAGACAAGAATGCGCATCAATAACCTAGTGAGGTACTTAAAGAAAGCATACTTACATTTTTTTTTACATAGGTTCAAAAGATCGCTATTTTATTTTTTTTCTTTCCGGTATTCATTAATACTAATACGGTAGCCACCAAAGCTAGACATACAAAACCAAAAACAGTGATTATCGAACCGCTATCCCAAGTAATAAGTGCTGTATGTTTCATGATTATCTTTTTATTATTCAAAAATATAAATTTTGACAATAAAAGAATATAATAAAAATCAGGAAGTAGTACTTTATTCTAAGAATTTTGACTTTAACTCCGGTGTGGGAATCATGCAATTTTCTTTTTTGCCAAACCATTTGTATCTGTTCCTTGCAATCCAATCATAGATGAAGTTACTGAATGCCGTGGGTAAAATTTTAAACACCACTAACATACTATAAAAAGAATCCAATTTAAAAGCTATTTTCAAAGCAGCTTCTGATTTATAGTAATAGGCAGTTCCAGGCTCATATAGAATAATACTGTCCAATTTTGTGGAGTCTATCCCAATATGGTTAATTATTTTTTCTCCTAGGTCTGACTGTAATGCTACAAATCGGAATAGGTCTTTACTATCCTGTTTAATTATAAATAATACTGCTGAATTGCATAGATTGCAGACTCCGTCAAACAGTATAATTTTTTTGTCTTTGGGTAAGTTTTCCATTTTTTATCTTTGCTATGTTAAAATGCTGTTTAAAATCTGTGAACTGAGAACTGAAATCTTACTACTGCAATCGCAACGACTTCTTCTACTTTTTTATTGCTTCCACTAGTTCTAATTTATCTAAATTAACTTTAGAAAGAAAAGCACCATAATTTACGGTTGCTTTATTCTTTTCTATATTGTCAAGAGTTCCCACTGCTTTCCCGTCAACCATTCGTACCCGGTCTCCCAATCTTAAAATGGCTTTCGGCTTTTCTATAACAGGTTTCAATTTCTTTTCCTTCTTTTCTTTCCTAATCTCATCTACATGGACGGTAATTTCTGCGACGACTTCTTTCTTCTTTTCTACAATCGCTTTAGCCTCTTTTGGAGTGGCTTTTTTACGTTTTGAATTTTCAATTTCAATGATTTTTAAAAAATCAGCAATTAGGTCCTTTTTACTTTTGTTGTTGAAATATCTATTGGCTATATCTTCAATCTTTTGACCTACGTAAATCGTTTTTTGGTTACTATCGTAGAGCTCTTGATAGCTTTCTAGCTTTTGCTTAATTTTGATATTGATCGTTTCCATCTTCCTTCCTTCTTCGCGCGCTTTGGTTTCTTCTTCTTTAAGCATCTGCGAAGTTTTTTCCATCTTTGAGCGTTCCTTTTGCAGTGTGGCAATCGTTTTGTCAAAGCGTACTTTTCCAACTTCGATTTTCTTCTTAGCACGATTGATCAGGCTGAACGGAATACCATTTTTTAGCGCTACTTCAAAAGTGAAGGAACTTCCTGCCTGTCCCAAAGCTAATTTATACAAGGGTTCCAATGAATTTTCATCAAACATCATATTTGCATTAGTTGCAAAAGGCAATTCATTTGCTAAAAGTTTTAAATTAGAGTAGTGTGTGGTTATTATTCCAAAAGCTTCCCGATGGTAGAATTCTTCGAGGAAAATTTCAGCTAAGGCACCTCCTAGTTCTGGGTCGGAACCAGTACCAAATTCATCAATTAAGAACAGGGTTTTCTTGTTACACTTCTTTAGAAAGTAGTTCATGTTCTTTAGTCGGTAACTATAGGTACTAAGATGATTTTCAATAGATTGATTATCTCCTATGTCTGTCAATATTCGGTCGAACAAAAAGGTCTCTGAGCGTTCGTGAACCGGAATCAACATTCCTGATTGCAACATCAATTGGAGTAATCCAACTGTTTTTAAAGAGATTGTTTTACCACCGGCATTGGGTCCGGAAATGACAATAATTCTATTTTCCTGCTGCAATTCGATAGTTTGCGGATGCGTGATTTCCTGTTTCTGTTTGTTGTTTAAATACAAAATGGGGTGGTAGGCATCTCTAAAATAGAGTCGGCGATTGTCTGTAATTGCAGGCATGATGCCATTGATTCTATTCGCATATTTTGCTTTAGCTGCAACAACATCAATATCACTCAGAAAGTCCTGATATTGGATTAACAGCGGTAAAAATGGACGGATATCATTCGATAATTGTTTTAAAATGCGATTGATTTCTTCGGTCTCTTCATATTCTAAATTACTTAATTCTCGAGAATACTTCAAGGTAGTCTCTGGTTCGATATAAGCAATGCTTCCCGTTTTTGAGCTTCCTAATATGGATCCTTTGACTTTGCGGCGATACATGGCTAAAACAGCTAAAACTCTACGGTTTTGAACAAAGCTTTCTTTGATATCATCTAAATAGCCTAAGCTGTTATATTGCGTCATGGATACGCCAAAACTCTGGTTAACCTTACCGCGAACTACGTTTATATCTCTACGGGTATTTAATAAATCAGGAGAAGCATTATCTTTTATTTCCCCGTATTTATCAACTATCGCATCAACGGAGCTGATAATTTCTTTTGTCAACTCCACTTGGGAGGCTCTGCTATTTAAATTCGGATAATAGTCATCGAATTTTTTAAAATAAGTCAATAGAAAATTAACCGTTGAAGACAAGGTTGCAATTTTTCTAAAGCTGCCTACTTCCAGAAAACTATCCTCAATTGCCAGGAATTTAATTTCATGACTTATGGCGTCAAAACCATGATTGGGAATTGCATTGTTGTTTTGAAAGGAAGAGACATATTCAGAGGTTTGCAGCAAAGCTTGAATTAAAGTCTCTTTATCTCTGAAAGGCGTTATTTCTAATGCTTTTTGTTTCCCAATATCTGTATTGCAGATGGTTGAAATAGTTTCGAGTACGGTTGGGAATTGTAAATCTTGTAAGGTTTTTTCAGTAATGGATATCATTCTTTTTTCTAGGTTTCAATGAAACAAAGTTACGAAGAATCCATGTTAAAACGGACTATCGCATAAGGTACTTTGCGATATATCTATAGTTAAATTCTATGTTAACTTCCTTGATAAAGAAAAATCATAAAGATGGAGTAGGAGTAGGGATTTTGTTTGTGGAAATTAAGGGGACGACTTGGCGATCTTACTGTATATTTGCCACATAACGATACACTATGCAACTCAATCTTGATTCAGAATGGCAGACTATTTTAGCAGAGGAAATTCAGAAACCTTACTTTCGAGAGTTAACGGAAAAGCTGGACGAGGAATACAAGCTCCCTATTTGTTATCCGCCAAAGGAGTTGATTTTTGCCGCTTTTAACTATTGCGCTTTTAAAGATGTAAAAGTAGTAATTATAGGCCAGGATCCTTATCACGGAAAAGGAGAGGCTAATGGCTTGGCTTTTTCTGTCGACGATGGAGTACGGATTCCGCCTTCTTTGCGGAACGTTTTCAAGGAAATTAGTGAGGATATCGGAACTATTTTTTTACCGGGATCAGGTAATTTAGAGCTGTGGGCGAAGCAAGGTGTTTTACTTCTGAACGCATCATTAACGGTAAGACAAGATATCCCTAACAGCCATAAAAATTTAAAATGGAACCTTTTCACCGATGCTGTAATTAAAAAGATTTCGGATGGTAAGGAGCAGGTGGTATTTTTACTTTGGGGTAATTTTGCACATAAAAAAGGACTTAAAATTGACCGAAGCAAACATTTAGTATTAGAGACAGGACATCCTTCGCCGATGAGTGCTAATCAAGGAAAATGGTTTGGAAACAAACATTTTAGTAGTACAAATTCGTATCTGAAGGCAAATGGGAAAAGTGAAATTAATTGGATTTTCAATAATGGGAGTCTCTTTTAAAAGCGTGAGTTTATTAACCACATAGAAACATAGGTTTTTGTTTGTGCATAAAAAAAAGACTCTACCTTACTTGTGTAA
>NZ_AJXL01000058.1 GCF_000264055.1 Flavobacterium sp. ACAM 123 | reverse complement strand
AAACAGCTTAAAATTATAGTGATTTAGGAAACAATATTCGATAATTACCTAAATTAACCCCTTTTAGATTTGAACCGTAAGTCGTATTAATTGCTTGTGTAAATTTGTTTGCAATCATTGCATACCCTCTTGGGGAAGGATGCACACCATCTGTCGAAAATCCACCACCCGTAATAAAAGCAGATGTAACTGTAAATCCATTACCCACAAATCCCCCAGCTGAAACTTGAGTCATTAAGGCATTGGTATCGACAAAAGCTAATCCTTTAGCCGTAGCAACTGCCTTAATTTTCGAATTGTAAGCATCAGTTGCGGTTTTTACTAAAGCTACTTCGCTCGCAGTTAAAATTGCCTTGTCTGCCATTGGATAGGTTACCCCAATTGTATTACTCGTTGGCGGAAATCCTGGTTGAGTTGTCCCAATTGAAGCGCCAGCCGTTAATAAGACATAATCTCTATTCGCTGGTACATTACTAGCATGTCGCGCTTTACCGTAAAGGCTCCCCAAAAATCCAGCTGTTGCTGCTGGATAATTAAAGGGAGCTCCTTGAAAAGCGGCAGTTAATAAGGCCGTGGCATCATAAACTAGCGTTTTATCAACAATTAAAAGCGGATTTGAAGAACTTACTGTTAATGTTTGGAAACGAGCCGGTTGCGAAGCCGACGCTAAGATACTGTTCATTGCTCCGAATAATGGATTCAATTGCGCCACCTGTCCTGCGCTCAACGGTACTGGATTTGTCGCTATGAACGTAAAAAAAGGAAGCGTATTCACATAAGGAATGTTTGCCAAAACTCCTTTTGATCCTCCAGAAGTTAGTGAATTTACTAACAGATCATATGTCGCATCAAAACCAACACCTGCAGCACCTGCGGAAGGTGTTATTGGATTTGTTCCATCTCCACCCGTTGTTGCATAACCCAAAACATCATTGTTTCCTATCCAAAGCGAAAAGAATGTTGGTGCTTGAGACATTGCGTATGCCAAAACAGAAGTAGTCCCATTTGGAGCAAAACGAACATAATATGGATTAGCGGTTCCTAAAGAAATACCAGCTGCGCTTCCGTAACTTGGCGATAACAAGTGATAACTTTTAGCCCCTGGAACACCACAGTTATTATAAGGACCTCCCGAAACTATTGAGGTCAAAATCTCTGTTGAAGGAGTTCCTGATACTGGAGTTGGAGCTCCACCTCCTGTAGAAGCCAATCGTGGCCCAGCAATCACAGTACCATTAATTTTAAAGCCGCCTATATTATCCGCCATAAAGGGAATTTTAAACTCACCGCCTCCAATCGCTTTAAATTGTTCTGCCATTATATTCGTGTAAGATGCTTTTTGACCTTCAATAAACAAACCACTATCAGAATAACCAGCGGTCAATGAATTTCCTAATGCAACATACTTTGAAAAGTTAGCAGTCCCAGCTGTTAAAGGTAACCCATCTGAAGAATTAGAGACCAACACTACGGCGTCATCACTATTACATGCTACAAAGGTTAAAGAAACCAATAGTAACCATTTGAAATTTTTTATCATTGTTGTATTTTTTTTAAAGTTTTATAAGTACTACGGGTTAATTGTCCAAGAAGCAAAATATTGTTGCCCGATTAATCCAGCACCTAATACTTGTCCATATTCTTTTCCACCAATGTTTGAAGCGCCTAACTTAAGTGTTGATTTTAATTTAGGAAAATCATAGTTGATTTGAGCATCAACTACCGTAGCTGCATCAATCATTCCGTCTACCATTGAAGACTGCCATAAGTACGCGGTATTGTATCTTCCGCTTACATTAAAACCAAAGTTCTTAAATAATTTTTCATTTCCGAATGTTGCTTTTACCCTGTGTTTCGGGGTGTTGAAACCAGCTTCAAAACTTGGATCTTTTGCCTGATCGAATTTAAATTCAGCAAAGTTGTAGTTAACCCCTACTTCAAAATCTTTATATACTTTTCTAGAAAGACCTAAACCAAAACCGAGTGACTCAATTTCCACTTTAGTATTAGTGTACAATTGAAATGCTCTAAAATTACTGTTTGCAAGAGCATGAACAGACTGAAATCCAGGATCAGCGCTTGGAGTGCCGCTTGGAGAATCTTGAGCAGTACCATATAAAGGAGCAACCACATTAAGGTTCCCAATGAAGTCATTATATATATTGTAATATCCATTAACGTCTACAGAAAACCCTTTAATAAAAGAACGATACCCTAATTCAAAAGCTTTTACTTGTTCCGGTTTAACATAGTCTACAGTAGTTTTTCTCAATAATGCAGGATTTCCAGCTGCTGAAAATGCGGCTACCGAAGTTGCAGTATAGGAGTTGTTATAGGCATTTAAACCATTAATTGTTACTGTTGCCCCCCCTGCAAACGCCTGCCCTACAGGAGTACCAACCGCTAATACTTCACTATATCTTGTCAAGTTATCTGGATTTGACCCTAATAAAATGGCACTTCCTACATTAAAACCGATGTATTGATCTTGCGTAGTTGGGTTTCTAAAACCAGTTTGAAATGATGCTCTAAAATTATGTCTTCTACTTTCACCGCCAGAATAAACCAAAGAAACTCTAGGCGAAATATTACCATCGTAATTTTGTGCTTTATCATAACGCATAGATCCTGTAAATTTTAATCTATCGTCCATGAATTTTTTAGTCAACTGCGTATAAGTACCATATTCATTATAATAAATTGGTCCATCTTTGTCCGTATATATTCTTCCGAAAGAATTTAACTGATATTGTCTAAAGGAACCTCCCACTTGAATTTCCGCAAATTTTATAAGATCGTGAAAATTATAATTTGCATCTGAATGATATATTCTAGAATTATCTACCAATTTAGAACCACTAAGCACGCTTGCTTCATTAGTAACCTTATTAAAAGCAGATTGAAATGCAGGTGTACCAGGAATTAGTCTACCCGTATCAGCAACGTTTCTTGCTGCAATATGAGCATTTTCTGGAGTTGACCCATTCAAAGTAGCGCCAGCGTAAGTAGCTGCATACTGCCCAAACCATGTTTTATCATCTTTCCAAACTCTATTGATATTAATACCAGTAAAAAGCATATCGTACGAGTTTCCACCATCTTCTGAAGTGGTGTACCCTCTTATGAAAAAGTTTTTCCCCTTTACCTCTAACTTATGCTGCTGCATAAAAAAGTTATTTAGATAATACCTGTTTGCCCCTTGATAAACCGCATTACCAAAACCAAATTTACTTTGCCAAATAACCTCAACGTCATTAGCAAAAGGCTTGTAATGAATTGAAAAATCGATCTTTGTGTTACTCGCTTTGTTATCCGTCAGGTCAACTTCATTATACCCGGTTCTACTTACATTGTAGTTAGGAAGTATATTATTAAAAGCAGCAAATTGTGACTGACTTATAGCGCCCGCACTCAACAGACCTGCAGCAACTCCTTTTATGTTTGTAGTAACTTCGTCACCGTATACATTTATTCCATCATAATTCACATGACTTCTGTCTCTTCCAACGTTGGTCTTGTCGTCATAGTTTGTAGCATACCAATCTGTACCACGCAGATAGGTAAAGTTAGCTTTTGCGGCTAGTTTTGGGCTAAATGCATGCGCCATTCTAATCCCATAATCGACATAGTCGTTTGTCCCAGCAGCTTTTTGACTAGTTTGTCCAAATTTTGCGTAAGCGGTAATTCCCTGGCTGGTAAAAGGGCTTTGGCTGGTCATAAATAAAATACCATTAAATGCATTGGCACCATATAAGGCAGAAGAAGCTCCTGGCAGTAATTCCACACTTTGAACATCAATTTCTGACACACCAATCAAGTTTCCTAACACGAAGTTCAATAAAGGAGAAGCGTTGTCCATTCCATCAACTAATTGCATGAAACGCGTATTTGCTACTGTTGCAAAACCACGAGTGTTAATAGACTTAAAAGACAAACTGCTTGTGTTCATTTGCACTTCTTTCATGTTTTCCAAACCATCATAAAAAGTAGCAGATGCCGACTTTTTGATATCTGCAATTCCCATTCTTTCAATGGTAACTGGAGATTCTAAAACTCGCTCAGGGGTTCTTGAAGCAGAAACAACAATCTCATTAAGCAAGTTCTGCTCGTCTTTTAGAATAATATTTATTTTTTGATTGTTCGACGTAATATTTACTTGTTTTGTAATAAATCCAATACTTGAAATTTCAATTACATAAGGTAATTTTATTGACGAATTTAAAGAGAACTTTCCTTCACCGTCAGTAACTGTGCCGGCAGCACCTCCAACGACTTTAATGTTGGCTCCAAAAATTGGTTGAACGTCACTATCAGTAACAGAACCTGAAATTGAATTCTGAGCAAAACTTATGCTGCAAAAAAACAATGACAAAAAAAGTAAATAACNTTTCTATTTGGTTTGATTTTATAGATTTAGTAGGACCAAAGTACAATTATTTTTAATATTAATAAAAAAACGTTAAAAAAATTTCATTATTGTTATCTTTTTAATCTCGTTTTAACTTTTTCTATATTGCCATTTTCTCAATTAAAATTAAATTTTCACCGCTAAAACCCCAAAATACTATGCATACATATTAAATTAGTTAAATTATGCTATTTATACGTAAAATTTAATTTTTTAAATTTATTTAAAACAAAAAAAAGCAAGATTCACATCTCGTCTTTTTTTATCTAAATATATTAAATTTCTTACTCTACCGTTACCGATTTTGCTAAATTTCTAGGCTGATCTACATTACATCCTCTCATCACCGCTATATGGTATGATAAAAGCTGCAAGGGTATTGTTGTAATCAATGGAGATAATGCATCAGAAGTTTCAGGAATTTCAATCACATAATCCGCTAGTTCACGAACTTGAGTGTCACCCTTAGTTACTACGGCAATAATTCTTCCACTTCTTGACTTAATTTCCTGTATATTACTAACAATCTTGTCATAATGACCTTGCTTGGGTGCAATAACCACTACTGGCATGTACTCATCAATTAAAGCAATTGGCCCGTGCTTCATTTCTGCCGCAGGATAACCTTCAGCATGAATATACGAAATCTCCTTGAGCTTTAGAGCTCCTTCAAGTGCAACCGGGAAATTATAGCCCCGTGCTAAATACAAACAATTAGGAGCATCTTTAAAAGTAGCTGCAATTTCTTTTGCACGATCATTAGTTTCCAAAGCTTCTTTTACTTTCTCCGGAATTAACTCCAATTCTTGCAAATACATATGAAAATCTGAGAGAGACAATGTTCCTTTTGCTTTTGCTAAACGCAAAGCAATCATTGTTAAAACTGTAATTTGAGTTGTAAAAGCTTTAGTAGATGCCACACCTATTTCTGGTCCAGCATGCGTATAAGCTCCTGCATGAGTTTCTCTCGAAATAGAAGAACCCACTACGTTACAAACTCCAAAAACAAAAGCTCCTTGTTCTTTTGCTAATTTAATAGCAGCCATAGTATCAGCCGTTTCACCGGATTGGGATATAGCAATTACTACATCATTACTATTTATTATTGGGTTTCTGTATCTAAATTCTGAAGCATATTCCACTTCAACAGGTATTCTTGCGAATTCTTCAAAAATATACTCAGCCACTAATCCTGCATGCCATGATGTACCACATGCAACTATAATAATTCTGTCCGCGTTTAAAAATTTTTCTAAATTATCTTCAACACCAGACATTTGAATAATACCTTTATTAGCATGTAACCTACCTCTATATGTGTCCTTTATTACACTAGGTTGTTCGTATATCTCCTTTAACATAAAGTGATCATAACCCCCTTTTTCAATTTGCTCCAAATTCATTTTAAGTTCCTGAATATACGGCGTAACCAAAGAATCATCTTTAATCTTTCTCACTTTCATCGCTTTATGTAAACGAATAACCGCCATTTCACCGTCTTCTAAGTAAACCGCATTTGAAGTGTACTCTATAAATGGAGAAGCATCCGAAGCGATAAAGTATTCTCCCTCCCCAATACCAATTGCTAAGGGGCTTCCCAAGCGAGCCGCAATAATTTCATCGGGATTTTTTTTATCAAAAACAGCAATAGCATAAGCTCCCACTACCTGATTAAGGGCAATTTGGACTGCTTTTCCTAATTTGATATTTTCTTTTTTTTGTACTTCTTCAATAAGATTAATAAGGACCTCAGTATCTGTATCAGAATGAAAAACATATCCTCTTTTAATCAACTCTACTTTTAAAGGAGCATAATTCTCAATAATTCCATTATGAATTATCACTAAATCTCCCGAATTAGACAAATGCGGATGCGAATTCACATCATTAGGAACACCATGTGTTGCCCAACGCGTATGTCCAATTCCAATTGTTCCATTAGTTGTGATTTCATTTGAAGCTTTCTCTTCTAGATCCACAACCTTTCCTTTTGTCTTACATAGTTTAATGGTATCGCCATCATATAACATAACGCCTGCACTATCATATCCTCTGTATTCCAGTCTTTTTAATCCTTTAATAACAATAGGGTACGCTTCTCTGTATCCTATATATCCAACAATTCCGCACATAGCTTTAAGTTAATTAGGTTTTGTGTAATAAATTTCTAGTTTTAATCTTTTATCTTCTGGAATAGTAGATTTCCCTCCATATAGAATAGTTCCTGACGGACTCATAACTGATGCCTTAGGCACCTGCGAAAATGAAGGTGTTGACGTCCTCAATTTATTAGAAGTTGTCGTATTTATATCTTCGGTAACAACGACTCCCAATCTAATGTTAGTAGAATCTTTATTTTGAACAAGAACTCTAATTTGGTTTGTTATTCTAAGCTTGTACGTTCCATTTCCGGCGTTATCTTTAATCAGAATACCTCCATATGAAGTTTTTCCGTTTTTAGAATTTGAACCTGAGGTCGTCGGGTCGGTTACATAATCAAAAATCGGACGATTGTTCTCGAAATCATATAAGTAAATTCGCTTGGCCACTTGACCACTTAGCATTGCGCCTGCATCAACGTGAAATACTAAGTTAGCTTCATTTATTAACCAACCATTCTTTCTAATAGTTTCCAGCTCATCAGCAACACCGTTACTATCAGCATCTGGGCCGAAGAGCTCTATAATTGATAGTGAACCTTCTCCTCCCTTGAGATATAATTTTTCATCCCCAAGAACTGTATTTATGTTTGCAGGGCTTGTTGCATTAGCATAAGGAGTTGTTGTATTACTTTGATCTAATAAGCTAACCGCATTGCCAGTAAGGTTAAGCACAATCGCTTTTTCCAATCTTGTGGCATCCGTATCAGAGGTGTCTTCTTTGTATTTTATAGTGATTTTTCCCTTTTTAAAGTCTAATAAAGCCATATTAGAAGGACTACTTCCTGACTTCTCTACCTTAAAATACAACCCCCTAAAGTACTCTTTAAAAACATCATTACCAGCTAATTTCCCGGAACCTGAGGCATCTATGATTTTAGTTTTAAAATAACTTGCATTCAAATCCAAACGCATCGCTGGAGCGACGCGGGTCACCACGTCTTTTCCATCTTTCGTCGTTGTAGTCTTGTATTGAGCGGCACTAAAGACAAAAGCATCATTTTGACTTGCATCTGTGGAGTTATTCAAACGATTACCCAACTTAACAGTATTAAAATCGCTATTTTGATTCGTGTAGTATTTTTGTGCTTCTTGAAATCCTCCAGCAGGATCTAAATCCCTCATAAAGTAACCAGACTCAAAAACACTCAGCATAATTTTAGCATCTAAAGAGCCATAAATTGAATCCAATTGATACGTTCCATCTCCATTAGCATCAGTAGATTTTAAAGTACTAAAATATGGAATTGTTAAAACCACACTTTCTATTACCGGATTCTTTCCGATAGTTGGATTTGCAGATTCTAACACTAATTGCGTTGCAAAATTTGCGGTGGTTGTACCAAAAGCGGGATTATCATAAATACCTAAGGCATTTATGGGCAAATTATCGGACTGTATTGGCCCTATTTTTTGATTATAAGCGACAACACTTGTTGTATATTTCACAAAATCAAAATGGTTTTCACCGATAAGGCCATCTCCAATTGAATTAAAATCTTTATCACAGGAATAAAGAAAAACAACACACGTCACTAATAGAATTTTCTTAAAAAAAGAATTATTGTACATATTCGATAATAAAATTTTAGATTTATAGAACCTTTTCTTGATAAAAATTGGTATACGCTTCCGCGAATTCATCTTTGGGCACGAAAGGTAAAAAAGGTTTTCCTGAAGATTCTATAAATTTTGTTAAACTTGGAGAGAGACTATCCGACGCAATAATAACAGCATCAGAATGTTGTATCGTCGCCTTTATAATGCTTTCATAATCTGGCGATTCTAGATCAGAAATAGCGTCGAGAGGTACTCCGTCTAATTTTATTTTATTAATCATTTCTGCGTCTAACGATCCTTCAAAAGACTGACTATATACCGAGGTAACGATTTTTGTGTCAGAAAATAAGGCTTCATTTTTATAGTAATGTTTCATGTAAATTGGCAACATTGCGGCCATCCAGCCATGAACATGAATAATATCCGGAACCCAATTCAGTTTTTTTACGGTCTCAACAACTCCTTTTGCAAAAAAGATGGCGCGTTCATCATTGTCTGCAAACATTACTCCTTCTTCATCGGCAAATGTCGCTTTCCTTTTAAAATACTCATCATTGTCAATAAAGTAAACCTGTATCCGTTCTTTGGGTATACTAGCTACCTTTATTATCAGTGGCATATCCAAGTCATTCACAACCAAATTCATTCCTGAAAGTCTAATTACTTCATGCAATTGGTGTCTTCTTTCATTAATATTCCCATATCGCGGCATAAAAATTCTGATTTGCCCACCTTGGTCATTCACCATCTTCGGCACGTCGTAAGACATCAAAGAGACCTCATTCTCAGCTAAGTAAGGCACTACTTCAGATGATACATATAATATCCTCTTATCTTTCATATTGTAATTTGCTTAATTTATTGGCAATAAAAACCACGCAAAATTACAAAAATTTATGCAGTTATTAACTAATATATTATGTTTGCACTAAATTTAAATAAAAGAACCATGCCTGTTTTCTACGGAAAAGTAGCTTTGATAGACTATTTGAAATCTATCAAGACCCCACATTCTACCATTGGATTCGTTCCCACTATGGGAGCATTACATCAGGGTCATCTTTCCTTAATGCAACAATCATTGGCAGAAAACAACACTACCGTGGTTAGTATTTTTGTCAATCCTACTCAGTTTAACAACCCTGAAGATTTATCAAAATATCCAAGAACATTAGAAGCAGACATAACAAAAATGAACGGATTAAGTACTGATGTTATTTTATATGCTCCATCTGTAGATGACATCTACGATGGAAAAGTATTGTCTCAAGAATTCAACTTTGACGGTTTAGAAAATCAGATGGAAGGCAAATTCAGACCCGGTCACTTTGACGGAGTAGGAACAATCGTAAAACGTCTTTTCGAAATTGTAAGTCCTACTAATGCTTATTTTGGAGAAAAAGATTTCCAGCAGTTGCAAATTGTGAAAAAGATGGTCCTGAAAAATAACCTTGAGGTCAACGTAATTGGATGCGCCATCTACAGAGAAAAGAATGGACTTGCCATGAGCTCCAGAAATGAGCGTTTAACCCCTGAACAGAGGGCAGATGGCGCTTTAATTTTAGAAATATTAAATGTCGCAAAAGAAAAATTCAAAACAAATAGTGCCTCGGCGGTAACGCAGTGGGTGGAAAAATCATTCCGTAAAAGCGCTCCATTTGAATTAGAGTACTTTCAAATTGCAGATGAGACAACACTTACACCCTGTTTAAGAAAAAGCAGCATTAAAAAATACCGTGCTTTTATCGCGGTTACCATCAATAACATAAGATTGATCGATACCATTTCATTAAATTAAATTAATTTACTTTTGTAACATGCAAATTCAAGTATTAAAATCAAAAATTCATCGGGTGAAAGTAACCGGAGCCGATCTAAATTACATTGGCAGTATTACTATCGATGAAAACCTTTTAGAAGCTTCAAATATAATTGAAGGGGAGAAAGTTTCCATTGTAAACATCAATAATGGCGAACGCTTTGAAACTTACGCCATAAAAGGAGCACGTAATTCAGGTGAAATAACCCTTAATGGACCTGCAGCACGAAAAGTCCAAAAAGAAGATATTATCATTATAATTTCTTATGCTACTTTAGAGTTTGAAGAAGCAAGAACATTCAAGCCTTGGATTATTTTCCCCAATGAAAAAGACAATTCTTTAACTTAAATCGTACAAAAAAACATTTTTTCAACTTACGATAGTATTTTGAAAATCAACTCTATTACTTATTTACACCACAAGATGAAACTGTTTTAAGCACCCCCTTTTTTTCATTAAAGTGAATAAAGCATTATATTGCTACTCCATTTAGAATAAAATTAATTTTTTAAATACCTCTAAATCATGAAACAGCTATTCCTATTGTTATTTTTTACTTTTTCTATGTTCTCTCAAAAAACGACAGAATCATTTATTTCAGAGAAACTGGGAGAAACTCGCGAAATAACCATTGGTTTACCCCTCACATATGACCAAAATCCAACTAAAAAATACCCTCTACTTATTTTACTGGATGGCGAATATTTATTTGACCCTTTTTACGGAGCCATGGACTATGGCGCCTATTGGGATGATTTACCAGAAACTATTATTGTTGGAATAAATCAAAGAAATACTCGAATGGACGACTGCTTTTATGCTAGCGACACTGGTTTACCTTCCGGAAAAGGAGCTGATTTCTTTGAATTTATTGGAGGGGAGTTATTGCCCTACATTGAAAAAAAATACCGCACCGCACCATTTCATATAATTGCCGGACACGATACAACAGCTGGGTTTTTAAACTTTTTCCTGTACAAGGATAATCCTATATTTGATGCCTACATCTCTTTAAGTCCCGAATTAGCTCCTGAGATGGAAACTCGAATTCCCGCACAACTCGCGAATTCAAAAAAAGCTCTTTTTTACTATCAATCATCCGCAGATGTCGATATCAGGCAGCTTCGCGAACCGATAAAAAACTTAGACGCGAACATAAAGATGATTAGTAATTCAGATATTGATTATAAGTATGATGCGTTTCAAAATGCCTCTCATTACTCCTTAGTACTATATTCGATTCCTAGTGCATTGTACCAAATTTTCGACTCCTACAAACCCATTTCTTCCTCTGAATTTACTGATAAAATCGCAACTCTTCCACGTGGATATGTCGATTACCTCATAAAAAAATATGATTTGATAGCAGACAAACTAAGTCTGACAATTCCGGTCAGACTGAATGATTTTAAAGCAATTGAAGCCGCCATTCTAAAAAACAAGGCCTATAATGAGTTAGATAAGTTAGCTGAGGTTGCCGATAAAAACTATCCAAAATCAATGTTGGCCTCTTATCAATTAGGGTTAATGTACGAGAAAATGGGCGATGCTAAAAGAGCAGCCAGTAAGTACCAAAGAGCATCTCAATTAGAGGAGATTGGTAATTTAACAAAAGACATGATGTTTGATAAATACGACAGCATGCTAAGTTTAACAACAAAAAAAATAATGTCGAAAGTAAAAACTTCTTTTTTCTGTCAGAATTGTGGGGCACAATATGCCAAATGGCAAGGGCAATGTAACTCCTGTAAAGAATGGAACACCATAGCGGAGGAAATCATACAAAAACAGGAAAAAGTAGCCTGGAAAAGTGAAACAACCGTAACCAGTAAAGCACCCAAACCTTTAAAAATAAACGAAATCGATTCTACTCAGGAAATCCGTATGGACACTACTGACTCCGAATTAAACAGAGTACTTGGAGGCGGTATCGTTCCTGGGTCTTTAATATTATTAGGTGGTGAACCCGGCATAGGAAAAAGCACGCTATTGCTTCAAATTTCGTTGAAATTACCCTATAAAACTTTATATGTTTCTGGTGAGGAAAGCCAAAAACAAATAAAAATGAGAGCAGAAAGAATCACTACGACAAGTGATAACTGCTATATTCTTACCGAAACAAAAACGCAGAATATATTTAAACAAATTGAAGCTATTGCTCCCGAAATTGTAATCATTGATTCGATTCAAACACTCCACACCGATTATATTGAATCTACGGCAGGAAGTATTTCCCAAATTCGAGAGACCACCGCCGAGCTGATCAAATTTGCCAAAGAAACGAACATTCCAGTTATTCTTATTGGTCATATTACCAAAGATGGAAACATTGCTGGACCAAAAATATTGGAACACATGGTCGACACTGTTTTACAATTTGAAGGAGATCGAAACCATGTCTACCGTATTTTACGATCCCTAAAAAATCGTTTCGGCTCTACGGCTGAAATTGGAATTTATGAAATGCTAGGAAGCGGGCTGCGCGAAGTCTCAAATCCATCGGAAATCTTGATTTCGCACAAAGACGAAGAATTATCGGGCACGGCTATTGCCTCTACCCTAGAAGGCATGCGCCCCTTGATGATTGAAATCCAGTCCTTAGTTAGCACGGCAGTTTACGGAACGCCGCAGCGCAGCACAACGGGATACAACGCCAAACGACTAAACATGATTTTAGCCGTTCTGGAAAAAAGAGCCGGTTTTAGGCTTGGCGCCAAAGATGTCTTTTTAAACATCACAGGAGGTATCAGCGTAGATGACCCAGCTATCGATTTAGCAGTCGTGGCAGCCATTTTATCCTCTAATGAAGACATTCCGGTTGATAAAGGTTTTTGTTTTGCAGGAGAAGTAGGATTGTCAGGAGAAATCCGTCCCGTGAACCGTGTAGATCAACGCATTCAAGAAGCGGAGAAACTAGGTTTCTCCACTATTTTTGTGTCTAAATACAATAAAATCACATCAAAAAATACTGGAATAAAAATTCAACTTGTCGCAAAAATAGAAGATGTAGCCAGTATGTTGTTTGGGTAAAAAATAATTTAAATCCAACACTTTTATGATAGATGCAATACTATTTTAGGCGTGACCCACAAGAAAAAAGTGAGTCGGCTATTTGCTACAATGTCTTTTATCTAACCCAAAAAGGCGAGATAAAAAAGGATTTTCGCTTCTATCCTTCACGCAAATCCATAAGTTCGAGAAGATCATTAGCTAAAAATTTAAATCAAAATTAGTCTCAAATACCGTCTCAAACAGCAATTCAATCCTATATGTTTTCTAAACAATACTTCGGAAAGCTCGAACCCTATCAAGAACGTTAAGGCTTATTTATTCCACTTATATAGCAACATCATTTTTTCTATTTGCTTCCACAAATAATCTAAGGCTTCATCTTCATTACTAAGTAAATTTAAATTATTAGTTTCTCCTTTTTCATCAAAATAAAAAGATTCCCAATACGATTTATTGTAAACTAGAATACAAGCATTAAACTTAACCCCACTATTTATAGAATACCAACTATCAGGTATTTTATTTGCTATGGTTTTTTCTCTAAATGATTTAATATCCATACTATTAATGCTCTTTAATATATTGTTTTGTTCAAAATAATGAGGGCTTATGTGTAATTTATGCTGTAATCTCTGCTGCGAATCCTAGGTGAAAAATAAGTGTATCTAAAAAACCTTCCACTGCAAAAACTCTCTTTTGTATCACATGTTAAAAGTACAACTTTTTAATTTTATACACTTTTTAATACAGCATCCATTTTGGCTATACTAACTGTTAATTACAACGGAACCGAAATCAGGAAACTTTCTACAGCATTCAAAAAAAAAGGATTTAGTCAGCGGGCTTTTTAGGCGAAAAAACGCTTTAAATGTAAAAGCGGAACCAATCCAAAACTACAGCAGCAGCACTCCTAAATTTAGTCTTTCGTTATTTACCTGTTAATTTTTATGCCACCCCTAATTTATTTCGTAATTTTATAAAACGAACATTTATCAATTGATAAGACTACAAAATCGTTGCTATTTGATAAAGTAAGAGCTCAAACCTATCGATCTAAAAGTAGTTTGAGCTCCTTAATTCAATATTTTTTCCCTAATAAAATTAGAACTGTCTACTATAATTAATAACACTATCAAACGTATAAAAAATGAAAAAGCAAACAGGAATTTGGATTGACTCAACAAAAGCAATCATTGTAACTCTCCAAGATGGAAAAGAAGCCGTTAGTGAAATCCTATCTGATCTTGAGAATAGTGTATATCATGATAAAGAAGGCGACAAAGGAAGCTTTTCTGGAGGTCAGCTGGACTCACAAAAAACCTTTGACGAAAGAAAGAAACATCAAATTAACAGCTACTTAAAAGATATTATATCTAGTGTTAGTGCGTCTGACGAACTTTACATTTTTGGTCCCGCAGAAACAAAAACAAAACTGCAGCAAAAAATAAATGCTGAAAAATCAACTATTGCTAGCAAACTGAAGTCCGTTGAAACGACCGACAGCATGACTTCTAATCAGATCATAGCAAAAGTAAAAAAATTCTACAACCCGAAATAACGTTATTTAAACCGTAAAACACACTCTGTTTCAAAAACTACGATACGCAACTATTGTAGTTTTTTTATGCGCAAAACATAAAATTAACTGGTACTACCTAATTATTCTAATTTAAAAAAACAGATTTACAAAGAATCATTTAAATTTGCTTTTTAATCAATTCTTAAAATAGACTACGATTCATGAAAACTGGAAAACAGAAGATAATTTTACTCCTTAAGGTGCTTACAGTATTCTTAACGCTAATAGCTATCGGTTTTTTTGTTTTTAGGGACTCTATTTTACAACAAGCAATTGAAAAAGCTTCAACTAAAATTGAGCAAAAGTACAATAGTGAATTGTCCATAAAAAAAGCCTCTTTTGACAGTTTTTCAGGAATCAGCCTGACTGAAATCACCTTGGTTCCCAAAAATGCAGATACCCTCTTTAGAATCCAAAAAATGAAAACCAGTATTAATTTCTGGCATTTGCTGTTGGGTGATGTTCAACTAGGCACATTGGAAATTGAAAATGGAATGGTACAACTTATACAGAAGGGAAATGTAAAAAATTTCGCTGCGTTCCTAAAGAAAGACGATGGAGAAACAACTACCAATGAAAAAAGAGATTATGCCACTTTTGCATTTAGAATTATTTCAAAAGCATTGAACTTGATTCCAACGGATATGAGCGTCGAAAACCTGAAGTTCAAACTAGATGATAATGGTAAAAAAGCAACTATCGACATTAAAAAATTGACACTTTCAGACAAAGAACTTGAAACTTCTATAAATGTTCAAACAAATACTTTTGCCCAGCGCTGGAAAATTAGCGGCTTCGCAGATCCAAGAAATAAAAAAGCAGACATTAGAATCTTTAATAAAGATACCGGAGCAATCAAAGTACCATATTTTGACGAGCGTTATAATTTAAGGTCCACCTTTGATTCGATTCGGTTAAACATTGAAAATATCGACAAGAGAGGGAATGAATTGTATATTGATGGCTTCACTTCCATCACTAACTTAAAGATAAACCACCCAAAAATAGCCAGTAAGGATGTCATAATTAAAAACGCACGGTTTGACTATCGTTTCTTACTCGGCTCTGATTTCATATCAATAGATAGCAGCTCCACAGTCCAATTCAATCAGGTTAAATTGCGTCCCTACATTTCTTATGACACAGAAAGCGATACCATTTACAAACTCAACGTGGTTATTCCGAAAATGAAAGCGCAGGATTTCATCTCCTCTCTCCCTGATGGATTGTTTACCCATTTTCAAGGAATGCGGGCCGAAGGCACTTTCGATTATAAGCTGGATTTTAAATTCAATAAAAATAAACCAGATCAGCTCGTTTTTGATAGCAATTTGAAAAAGGAAAATTTAAAAATAACAAAATACGGAGAAGCGAATCTAACTAGACTGAATGGGGAGTTCGTCTACAGGGCAATTATAAAAGATGTCCTGCAAAGGCCAATTTTAATAGGCTCGTCAAATCCAAATTATACTCCGATAGATCAAATCTCACCTTACTTACGAAAATGTGTGTTAACTACAGAAGATCCTTCTTTCTTCTCCCATCACGGGTTTATAAATGAAGCGTTCAAGCAGTCTATTGTCAAAAACATAAAAACAAAAAAATTCTCGCGTGGCGCCAGTACCATCAGCATGCAATTGATAAAAAATGTTTTCCTTACTCGCGAAAAAACGGTATCTCGAAAATTGGAGGAAATCTTGCTCGTTTATATTCTAGAAAACAACCGCATCGTCAGCAAAGAAAGAATGCTTGAAGTGTACTTTAATATTATTGAATGGGGACCCAATGTATATGGAATAGGCGAAGCAAGCCGTTTCTACTTCCAGAAAAGCCCTTCTGAATTAACTTTCAACGAATGTTTGTTTTTGGCTCGAATTATCCCTAGCCCAAGAAAATTCATGTATCAGTTTAATGACCAAGGCAAACTAAGAGATTTTGCGGCTACGCAGGAATCCTTTTTAACGAACATCATGATAAGAAGAGGATTACTAAGTAGTGATGACACGATTTACAAATCACAACCGCTTCTGATTTCAGGTGACGCGAAATCCTATCTGCGACTAAAAGTGCAAGATTCAATCCCCGTTGATTCCCTTTGGGTTAATGAAGAGTTTTCGTTTTAATGCCGATTATATATTAAACATAGCCCAATTACATTGTACTATATTCCTATTATATCCGCATAATACCAAAACGATTTGGATTAAAAAATAAATTCGTTTGGCATGAAAGTAAAACTCCCCTAAATGCAAAAGCCCAATACATTGTAATATCTATCGGGCTTTCCTGCTAATTATATAAATACTAATTATGGCGCCGGATCAGGAATTATAGCCTGAACTTCATCAATTGCTTTTAGTATTTCATCTGACAATGACACGTGGATGGTCTCTATATTTTCTTTCAGTTGTTCCATTGTTGTAGCCCCAATAATGGTGCTGGTCACAAAAGACTGTTGCTCTATAAAAGCCAATGACAATTCCGTTAAACTCAACCCATTTTTACGAGCAATTTCCTGATATAATCTTGTTGCTTCGGTACATTGTGCACTGTTGTATCTTACAAATTGAGGAAATAAATTAAGCCTTGCATTAGGATGTTTTTCTCCCGTCAAGAATTTTCCAGATAAAATCCCAAAAGCCATTGGAGAATAAGCTAAAAGACCCACATCTTCTCTCATACAAATTTCGGCAGAACCGCTTTCAAAAAGCCTGTTCAACAAAGAATATGGATTTTGAACTGTTTTTATTCTCGGCAAATGATGGTGCTTGCTTTCTTCCAGAAAACGCATGATTCCCCATGGCGTCTCATTAGAAAGTCCAATGTGTTTGATCTTACCTTCCTTTATAAAATCTCCCAAAGTGTCTAAGACTGCATGGATATTATCTTCCCAACCATCCTCTTGCACTGTAAAACCTCTTTGCCCAAAAAAATTAGTTTTTCGCTCTGGCCAATGCAACTGATACAAATCAAGATAGTCCGTTTGAAGGCGCTTTAAACTATTGTCTAAAGCATATTTTATACTGGCAGGCGAGAAGTCATTCTTATCGCGCATATAGGTAAAGTTAGGATTAGGTCCCGCTATTTTGGAAGCTAAGACAACCTCTTCTCGTCTTCCAGTTTTTTTAAACCAAGTTCCAATAATTTTTTCTGTACTCCCAAAGGTTTCCTCCCGTGCTGGTACAGAATACATTTCGGCTGTATCCCAAAAATTGACTCCTTTTTCAAGTGAATAGTCCATCTGTTCATGTCCTTCTGCCTCTGTATTTTGTTGACCGAAAGTCATTGTGCCTAAACATATTTTGCTGACTTTTATTTCCGTATTAGGTAAGGTTGTATATTTCATTTTTTAGATTAAAAATTAAAAAAAATTAACAGTGTGCAGGCACAAATGTACCTTTTATTACCAGTTCACAATCTTGAGTTAACCAATTTTTTAGCGAATTTAATTTTATTTAAATGCAAAAAGGTTCTGCTTTTTACAGCTGAACCTTTCTAAATAAAAACGTCATCGCTTAGTTTATTTCATTCAACATTTCAGCGATTTCATCTAATCTTGGTGTTAAGATAATCTCGATTCTTCTGTTTTTTGCTTTCCCTTCTGCCGTTGCATTACTGGCTAATGGTGAAAACTCCCCTCTTCCTGCAGCGGTTAAGTTTTGCTTATTGATATTTTTGTTTTCGCTCAAAATGGCAACTATAGCAGTGGCTCTTTTAGTGGACAAATCCCAATTATCAGCTATGGGTCCTGACGCACTAAAACGATCATCATCGGTATGACCTTCAATCAACACTGAAATATCAGGATTGTCTCCCAATACTTTCCCTAGTTCTACCACAGCTTTCTTTCCTTCAGAACCTACAGCCCAACTGCCGGAATTAAACAGTAGTTTGTTTTCCATGGATACATATACCTTCCCGTTTTTTTGCTCTACGGTCAGTCCTTTTCCTTCAAAACTATTCAAGGCATTTGAAAGCGTTTCTTTCAGTTTTTTCATCGTTGCTTCTTTGGCGGCAATCAATGATTCTAATTCTTGCAGTCTCTGAGCACTTTTGTTTAATCGTTCCTGTTCAATTGCCAAAGCCTTTCCTTTAGCATCTAATTGCGAAAGCAAATCACGATTTTTACTCATGTTACTTTGCAAAGCCTCATTACTATTTTTCTCTAAAGCTTTGTAGGATTCTTCCATAACATCCATCTTATTGCTTAAAGCACCATAATCAGCCAGCCATTTGTCACGCTCTGACTTCATCTTACTTAGGTCTGAATTTAAGACATCTTGCTCCAGTTCCAGTTGATTCTTTGCCTGTAAAAGGGATCCGTTTTCATCAGCTAAAGTTCTATTTTCTTTCTTTAAATCTGTAAACCTATTTTCTAAATCGTTGTAAATTTTCTTAGATACGCATGAAGTTGAAAGCGCTACAATTAATAGTCCTAGTGAAATTCTTTTTATCATATTTTATACTTTAAACATTATATTGTATTCTATTATTAGCTTACTCTACCTCTACTAAAACGGGACAATGATCAGAATGTTTTGCTTCGGGCAAAATAAGTGCTCTTTTTATTTTTTCTCTCAAAGGTTCGCTGACTAAACAATAGTCAATTCGCCACCCTTTATTACTTGGCCTTGCAGTAGGCACTCGAACAGTCCACCAGGTATAATTATCTGGTTCTTTATTAAAAAAACGGAAACTGTCAATGAATCCGTTATCGAGAAACTTATCAAGCCAAGCTCTTTCTTCTGGCAAAAACCCAGACACTTTTTTACTTTGCACGGGATTATGAATGTCGATGGCTTCGTGGCATATATTGTAATCTCCACAAATAACCAAATTCGGAATCTCCTTCTTTAATTCTGTGATGTAATTTTGAAAATCATCCATAAACATAAATTTATGATCTAATCTTGCGCTATTTGTCCCCGAAGGCAGATACAAGCTCATTACTGATAACTCATCGAAGTCTACTCGAATCGTCCTGCCTTCAAAATCCATATGCTCAATTCCTGTTCCAAAGACGATATTATTAGGTTTTACTTTTGATAAAATAGCCACTCCGCTATATCCTTTTTTTGTGGCAGGAAACCAATAATGATATGGATATCCTGCCAATTCAAAATCCATTAAAGGAAGTTGTTCCGGCGATGCTTTAATTTCTTGAAGGCAAACTACGTCAGGATTTGCCTGTTTTAACCAATCAATAAATCCCTTAGAAATTGCAGCACGAATTCCATTAACATTATAAGAAATAATCTTCATTTTTATCTAATTTTTAATCTCAAATGTACTAAAAATTAAAAATCAAACAATCTAAAAAGTAAGAAAATCGCAGGCAACAATAACCTAATCATAGACTTTTTGTTTATCTTTGCTTTTCCCTCGAAAAACAATACGTACATGGGTTTAGTGACCGCAAAAGAAGTTGCAAAAGCAATAAATGCTGAAAAATATGGAGTTCTAGGAACTTTTTCCGGTTGGCTCTTAATGAAAGCATTAAAAATAGCGAAGCTTAATAAATTTTATGACGGCAATAAACATTTAAAAGATGTTTATTTCTTAAATGCCATATTAGCCGACTTACAAATAAAATTTGAAATCCCAGAAGAAGATTTTAAACGGCTGCCAAAGGAAGGAGCTTATATCACCATTTCAAATCATCCTTTGGGCGGTATAGATGGTGTTCTATTGTTGAAATTAATGCTCGAAAGAGAACCAAACTTCAAAATAATAGCAAACTTTTTATTGCATCGGATTGAGCCTCTCAAAAAATACATCATGCCTGTCAATCCTTTTGAAAATCACAAGGATGCCAAATCAAGTGTAATAGGGATTAAGGAAACGTTACGTCATTTGAGCGATGGAAAACCTCTTGGAATGTTTCCAGCCGGAGAAGTTTCCAGTTACAAAGATGGCAAACTTATGGTCGACAAGCCCTGGGAAGAGGGAGCTATTAAAGTAATCCGTAAAGCACAAGTTCCCGTTGTACCTATTTATTTTCACGCCAGAAATAGTTGGATGTTTTATTTCCTTTCTAAAATTAGCGGAACTTTTCGAACAGCAAAACTACCTTCAGAAGTTTTTAGTCAAAAACACCGCGTCATAAAAGTCAGGATAGGAAAACCGATTTCTGTCGCTGAACAAAACGAATATAAAACAACTGAACTCTATTCTGAATTCTTACGAAAGAAGACTTACATGTTGGCAAATCCATACGAGAAAGAGTTCAAATTACTGACTACGCCACATTTAAAAATTCCCAGAAGTCCGAAAGAAATAGTGACTCCTGCAAATGGAAAAAAAATAATTGCAGAAGTCGATGCCTTACGCAAAATGGATTGCAGGCTGTTACAAAGTAAAAACTACGAAGTATTTTTTGCTGAAGCAGACACAATTCCGAATATTCTTCATGAGATTGGACGATTACGCGAAATCACATTTAGAGAAGTAGGAGAAGGAACAAATGAGTCTATCGATTTAGACAAGTTTGATCAATACTACCACCATCTTTTCTTATGGGATGACGAAGCGAAAAAAATCGCAGGAGCCTATAGAATGGGATTAGGCTCTGAGATTTATCCAAAATACGGAATCGACGGTTTTTATTTGAATGAACTTTTTCGTTTTGAACCAGAACTTGATGATATGATGAATCAGTCCATAGAAATGGGGCGTGCATTCATTATTAGAGAATACCAGCAAAAACCGATGCCTCTTTTCTTGCTTTGGAAAGGAATAATTCATACCACGCTGCGTTTTCCAGAACATAAATTTCTTCTTGGAGGTGTAAGCATCAGCAATCAATTCTCTGATTTCTCAAAATCTTTGATGATTGAATTTATGAAATCGAATTACTATGATCCTTACATCGCACAGTATGTTCATCCTAAGAAAGCCTATAAAGTAAAACTGAAAGATGCTGATAAAGATTTTATTTTTAATGAAACAGAAGCTGATTTAAATAAATTTGATAAAATAATTGATGAACTCGAGCCCGGAGTTTTGCGTTTGCCAGTGTTAATCAAAAAATACATTAAACAAAATGCAAAAGTGGTTGCTTTTAATGTTGATCCCTTGTTCAATAATGCTGTTGATGGATTAATGTACATTAGAATCTCCGATATTCCTGAAAGTACAATGAAACCAGTTATGGAAGAATTTCAGGCAGAACTAGAAAAAAAATTAGCCGATAAAGAGGATTAATCAGTCACTAAACTCTTCTAAATAAGAATTAAACATAAAAA